>CBDVBE010000016.1:0-32363 GCA_965372145.1 uncultured bacterium | reverse complement strand
GCGATTCTTGAAAATTCAATGGTGATTCCCTGATACTGAATATTTCGTTTCTTGCTATGGATTGATGGTGATTTAATAGTGAGAAAGAATGCTGAAATAAAAAATATAAAGGCGTATGTAACAGGTGATTCATACCTGACAGATAAAGCTCGTTTAAAGTTCGGCAGTATTATTTGCTTTGGAAATGTAAAGGTTATGGATAAGGTAAATCTTCGATTAAATATTGCATGCGCAGAATCGTTGATAGTTTCAAATAAATCAAAAGTAGAATATCCCTCAGTCCTGTATGTATCATCTTTTCTCTGCAGGAAGAAAGTAAAAAGCGGCTCCTCTTTAATTATTAAAGATGACGCTCATATCACAGGTACCTTATTGGTTGATAACTTTGCTAAATCCTCTTTACAACCTAAAGCTATTATTTCAGGTAGAACCAGAATTGAAGGATTCCTATTTTCACCTTCTTCAATTTCGATTAATGGTAGAATAACAGGGAATGTTTCTGTTAATAAATTGATATACGAAAAGCCTGGATGTGTTTATGATGGATGGCTTATGGAAGTGACCTTACAGGAGTGCGACCTTTCTGAGATGATTATACCACTCCTTTTCCCAGAGAATTGTAAGCCCAGATATTTATCTATTGAAGAACAGCTGAATGGTTAGGTGTTGATATACTGAATGAAATAAAGGAAAAGGTTAATGTTTTCTAACAGGGATTTTCACTCTATTACTGGATACACCTTGACCGAGTTACTTGTCGGTTTGGCAATTTTTATTGTAATATTATTACCTTTAATGACCTTTAGCAGTAAGATTGCATTCAGTACAAAATCAAAAGATCTACAAGTGGCATATACCCTTCTTAAAGGGGAATGTGATGTTATTTATAAAAATCATATGCTACCCGAAGAGAATCGTGAAATTAAAGTAGGAAACATTATTTATATGGTAGTTTGTGATTATGAAAAGGACTCTGTTTTAACATCATGGGAGCTTTCTGTAAATAGGAAGAAAAATAAAATCGCTAAAATAAAAGGTATTGTATTTACCCAATAAATTAATATAAAAAGGTATGAATACTAAGTATCATATAAAAGTGTTATCCGGGCATACATTAGTAGAGGTTATAACAGCGTTTGCAATTGGAACAATTGTACTTGGTGTTATGTATATGGGGTATCTTACCATTGTCCGTACCTGGTCAAGTTATAGCCATCAACAGCATGCAGATAATCTGGCATGGATAGTGTATAACAAAGTTCACTCTCTTTTTAGAGATAATATGGAAATAATCTGTTCAGAACAACAGAAATGGTTGTTTATAAATAGTGAAAACGATAGTACAATAATTGAGTGTAAGGACAGCAAATTAGTGATTGATAATAAACCAATAATTCTTGACGGCTATTTAAAGGATTTTACTATTGTGAAAAGTGATCGCGTAGGAAGATATCCTGTTTGGGAGAGCAGTCAAACCTGCGTATATAAAGACAAGAGTAGTGGATTAAGATATTTCAGTGTATGTCTTGAAAACTCAATTTCTAAAGACCTACCTTCTATAGACAGCAATACAGTAAGCTTAGAGTTATACTGGGATACAAAGGAGTAAATAAAGTGGTTAAAGAGTATATGATTAATTTAAATATTGATAATCTGGTTGGTGATCCATTGCTGATTGATTATGCAACAGCCTATTATTATGAAGTTATACCTTTAAAATATTCATCAGATATTCAAATTCTTGCCACCTATAAGGATATTGAGCCGGAATTATATAAACAATTGCGGTTTCTATTAAAAAGGGAAATATTGTTTTATAAAGTCTCTAATGATGATTATCTCAATCTTCTTGATATTACATGGACTGAGGAACAGAGAAGAGAAGGAGCTAATTTCCATAAAAAAGATACATTTAAGGCTAAAGTGATTAAAGATGTTGGTGATGAGAAAAAATCTGAAACTTTTGTTAAGAATATATCCATTCATAGCTCAGAATTGCCTGTTATCCAAAGTGTAGATGACATTTTTTCACGTGCAATTAGCTCTGGTGCGAGTGATATACACCTTGAACCGGGTGAAAGCACCTTATCAATCAGGTTTAGGTTAGATGGCGTTCTGCAGCCTGTGCAGAGCATACCTAAACATCAACAAAACGAATTTCTTTCAAGATTAAAGATTCTTGCTCAGATGGATATTGCAGAAAAGAGAAGGCCTCAGGATGGACGAATTGTTGTAGAAGGAAAACATAAGAAAATTGATGTACGGGTGTCTTCCCTACCCACTCATTATGGAGAGAAAATTGTGTTGAGACTTCTTGACAAGACACAGCAACCCCTTGATTTAAAAACAATTGGCATGGGAGAGAAATGTTATGATATCTTCCGCCAGGCGATTAGAAAGCCTTTTGGTATGATACTTATTACAGGACCGACGGGATCGGGAAAAACGACAACCCTTTATGCCGCACTTAAAGATATTTATTCTACGGAGATAAATATCTCAACTGTTGAGGATCCTATTGAATATCAAATTGAGGGCATAAATCAGACACAAATGCATGCAGAGATAGATTATACCTTTGCAAATGCAGTTAGGACCTTTCTAAGGCAGGATCCTGACGTTATAATGATAGGTGAGATACGGGACCCGGAAACAGCAAAATATGCTATTCAGGCGGCTCAGACAGGCCATCTGGTGTTTTCTACGCTTCATACCAATGATGCTCCAAGCGCTATTATAAGACTCCTTGAAATGGAGACAGAACCTTATCTTTTAGCAAGCACAGTCCATTTAATTATGGCTCAACGATTAGTAAGGAAAGTATGTAAAAATTGTGGAGTACAAAGAGATATTAAAAAGGATGAAATGGCGTATTTAAAGCAATATTCAGATAATATTGACCAAATTATAGAGGGTTCCGGTTGCAATGATTGTTCAAATACTGGTTTTAGGGGAAGAACAGGTGTTTTTGAAGTCATGGAAGTCAGCCCCGAGATTCAGGAATTAACAACACAAAAGGCATCAACGCAGAAAATAAGAAATGTTGCCTTAGAACAAGGTATGAATACTCTGAAAGAAGAAGCTGTTAAGCTTGTAGTCGATGGTATTACGAATGTTGATGAGATTCGGAGTGTCGTCGGGTAAAGATTATTTACTTAACTGCCTGAATATATTTCTATACACTTCTGTTCGAAAATACTATGACGTATTATCCTCCTCGTCCTCGTACTCGTCCGTCGTCCTGAAAAAAAAAGAGCCGAGGAGGAAGGCAAAGTGCCAGTGGCACTTGCTTTGACCGAGGAGGAGGGACGATGACGATTAAAAAACGTCAGCATATTTATGAACACGCGTACTTAGATTATTCCAAACTTCCCTGACAAGAAGAGCCCGCACCCGCAGTACAGGCATAGCAGTGGTTATTAATGACAATCTCACGATTACGCAGCTTTTCCATATCAAAGTTGTCTATATGGTTGGGGACGCCGTGATTGACCGTCAGCTCAAGCATCTGGTTGAAATCACAGTCATACAGGGCACCATCCCAGCCGACTGAGAGCGTTGTCCTGCACATGACATTATTCGCGGCTACCGGATTAAAAGCCTGTACTAATAAGGACATATAATCATCAAAGTTATCTGTTCTAAGAAGAAACTCGAGATACCTTCCAACTGGACAGTTGCTCAGGCAGAAAAGGGTATTGAACTTGATACTATATTCGCTTTCCAGAACCCGTTTATACTCAAATTCAAGTGCATTCTGCGAACCGGGCAGGTAGGCGCCCACCGGGTTGTGCACAAGGTTGAGAATCAAATCACTACCGGGCTTGCCATACCCTTTTTCATTAAGGATTCTGATAATGTTAATTGATTTGTTGAAACTGTCTACACCTCGCTGTTTGTCGGATTTGGACATCCTGTAGTCAGGAAGAGAGGCGACCAGTTCTACCCGATTGTCGGTATAGACATCAATAAAATGTTTGTATGGTTCTTCGGTTAATATGACAAGGTTGGAACGTATAATCAGCCTTCTGTTCAATCGGGATGCTTCGTTTATAAACCATTCGAGGTTTGGATTCATCTCAGGTGAACCACCCGTGATATCAATTGTTGAAACATCGGAATTTTCAAGTATCTCAAGACATTTTCCGAATATTCGCTTCGGCATTACTTCGGTTCTATCAGGCCCGGCTTCAACATGGCAGTGTTTACACGACATATTACACCTTTTTCCAACGTTTACCTGGAGTATATCAATCATGGTAGAACGCAGTGGATATACATTGGACGTTTTCAGCTTTTCCGAAAATCGGGTAACCTCATTCGCGTTTGTTAAAACCTTTATTTGCTCTGTAGGATTCATATTGAAGATCCTAGAGAAATCTTTTGCCACGAAGGCACAAAGACACTAAGAAAAATAAAGTAGATTATAGTTTCCAAAGAATTTATTTAAAAACTACTGCTACGCAAACACTAAGTCATAAAAAAAGTATACCGTATAGGGTATCTTTATACATAATTCTTTTTTTTGCTTTATTATTTTTTGTTCCTTTTTCATCCTGTTCATCCTTCTATCCCGGCTATCCTGATCACATCTCTTTTTTCTTAATTATCTTCCTCATCTGGGTTGAATGGGCAAGAACAACACCGGCTTTCATAGCAGCGCCGACGTGTACCGCCTCCATCATCTCATCATTTGAAACGCCAAGGGACAGGCATTTATTCGTATACGCGTCAATGCAGTAGGGACATGTTTCGGTGTGTGATACTGCAAGTGCAATCAGTGCTTTCTCACGTTCAGTGAGTTTTCCAGCCCCGGTGGCTTTCGCGTAATATTCAAAATATTTCTCTCCCTCTTCAGGCGCATACTCACCGATGTTCGGGAAATCGGCAAGATCTTTTGTCTCATAATATTCCTGAGCCAAGTAGAGCCCCCTGTTTTAAAATGGCTTGTGGTGAAGGTGTAAATAATAAATATAACCTTTTCTTAATACCAAATGTATATGTGTTAATTAAAGACGCAAAATCTATGCCATTTAGAAAAAAGATGCTTTTTCTCCTGTTTTAAAACCATACTGTACAAAACCCATAAACTAGTGAAGTATTTTAGAGAGAATGTAATACATTTGCAAAACCAAACATACACAAATCGTCCTGTTTAAGGCGAACACAACTGTATTTAAACACATATACCCTAGATACTGGAAATTATGAATTTTAGTAAAATTTCACTGGATTTTTATTCAAAAAAGCCATACAATTTAAGCAATGAAAGAAATCATTTATAGTAAATAGTAGATTTGGAGTTTTCGGTTCGCATGCAAAACCCGCTTGTACAGTTTCTCCCCGTTGAAGACCGTGTTGATGGTGTATATTTGAAGATTCCCCGTGAGAAAAAGGGCAGGATCTCCTGTGAAAATATTTTTGCCGTATTGGAAAAAGCACAGGTCACCAACTATGACAGGAATCAGATTGAAAAAGTGGTAAACCACGCACGCGGTGTCCCGGAAAAGATAGGTCCTTTGTTTGAGTACTACGAGCAGGCCGTTGAGAAATTCATCTCGGTAGCTGTCTCCGATACCAGTGCAAGCATGAAAATAGATCCTGCATTTCACACTGCCGGTATTGCCCTTACCCATTCAATGACAGCTTACTGTCTTAAACGAAAAGGGATCAGGTTCGGTTTGCTTGAGGAGAATATCAAAAAAACAATCGAAGATAACCTGTATGATAAAGAGGTTGTCATAGCAAAGAGCATAGAACCGGTTGATGGGCAAGATGCACAGATCAAATATGAAATTGATCTGGGGAAAACATTACGCCCGGAAACACGGCGTGACGGTAGTGCGGATTTCCGTGAAGTCCATACGTTTACACAGGTGAAAGAGGGACAGGTGCTTGCCCGTAAAATCCCTCCTACCAATGGCAAACCAGGAAAACGAGTTACCGGTGAAATCATTCCAAGTAAACCCGGTAATGATATTGACCTGCCCCGGGGAAGCAATACATCTCTTGCAGAAAAGGATCTTGCGTTAGTCGCTTCAAAAACCGGCCTCCTGAAGACTGAGGGATCCCTGCTCACTATTTCTGATCAGTTGGTTATCGAAAAAAACGTTGATTTCAGTGTTGGAAATATTAAGTACGCCGGCGACTTAACGATAAAAGGTAATGTAAAACCGGGATTTACTATTGAAGCCGAAGGTAATATTGAGATTCAGGGCGTTGTAGAATCCGCCTCGGTAAAATCACGTAACGGCACCGTTACCATTAAAAAGGGTGTATTGGGAAAAAGTGATGCTTTTATCTATGGAAAATCCGGTATTGAAGTACTTTTTGCTCAGGAGGCAACACTTGAAACTGAAGGCAAAATTGTTATCGAACGGCATTGCCTCCACTGTGAGTGTCAGTGTGATATCTTTGAAGCTGTGCAGCCGCAATCAAATCTTGTCGGCGGAAAAATAAAATTGTCCAGTTGTATTTTTGCAACCCAGATCGGCAATTCCAAAGGTATTGACACAAAAATCATTCTCTTTGATACGAAAAAAGATGAGGCACAGGCAAAACTGAAAGAGTATAAGGAATTGAAGGAAAAAGTAATGGCCGAGCTGCGACCGGTTAAAAAACAGGTCTCTACCAAAGCCGCTATATTTAAAAGTGCGGGTAACCTGATCACCGACCGGCAGAAGGCTGAGTTGAAAAAATGGGTTGATACATACAACGTAATGAACCTGAAATTGAAACGTGTCCAGGAACAAATTGATTCGGTAACTGAAACGATTAAAAGCCCTTCCAGCTATGACGGCTTCGTAAGAGTAACCGGCGACATTTTTCCCGGCACTATACTTGAAATGTATGGTAGACGAAAAATAATCAACCATCGCGTAACAGCTAAAACATACCGAATCGACAAAAACGGCGAAATAACAAGTGAAGGATAACACCTATGTCACATCCCGTTAACGTACACATCGAAAACAAATTGAACTATCTATGGGTCACACTCCCATCCAGCCTTAATATGGACAACTATCAACGTGTGGAAGAACAGATACTCAAAAACCTGCAAGGGAATAATCTTAAAGTGGTAATAGACTTTATCGAGACAAACTATCTTTACAGCTCTGGAATAGGCTTAATCATCAGACTTAGAAACAATATTATAAAAAATAAAGGTTCTTTATGGCTTGTAAATGTTTCTCAGAAATGCCGTGACAATTTCACCTCGATGAAACTTGACAAAATACTCCCCATCTTTTCAACCGATCTAGAATTTGAACTGTCACAGGAATCATTCTGGGAAAATATAGCATCAGGGCAAAGTACTAAATTTCTCTGCGTACATCAGATTAAAAATGACATATGCCATATTAACCTGACCGGGAGAATGGTCGCTACAAACGATATCTCCTCCTTTAACCCTTCGTTATTTTCGGATACTATCTCCTGCTATATATTCGATCTGACCGGACTCGAAATGATCGACTCCTATGGCACGCAGGTATTAATGGATTTCATTTGTAAACTCAAGGATAACAAGGCACACTGTACCTCCTATGGCGCAAGGGTAATGGTTGAAGAATTGATGGAACTTCTGGGAATGGTCAAATATATTTCCAATTACACGAACGAAAGCCAGGCATTAAAAGCACTGAAGAAAGAAAATAGCGCTGAGAGCTAAAAGCTGTTTTCCCTTTACTATCTACGACTTAGGCCATTTTGCTGTTCCCCAGCGGGGAACGTTATTTTATTCATACTTTTTATATTTTATTGCTTTTTTCCCGCCACAGGTTATTACGCATATATACCTTTTTTTAATCACCACCTCCCATCCACTTTTTACCGGTCAGTAGTAAGCCTTTTTTCAAACGGTGTAAAACACCATGACCTCATCTGATATTATATATTAACCAAAGCAGTTTTTATATATAAAAAGGAGTGGCCGATCGTGAAGTTCCCAACATTTTATTTCAACTGGCTGCAGAAAGGTAATCCTACCGGTACTGTTGACCGTTTTCCCGAGTTAAAGGATACCTATGAAACATCTGTACCGGGATTATATTGTGTCGGTGATCTTACCGGTATTCCGCTGATAAAACTGGCTTCGGAATCGGGATTTGATTTGATTGAGCGGCTGCGGACAGACGCGGTCTTTCAGAAGCAGCGTGGTGAAAAAACCGGTGATGGAGTGTATGACATAATCATTGTCGGTGCAGGCCCTTCAGGAATAGCTGCCGGAATACATGCACAAGAACTGGGTTATACATTCACGATAATAGAATCGTCGCAGAAATTGAATACTATTGTCAACTTCCCCATAGGTAAACCTATTTATGTTACCCCGGTTGATCCGCCTATGAAATCCGCTCTCAGGTTCTCTGACGGAAATAAAGAGAGTCTACTTGATGAACTTAAAGCGGTGCTTGCAGAAAAAAAACTGCCGATTCAGGAAAATGAGATGGTGCAGCAGATCCTCAGGGAGCCGGATGGATTCACGGTAAAAAGTACGAAAGGTACCTATAAAGCACTGCGAGTCATAGTTGCGATTGGTAAAACAGGCAATGCCCGTACTTTGGGGGTGCCGGGAGAAAAACTGCCGAAGGTTTTTACTCGTCTTATTGATCCGGGCGATTATACTGATAAAGACATCCTTGTTGTGGGCGGCGGCGACAGCGCGCTGGAAGCGGCAAATGCGCTGGCACAGACCGGAAACAGGGTAACGCTCTCCTATCGTAAAAAGGCTTTCTCCCGTCCTAAAGAGCACAATATTGCAACCTTTAACCGGCTCGTTTCTGAAGGGAAAATCACTCCCCTCCTTAAAAGTATCGTAAAGGAAATAAAAGAGGAAGAGGTTATACTTTCTACTGAAGATGGTGAGAAGTCTATTCCCAACGCTGCAGTATACGCGCTTATCGGTACTGAAATGCCCATCCAATTTTTTAAGCGCGCGAATATTCGAATGGAAGGTGAAAAACGGTTTCCTGATTTTGTTAAATGTGCTGCACTGTTACTTTTTTCGTCAGTACTCTATTTTGGGAAATCATCCTGGATTACAAAGATATCATCATTTGCCGACTTCTTTATACTACCTGTTAAATTTTTCTCGATGCCCTGGCCTGCAATGGTAAAAGGACTTCTCGCCTGGCTAAGCTTCATTGCAATGGTAGTATCAGGATTATATCTTGCCTTTCATTTCATAAGAAATCGATCAAGGTATTTTACATCCCGCTGGAATACCTTTAAATATTTCTATTACAGTGCTGTATTTATCCTCTTTGGATATCTCTATACCTCTTATAACCTGAATGACAAATCGCTGCTTGGATATAATACGGGTGTGTGGTATACCATAATGTATTCTGTTACCATTGTTATCTTTGGACTTCGAAGAATCTATGTTAAACCGACCGGATATATAAAACGCCAGACCTATATATTAATGGCGATACAGGTCATTCCGCTCTTTATTCTTCCTGTATACATACTCCCCTGGATGGGTAATGCAGGGCTTCTTGGTGAATGGGTTATGCAAAATATTTTTCCTGATCATTCATACTGGCACGCTTATGGTTTAATACTCGCCTGGCCGCTTTTTATCGGTAATCTGGCCTCCGGACAACCAATTATGTTCTGGCTTATAGTAAGCCTTATCCAGACTTTTGTTATTATCCCCTGGATTGTTTACAAATGGGGCAAGGGCGCCTATTGCGGGTGGATATGCTCCTGCGGAGCACTGGCCGAAACTCTAGGTGATGACTATCGCACCAAAGCTCCCCACGGACCCAGTACAAAAAGTTTTGAAAACACCGGTCAGATTATACTCTGGTTTGCAGCAATTGTTTCTATGTTTATAATCCTGAAAACATGGCTTAATGTCTACATACCTTCAACCAAAACATTAAGCTCTCTGTACAGTATTATTGTTGATATTTTCTTTGCAGGGGTTCTTGGCGTTGGAGTCTATTTCTTTTTATCAGGCAGAGTCTGGTGCAGGTTCTTCTGCCCCCTTGCTGCTCTTATGCATATTTACACACGATTCTCTCTCTATCGTATCTTTTCAAATAAGAAACGTTGTATCTCCTGTAATATCTGCACAAAGGTATGTCATATGGGTATCGATGTCATGAACTACGCAAATAAAGGCATCCCTATGAACGATGTCGAATGTGTCCGGTGCAGTGCATGTGTGGTAAATTGTCCTATGCAGGTGCTGACTTTCGGGAGTGTCGATAAAGTTGATATGGATAATGTACAGTATAAAGAGAAATACTTCCCTATTCAGAAAGGCTGGGAGAGCGGTCTGCCAAAGAAAGATATTGAGATGTTGTTAAAGAGTCCACTCTAAAAACTTTACATCGGGTAATATCGGTATTAAGAATGGTGGTAAGGGCACAATATATTGTGCCCCTACCACCCCGAAACGTCTTTTAGAACTAGTCGGTAAACTTTTTAGAGTTACCTCATTAAATAAAGAAAAGGAAACTCATCCCGAGTTAGCAACCAATGAATAAAAAAATGCCCGGACAACACTATATTTCATAATGTTCCGGGCTTCGGTAGTTTTATACTGTCTGCTATTATTTCCTGCAGGTCGTAATACCAAATGGGTAATATAATAGGCATTTACCAAAAAGAGCTGTTACAATTGGTATTACGCCGATCAATCCAAGCCAACTATTAAAAAACATGCCTGTACTGATAATACCGAGACCTATTACCACTCTCAGTATTTTGTCTGTTGTTCCTACATTGCATTCCATTGTGCACCTCCATTTTATTACTCATTTTATTCAGTTTCGATTAAGTTCTCAGGCTCCTCACCTAACTCCTCAAGTTTTTTAAGATATTTTTCAGGACTCTTATTGAAAACTGTTTTACAATGTCCGCAGCAAAGGTACACTCGAATTTCATTATAATCGACAAAAATGTCTTTTGAAATTTCACCACCCATTACCGGACAGGTTTTTTGTGCCTGTAATTCATCAGTAACTGTTTTTTCAACCGTTTTTGTCGATTCGTGATCATGTTTTGTTACATCTGAAAATGCCGGTTTAAAAGCAACTGATACTAAAAACGCAAATAATATTATTTTTGCAGCCATGTTATCCTCCTTTTTAAAGCAATGAATTCAGTTTCTTCTATTAAAGTTTAATTGCAATAATTATGCCAAAAAGAAAACAGCCACTATCTGTTGCAGCACACACATAATCCTGTTGACTGGTACCCATGGAGTGACCGGGCGCTTGGAAAATCACGCAGGGAAAATAAGCCCATTTTTCTTTCCACTGGCTATTCAGCATGTCACTGGTGTCATGTTATGGAACGGAAATCATTCGAAAATGAAGAAATTGCAGGAAATGAATAATCGTAAGCGTTCACAGAACGTTGAAATTTGAAACTTGGTATTCATGCTTTTGTACTATTTAGTGTCTGTCCGAAAAGGTCATTCCCGAATGTTTCTGTCGGGAATCCATGCCCTTATTTGTCCAAAAACACTGGATTCCCGCCAGAAGCATGCGGGAATGACGTTAAAAAGGTAGTTTTCGGACAGGCACTATTTATATACAAGTTTCATATTTTTCCAATTTCTAATTTCAAGCCGTGAACGGCTACGAATAATCAAGATTTAATTCAGGTATTTATTAAATAATTTCACCTTTAATTGAAATTATTTTTACCGCAGCCGTCATTTTTTTGCCTGCTTTTTCCAGGGCTTTCTGAACAATGTATTCAGTACCGCCACAGCATGGAACTTCCATTCGGACTATTACTATAGATTTAATAGTATGTGATGAAAATATTTCAGCAAGCTTTTCAATGTATTGCTCTGTTGAATTGTCAAGTTTAGGGCAAAAATTAATTACAATTTTCCCTTTTACAAATTTCTCATGAAAATTTGCATAAGTAAACGGAACACAGTCAGCAGCAATTAAGAGTTCGGCATTATCAAAGTATGGCATTGCGGAATTCATCAAGTGAAGCTGTACAGGCCACTGTCGCAATTGAGATATAAGATCAGGTATTGAAGATGCTGCCTCAGTTTTTTCAAGCTCAATTGTATGTGCAGCAACTCCCGGGCATGTACCAACAGGACAGGCGGCTTCCGACATTTCATTTTGCCCAACGTCAATATTTTTTTCTTTTAATACCTGGAGTGCTGTTTTATATAGTTCCTTTTCGCCGTGATCGTTTAAATGTTTGAGATGTGCCTTAATTGTATTTGTTCCTGCTTTGATAATATTTTCTTCCATAACCTTACGCTCATCATAAGGCTCTGCTTCCCGTGTTTCAGTGGAAATCGCACCAAGCGGACATTCACCGATACACGCTCCAAGCCCGTCGCAAAAAAGATCACTTATCAGTCGCGCTTTCCCGTCTATTATCTGCAGAGCACCTTCAGGGCAATTTGGAATACATTCACCGCACCCATTACATTTCTCTTCATCGATTTTTATTATTTGTCTTTTCATTTTTTTCTCCGGGTAAACGGGTTATGGCACAAACAACGTTGCATTTGATACATTTTTGACGGAGCGTCTCGTTATACATTATACGCATTCAGTTTATACCAACTTTTTCAGCAAATTCTTTTCCGTATTCGACACAACTCTCGATACCTGCTTCATCCGGATTCCACATCACTTTCAATCCCTCATCTACCACTTCAAATCCTGCCGTTGTTAAATTCTCGGTAATCATTTTATTTGATTCTCCACTCCAACCATAGCATCCGAAAGCTGCGGCCTTCTTGTTCTTGAATTTCAGGCCTCTTATTTCCTCAAGAAGAGCAGCTACAGAGGTCAGAATACCTTTGTTGATGGTTGGAGAACCTATAAGGATTGCTTTGGATTTAAAGACTTCCGTAATCACATCATTCCTGTCCGTTTTGGCAAGGTTGTACAGTTTGACGTTCACGGCTTTGTCCGAAAGTCCTATGCCCTTCGCAATATGTTCAGCCATAATACGTGTCCCATTCCACATGGTATCATAAAGAATGGTAATCTGGTTTTCCTGGTAATTATCCGCCCATTTCATATATTGCTCAACAATCTGCCCGGGTTTGTCTCTCCAAATCACGCCGTGGCTTGTGCAAATGATATCAAGTGGCAGATTGAATGAGAGAACTTCCTCTATTTTTTTGAGAACCATAGAACTGAACGGGGTTAATATATTCGCATAGTATTTAATACCTTCGGCGAATAGCTCTGTCTGGTCAACAAGGTCGTTAAACATGAACTCGGACGCATAGTGCTGCCCGAAGGCATCATTACTGAACAGTATATTGTCTCCTGTTAAATAACAAAACATAGTATCCGGCCAATGAAGCATTGGTGCTTCTATAAAGATCAATTCCTTTTGTCCCAGACTTAACCGGTCACCTGTTTTTACGACATTGAAATTCCAATCCTGGTGATAATGCCCCTTGAGGGATTTTACACCGTTTTTAGTACAATATATCGGTGTGTCAGGTATGTGACGCATCAACTCCGGTAATGCAGCACTGTGATCACTTTCCGCATGATTTGCAATAACATAATCAATTTTGCTGAGGTCAATCTCTGAAGCAAGGTTTTCGACAAACTCTTTTGTAAAAGGGGTCCAGACGGTATCAATCAAAGCGACTTTTTCTTCTTTGACTAAATATGAATTATATGTTGAGCCGCGATGAGTAGAGTATTCATCGCCGTGGAACTTCCTGAGTTCCCAGTCAATCTTACCAACCCAATAAACGTTGTTTTTAATATTAAAACTCATTTGTACACACTCCTTAAAAAAGTTTTAGTTTTACTCAAGTGATTGTTCTGCAATAAGCATGCCATTTCACAGAAAAGCCTTCTTAATCCGGGTATAGGTAAAATATTATAAAAATTAAAACAGGATGTAAATAAAAACCCTTTAACTAAACATAATTAAAAAAGACATTTTTGTATAATAATACAAATATTTTAACTTTCCGAATATTGGCAATACATGCCTTGTCTATTGTAAAAAAGCAACGGAATGCCTTGGCAGTGATGATATAAAAGAGTGATTGAAGAGGCAGGGTGGGCAACTACCACCTACATAAAAAGAATATCTTTTAAATTCTGATTCCTGATTTTTTACCACTGACTACTCGCTTACTCATACTTCTGCACTTCATCATATTTATAATCCAGCCCAATCCCCGCTTCTTTAAACATAGCTTCCGATTCAGCGCCGGCATGGTATTTACGCTCGCACACGACGCGCTTGATTCCACTATTTATTATCAGCATCGCACAAACACGGCAGGGTGTCATTCGGCAATAAAGCGTGGAGCCTTCAAGGGGAATACCGAGTTTGGCTGCCTGGCAGATGGCGTTCTGTTCAGCGTGCACTGTTCTGACACAGTGTTCTGTTTCAGTACCATCCGCGTGTACCACTTTTTTCATCTGGTGGCCCACATCATCGCAGTGGGGCAATCCTGTGGGTGAGCCGACATACCCGGAGACAAGAATATGTTTGTTTTTCGCGATAACACAGCCACTTCTCCCCCTGTCGCATGTGGCTCGTTTTGAAATACTGTCCGCCACTTCCATGAAGTAATCATCCCATGATGGTCTATTGTCAGACACAATGTTCCTCCTGTGTAGGTTGTCATTTTCACGTGTAGTTAAAATAGTTCTGATTTATACCAGCTACAATAAAGATTGTGTAGTGATTGATATGACTATAGCGTTCACAGAACGCTGAAATTGCGATGTCCTGAGCTTGTCGAAGGGGAAACTTGAAATTTGGTATTCATGCTTTTGTACTATTTACAAACATCCAATTTGTGTTTTCATGTTTTCCCAATTTCCAATTTCAAGCCGTGAACGGCTACTATTATTGTTTGTAAGGAAACCGCTCCCACGCCATATCAACGAAATCTTTATATTCCTGTTCAAAGCGGGAGCGCGGAAACCGCTCGGCGTTTTTACGGATCACCTGGGGATCAAAGGTATGTTCCTTGGCAAGGAAATCTTTGATAGTATCAATAATCTGCGACACATCCTGCTTGTAGAAAAACAGGCCGGTTTCATTTTCAATAACCGTTTCGAGAGCGCCGCCTCTGCCGTAGGCAATGACAGGGATGCCCGCAGCCTGCGCTTCAACGTTGACAATGCCGAAATCCTCCTCCGCGGAAAAAACAAAGGCACGTGCCTTATTTAAATATTCCTTCATGTCATCAAATGATTGATATCCGAGAAACTCGACATTTTTCTTTGCTATTTTTTTGAGTTTCTTTTTGGCAGGCCCATCACCGATGATAAGCAACCTGAGTCCCAGCTCGTTAAATGCCTGAATGACCAGGTCTATCCGTTTGTAAAGCACCAGCCGGGATACCACAATGAAATAATCGTCTTTTTTATCACACAGCGAGAATTTATCCACATCAACCGGAGGATAGATAACCGTTGCAGTTCGATTGTAACATTTATGTATCCGTTGGGCGATATACCGGGAGTTGGCAATAAAATAGTTTACCCGTTTTGACGACATGGCATCCCACATGCGGATATAGTGGAAAACAGCTCGAACCAGGAAGCTTTTTAATCCTTTTTTCAGGTTACTGGCCTCAAGATACTGGAATTGCAGGTCCCAGACATAACGCATCGGGGTATGGCAGTAGCAGATATGGAGCTGGTCTGAAGAATTAAGCACTCCTTTTGCGACTGCGTAGGAGGAAGAGAGGATAAGATTATACTCCCGCAGGTCGAATTGTTCAATAGCCATAGGAAACAGGGGGAGATACGCACGGTATTTTTTCCGGCCGAACGGCAGCCGCTGAAGCATTGAAGCGGTTACCTCAACATTCTCCCACTGGGTACCGACCAAGCCGTCAGGATCGTGAAACAGGGTGTGAATGGTACCGGGGTACAATTTGTAAATGGACTCGAGAACGCTTTCAGCACCTGCCTGCGTTACGAGCCATTCGTGTATTATTGCGGTTTTCATTTCATGTCTATTATAGCATGATGGGTGATTAAAGGTACAAAAAAAATGAATTGGTCACATTCAAACCCCTGCCCTGTTTTGGTAGGACTATACTTTTTACCAACTGCTTTTATAAGCCCCTGGAGTATTTCTTTGCATTATACATTCCACCACCTTATTTTACTTTTTTGTTTTGTCCTGAAAATGCACTCACTCTCAGTAATGATATTATCCAACTGGATCCGGGCAAATGTATCGGCTGCGGCGAATGCTACACCGCTTGCCGGTATGATGCTATCAGTTTTAACTGGGCTGAAAGCGATGCAACATTTCAGGAGAAAATGGTGGAGCATGCTTTAGGTGCAGTAATCAACCATAGTGAAAAAATGATTTATATCAATTTCGTCAATAAATTATCCAAGCATTGTGACTGCTGGGGTGAAGACAATCCTGTTCTTTATCCGGATGTGGGGATCCTTGCCTCATATGATCCGGTTGCCATTGATAGAGCATCGTATGATATGGCTCAAAAAGTTCTGGGTAAGGATATATTTAAAGAACTCTGGCCGGAAATTGATGCAACGGTGCAGATGAAATATGGTGAAGAAATAGGGCTGGGTACCTGCACATATCATTTTATTGATGTTAATATTGATGTTAATAAGGATATAAAATAAATAAAAGCAGGGACACGGTTATAGAGTGAAATAACCGAATATTTCATGTCTATAAGTTATAATTGTCAAATCCAGTAACAGCATAATATCTTAATACTCAAATTATTATTAATTACCTCAACGTTGATACCGATCAGGTAACTTCTCTATATATAATGACATCATTACATAATTTAGAAAATCATACTTTTTTTGAGTATATTGTTCATATACTTCAATGGGAGTGGTGAAAATTCTTTAGAATTCATTATGTACATTTATGCGGGTGGGGTAGCATGTTTAAATTCTATTCTGTTATACTTTCTCTATTTCTTTTTACTATTGTTATCAATGCCGAAGTTGTCTATCAGAGCGGTGAACTGGTAGATATTGTCGCAGTTACTGAAGCAAACCGAAGCGGTGTGACGGTCGAATTCAACCTGAATGAGTTGCGCGTTGCAGAGGCTGCGGTTCGTGAATTTGGCGCCGGGGTCAAATTTGTTATAAACAATAAGCTTTCGATACCCGCACTGGTGGGTACACCGGATGTATCCCGGGTGAGAGCACGAGTACAGATTCCTGACCTGGGCGGAGTTTCACTTGAGATTATCGAAGCTCAAACAGAGTTACTGGGGACCTATTCAGTGTCACCGTACCAGCGCCCGCCAAAAATCTCGGGAGGAGCTTTCCCTTATGAAATTAATGAGGATATTTATTCAACGAATGCGGTATATCCGAATTCCTATGCTCGAATTACTGCCTGTGAAATTGTCGGTGATATCAGAGTGGCTAACCTGATATTCAATCCGGTCATGGTCAATCCGATTACCAATGAAGTAACCATCGTTAAAAAAGCATTGGTAAAGATTACCTTTACCAGTACACGGGGAATGAATGAACTGAAAATTCTCGATAAGGTACCAAGCAGAAGCTTTGTGCCGATGTATAAAAATATGTTGAATGTTGATGCAGAATATTTAAATGCTCTGAATCGCCAGGACAATGTCCCCCGCTATGTGTTTTTAGGTAATGACCAGACTCTGGCAGCGGTACAGGATTATATCAACTGGAAAATAAGAAAAGGGTTGGATGTCCACGTGGCCAATGTTGATACGGCTGGTTCAAGTTCTTCGGCTATTGATAGCTGGATCGAAAAAATCTATAGCAATTGGAGTCCAAAGCCGGAGTTCATTTTCTTCATTGGTGATGAGGATGTAATACCGCCGGCAATTGCCAATAAATATGAATGCGACAATAAATTTGGTGTTATCGGCAGCGGAGATATTCCTTCAATACATTTCGGCCGGATTACCCCGAAGAATAATGATATGGAAAATTTAACCTATCAGGTATGGCGGAGTAAAAAATATGAAACAGAACCGCTTGATGGCACCTGGTTGAGCAGGGCGGATGCATTTGGATGCCGTGATAACACAGGACCGCAGGCTGCTGCCAAAATGGTGGCAACGTTTGAAAGCGCCGGGCTTACCTCGAAAAGTTATGTTGAAGGAACCAGTTCATTGATTACCGGTCAGGCCTTGTTGAATGTATTTAATGAAGGATTGTCGTTGTTCAGTATGACCGGGCATGGTATGCAGACCCAGTGGGCTACCGCGAAAATCAAGACTACTGATATTCCATCCATGACAAATGGCATGAAGCTGTCGTTTATTACCAATGTCGCCTGTCTGAACTCAAATTTTTCCAACCGGTACTGTTTTGCTGAGTCATGGATGTGTGAAGGTAGTGAATCTGATCCGAAAGGGTGTGTTGCCATGGTGTCATCCGCGCCTTCCGCGACAACCGGTGCGCTCCCGATGCTCCAGGGAATTATGGACGGGCTCTGTAAGGAAGATATACGCCATGCCGGTGCAGCATTGACCTATGGGAAAACCCTTTGTAACAGTTCTTTTAATATTAATGGATTTATCTTCTGGGGCGATCCGGAATTTGACGTCACCTTTGGTCCGGACGGCCTTTCTGACCTGGCTGCCCAGCATCAACCGCCGCGGCCGGGTAACTGGTCTATTGCTGTTGAGGTAGACGGGAGTCCTGTAAAAGGAGCCCTGGTCGGTGTGGTAACCGGCAAATACGAACCACTGGGCAGTGGCTACACCGATGCATCGGGAAATCTGACACTCAACCTGCCGCAGTTCAGGGATTCAACCTATGTCACCGTGACCTATCATAACTGCCCTGCCTACATGAAGACCTGCCCGCCGGCAGGAGCATTTCTTTTTGAAAAACCTGAGCCCAATGCGTTGTTTGATGTTGGTGAACCTATCAAGCTGGTCTGGAAAACCGACGGCGATCCCGTTGACAAAGTAAAAATAGAGTATACAAAAGACAATGGCCAGTTATTTGAAACAATTGAGGCTTCTGTTGATAATAATGATTCGTATGACTGGACTGCGCCGAATATCGGTTCTGATGAGTGCTTCTTTCGTATTACCGCAATTTCAGATCCAACAAGATACAGTACCAGTAATGGGTTCAGAGTATGGGATGTTTCTGATGTAAAGGGAAAAGTAACCGGTGCGGCAACACCGGAGGTTCACTTTGTCGGTGCCTTGACAGGATCGCTGCCGCTTACCTCTCCGGGAGACTACACACTCGAAAAACTGTATCCGGGTGATTATAAAATTTTCGCACTTGGTGATATCTATAGCTCAGACACAATCGAACTCACACTGCCCCCTGATACGACCGGGATTGATCTGGAAATTCTGTCACCGTCAATCGCGGTTAATCCGGATGTCTTATCCTTTAAAGTATCACCGGAGAGTACCAAGGATTTTCAGTTGACTGTAGAGAATACGGGTAAGCTCCTTATGGCGGTGACCGCAAAAAGTAATAACGCAGCACGTGGTGTCGTTATTAATGAGATATTTTCTCCCAAAAGCGCGTTTATTGACGGAATAGAACTCTGGAATCGTGGGTCTGATATTGATTTGAGCGGATGGAAGGTCGTATGGAAGGATAATGTCGAAACATCAGATGAGTATAGCTTTCAATCCGGATTCACTTTAAAATCCGAACAAACCGTTGTCCTAATGGATGATGAGAATGAGGTGAATAGTAACACGTTCTATATGGAAGTGAATGCCGCCTGGTCATGGGAAGACGGAACCGAGCTCTCTGTTGCACTGCTCAATGATCAGGGCAAAGGTGTCGATTTTGTCAGGACCGAAGGTAATACTGACCAGCCGCCTTCCGGGACCAACTGGAATGGTAATGGGGTACCGCTGAAGAATGACCGTATTTACCGAAATCGTAATGAAGACGGTGATGCAGCGACAGACTGGACCGGCGCAAACGGTGAACAAAGTATTAATGCCATTAACGACGGTCAGACCAATGGCCAGATGCCGCCGCTCTGGTTGACCATTACTCCTGAACAGGAGAGTATTGATCCGTTGACGCAGAAAATATTGACGCTGAAAGTTGATACAAAAGGGCTTACCACTGGAAACAAGTATTACGATACCCTTATCGTGCATCATAACGCGGCAAATAAACCGTCACCGTTTGCTGTCGCCTGTGAACTGGAAGTAAAGAATGTGGTGTATCCGGTTGCCGTTGCAAAAACAGGGGAAACGGATCAGGAAACCGCAGTAACAATTACCCTTGAGGGCAGTGACAGTGACGGCAGCATTACCGGATTTAAAATTACTGATGATCCGGCCCATGGCACTGTTGCACTGAACGCTGAAAAGGCTGTCTACACACCGGAAAAGGATTTTTTCGGCATTGACACCTTCAGCTATGTCGCCATTGATAATGATAATCTTGAATCGGAAAAAGCGCTCGTGGTAATCACCGTTAAGAAGATTACTGAAATTATTCCTGTCGATCCGGTTATCGTAGATCCGGCAGTCGAATTTACTGCGTTGCCGAATCCGGTCCATAGAACTCGTGATGGTGCTGTCGCGTTTGTCATAAATGTAAAGAATATTACCTGTGCCGAAATGACCATTTATGACCACCTGGGTAATGTTATTGATGAATTCGAGACGGATAAATCGACGAACCGGTATCGCTGGGATATGAAAAATAAACAGGGGAAACCGGTTACGAATGGATTGTATCTGGCATTGTTAAAGGTGACTGACAAAGAAGGTACTATACACCTGCATAGTATAAAGGTAGGTGTGCAGGAAGAATAATAAAAGGTATCAATTTTCAAATATGATATGATATTATAAAAAACTCCTTCTGATTTTCTCAGGAGGAGTTTTTTTTGCCCAATTATTTCCATGAATGTAAAAGAAAAATCTATAAGGCTGATAACGAGTTAATTAGTCTCTGTTAACAATTGACAAATGACATCCAAAACGGTCTATATTTAACAGATACTAATTACATCTAATAATGTGTCTTTATCGATTCGTTTCAAGGGCAATTTCCATTGTGAAATTACTGATCCGGGATGAAAATGGAACAATAAATGCGCTTACACCTGAAGGTACTGTAACAACTACGTCCCTTCCTATAATTACACTAGGCAACGATATCTCAAGATTATACTCGGTTAAATCTTTTTTTGCATAACCGGCAATAATGTTTACCAATTCTCCGATGCCATCGATTATTTCCGGTTTATCAGCAGATAAAGTAGTGCCCAACATTGCCGAAACTGTATCCACGGCAGCTTTTTCTTTAAATGCTAAAGAGATTGATCCATGCGCGCTACCAGACAATCCTATGTTACCGGTAATATCATAGGTAGTATAGGGTGCTTGTTTCAGAATTGGTTTTCCTGGCGTAGCAATACAATTCAGCATGGTTTTGTAGGTTTCAATGGTTGAAGAGATGAATGGATTTATATAGTGTACATTCATAATTGTTGCTTTACTAAAGGTTAACGGATAACTTTTGTTTTCTTATAGATATATGTACTATTGTATAGTTGAACTCAGTATTTGTCTATCTATAATACGATACTTTAAATAAAATTTGGAATGTACTGTTAAGCAGGTTTTGATTAAAAGGGAAAAGGAACAATGGGTGTGATTGCTTAACATGTTGAAGATAAAGAAGATATAAAAGCGTCGTATTTTTAATAAAAACCGAATATTTTATTCATATTGGTATCAGATTAACCGTAATCTTTATAGAAGAAAGGAAATATGAATTTGCATAGAAAAATTAAACAAATAACCTTAAAAAAAGGAGGGTATTATGAATGCGATAAAGTTTATACTGCAAGTGTTCTCTATCCTGCTTCTTTTTGTTCAGGGCCGGGCTGATGATATCGGTGTTGTAATGAATATTCTTGAGGAGAACGAGCTTTTCTGGCGCGTTGATGAATTAGTAACGGTAAAAGATGGTCGGGTAGTAAAACTGAATTTGGACAATAAGGATTTTGGAAAGGAGGGAATCACCAGATTAGTACCGGAAATTGGTCAATTGACAGAATTGCAGGAGCTTACCATTAACGATAATGATTTAACACGACTTCCAAAAGAAATTTTTAATTGCAGAAAATTAATCAAACTTGAAATTAAAAATAACAATCTTATCTCCCTCCCAGTTGGAATCCATAAACTTACCTATCTGCAGAAGCTTGACCTGAGAAACAATGAATTACGGGCATTACCGGATGATATCGTAAATCTGAAATATCTTGTAAAGTTACAGCTCTGGGGAAATGAATTAACGATGCTGCCGTCACAAATGGGCAGATTAAGCTTGTTGAAGGAGTTGTATTTACGCGGGAACCGTCTCACTAGTTTACCGGTAAGTATCACGAAGCTTAAGCTTCATTATCTTGACATGCTTGAAAATCAACTCTGTGATGTGCCGAAGAGGGTAGATAGATGGTTGAAAAAGTTTGAGGTAAATTACGGAATGCTTCAATACTGTGTGAGTGATTATCGTTTTCGGAAAAGGAATTATGAATCACGATAAGTAATAAAACAGAAGTTATTCACTACATCAGATGGCGCAGAGCCCAGACAAGTTTGGGAAACTTGCCCAGCGAAAGAGTGAAAATTTTTGACATGGTAAGATTCTCCTGGGTGATTTGCGAAAGTGCATGGGCACCGTTATTGTAATCTTTGTCGGGAACATTAAGGAGTGATTTCTTTACTTTAGCAAGTTTGAGGTGCCTGCTGCCCAGTTTTTTATGCCATGCTTTTTCATATGACTCACCTATTTTCTTTATCTCTTTTTTCGATGTGGTGTGGAGCATCTGCAGGGCAAACTGTCCCGCTAGATTTCCCGACTTCATCGCTTCGGAAATACCGGCACGGGAGATGGGGTTTACCGTACTGATTGCATCACCCGCTTTAATTAGGCCTGTTGTGGCAATAGGCATACGTTTAACATAACAGGGAATTACCCCGGCACACTTGCGTATTATTTTCCCACCTGCGTAATACTTTTGTATAAAAGAATCCAGTAGTGCCCTGATATTGTAATGTGCTCGAAAAGTACTACCCAGCATGATACCGATATTCATACTCTCCTCATTGCGGGGAAATGACCAGGCATACCCTCCCGGTGCGAGTTCCTCACCCACATAAAGATGCACTGTATCGGTTGTGGCTTTAATTCCATCGACATGGGCGAAATAAGCGACTTCAAGATCGAGAGGGGTAGTATTAATGTGCTCATTTTTTCCAAAGGTTGAAAGCGGGCCTGAACAGTCGATAACAACACGTGCCCGAAGCTTGGTATTATTATCCAGGAGAAGAGTTCTTCTCCCATCGGGTTCAGGTTCGGAAACCTCGGTTACAGTATGCTGAAACAGACCGGTTGCACCCATTTCAAGGCATGAGTCTGCAAGGTCATGTTGCATGAGTGCACGGTTGATAATGTAGCCTTTATTGCTGTCGGTATAAGTAATGGTGGTGTTGTCCGGTGAGTGAAGGGTTAAATGGCTGACAATGGACCGTATCCACGTCGGTTTTGGCTCCAATACTTCACGAAAACCGAGTTTCCCGACTCCCTCCGCGCATGGTATACGCTTATCCCTGTCAGTGCTCTTTTCAATAAGCACCAGTGACGGTTGATGGTCATGCAGTAATAGTTTCCGGGCAGCGCAGAGTCCTGCGGGACCTGCGCCAATAATAGCTATATCATACGTATCAGCCATACTATAAAAGATATATCAAAAGTTTGTTTCTGTGGTGTAATAAAGGTTGAAAAAGTATATAACCTAACCCGGATAAACGAACAGTAGAAAATTTACAAAGTGCCCTGTTCGGGTATTTCTTAGTTTTTCCTATCCCCTATGGGGAGAAGCAGAATGGCTTTTGCAAATCCCTCCGCTTAACTCATCTTTATAAACATCCAATTCATATACAAATTTCATGTTTTCCCCCAATTTCTAATTTCCAATTTCTGATTTCTACATAAAATGTATAACTCAAGTTGGAAGTTAACTTCCTATCTTTCGTTTATAATTTAAAGCCGTGAACGGCTACCATTTTTCAAGATTATTTTTCACCGAACGGTTTTAACCAGCCACAAGGTATATTTATACGATTATTTCAGCGCTGTTTTTTGAATTATTAATCGATCTTTTGGAGTTATAAGTTGGAAAAATTAGAGAATTTAAATGATCAGATGCAGGTCCGCAGGGAAAAGATATCGGCAATCCGTGAAATCGGCGAGCATCCCTATACAGAGAGGTATGAAACTACCTATTCAATAGTTGATGCCCTGCAACTGGAAGACGGTATTAGTAATGTCCGTGTCGCAGGAAGAATTATCGCACTTCGCTATTTTGGCAAGCTTGCCTTCGGACACCTTTTTGGTTTTACCGGAAAGATACAATTCGCTTTACAGAAGACTGCACTCGGTGAACGGTTTGTTCAATTTAAAAAGGTTGTTGATATTGGTGATTTTATTGGAATTGCCGGTGAGATGATAACGACCAAAACCGGTGAGAAAACAATTGATGTTAAAAAGTGGACATTCCTTTCAAAGACATTACGGCCATTACCGGAAAAGTTTCATGGTATCACCGACCCTGAACTGCGGCTTCGGCGCAGGTACCTGGATCTCATTATGTCACCTGAGATTATGGAACGGTTTAAAAAAAGAACTAAAATTATAAAGACGATTCGGGATTTTCTTGATGAGAATGATTTTATTGAGATCGATACTCCCGTATTATGTAATAAAGCCAGCGGAGCTCTGGCACGTCCATTTATTACCCATAATAATGCATTGGATATCGATGTTTTTTTAAGAATTGCGCCTGAAACGTATTTAAAACGGGCTGTTGCCGGTGGATTTGAACGCGTATATGAATTTGCCCGATCATTTCGAAACGAGGGTATTGATGCATCACATTTGCCTGATTTTACCATGCTTGAGTATTATTGCGCCTATTGGAATTATGAAGATAACATGAATTTTACCGAAAAACTGGTTAAGGACTTGCTGGAGAAGGTGCATGGCGGAGTGGAGCTTGATTACCTTGGAACCCAAATATCCTTTGATGGTGAATGGCCCCGGATTTCATTGAAAGACCTTATAAAGAAAGACTGTGATATAGATATCGACCTGAATAATAATAAAGAATCGTTAATGAACGAAATTAAGAATAAAGGTATCACCTTTGAGGATGATGTTGATATTGATAAGGCAGGCCGCGGGACCTTAATAGATTTATTGTATAAAAAGGTTTCGCGTCCAAAGATAATCGATCCGGTATTTCTTATTCACCATCCGATTGATCTGTCTCCATTAGCCCGAAAGAATGATGTCAATGATGAGGTGGTCGATCGTTTTCAACTGGTTGTAAACGGGTGGGAAATTGTAAATGCCTATTCTGAGCTTGTTGATCCGCTCGATCAGGCAGAACGGTTTGAACAGCAGGCTGAAGCCCGCGCACACGGTGATACCGAAACCATGGAGGTTGATCAGGATTTTCTGTTGTGCATGGAATATGGTATGCCGCCTATGTCCGGATGGGGGATGGGTATCGACCGGATGGTCGCATTGTTGACAAATGCGCAAACGTTGCGGGAGGTGGTGTTGTTCCCGCTCCTGCGCCCGGAGTAACAGTGTGTTAAGCAGAAGGGCATGGGAATGACCTTTCTGCTTCTCCACAAAATCCCAATAACAGGGTAAAGGAAGGACTGGTCGCGACCTGTCCCAAAAAGAAAAGAACTCTATGGAATGGTTCATCGCCTTCAGATATCTTCGCGGGAAACGGAAAATGGGATTCATATCCCTGATCACCTATATTTCCGCTGCAGGTGTATTCCTGGGGACACTGGTACTTGTAGTTGCGTTGGCAATTGCCAACGGATTTGAAAAAGAGGTGCGTGATCGTATTGTAGGGACCCTTGCACATGCGAGAATTTCACAATATCACAGCAGGCCTTTTGATGATTATGACTCTATTCGCACTGAAATCCTGAAGCATCCGGAAGTAATAGGGGCAGCACCGTACATCATGGGAAAAGGCGGTGTCGAATGCGACCAGGTACAGGAAGGCGCTATGATTATCGGTATCGATGATTCTCTGGAGGCAACCGTGACTGATATCGATAAAGCGGTCAAGTATGGAACCTTTTATCTTGACTCTATGGTTTCTAAAAGAGATCGAAAGCTTCCCGGAATTCTTCTTGGTATCGGTATGGCCGATAAAATGGGTGTCCGACAGGGAGGGGAAATTCTCCTGATGAGCCTCGTCCCGGTTGAAGGGGAAATCGACCCGGTACCAAAAATGATGCGTTTTGTAGTAACCGGTGTATTTGAAACAGGTATGTATGAATATGATCTCAATCTAGTATATATTTCTCTGGAATCCGCTCAAAATCTTTTTCAGATGACAGGTGTTGAAGGTATCCAAATCAGGACAACGGATCTATTCAGAGCAAAACAGATTTCACAAGAGGTAAAGGATTACCTGGGCGGGTATCCATTCAAGGCTGTGGACTGGGAGAGTCAGAATAAATCTCTCTTTCAATGGATGAAACTTGAGAAACTTATCATTTTCATTGTTATTTCACTTATCATTATCGTTGCTGCGTTTAATATCATTTCTTCACTTATTATGATGATTTTAGAGAAAAGGCGTGAAATTGGTATTCTCATGAGTATGGGAGGTTCTTCCCGCTCAATTTTGAAGATTTTTATGATCAACGGAACTGTGATCGGTTTCTTCGGGTCAACACTCGGCACCTTATTAGGTCTGATTCTTTGTTATATACAGCTTCGGTGGCAATTGATTCCTCTTCCGGGGGATATTTATTTTATTAATACATTGCCTGTATTTGTCAGGGCTGTGGATGTAATATCGGTATATGCCGCGGCAAATGTAATTTGTATTCTGGCAGCGAGTTATCCTGCCTGGCATGCGTCTAAGATGATTCCTGCTGAATCAATTCGGTATGAGTGAGGTTCACAGAGGTCGAAAATATAGAGAAAATTTCTCATGGTTCGTGTAAAAAAACTGACAAAAACATTTTATGATGATATCGGCCCTATTGAGGTGCTCCGCGATGCGACATTTTCTATAAAAAAGGGAGAGATGGTAGCCCTCATCGGTATGAGCGGCGCGGGAAAGACAACTCTGCTGCAGATTCTTGGCGGTATAGATTCCTATACTTCCGGCTCGGTTGCGATCGATGGGAAAGAGATCGGTAAAATGAGGCCGCTTGACCTTTCCAGATTCAGAGGTAAATACATTGGCTTTGTATTCCAGTTTCACCATCTGCTCCCGGATTTTACTGCGCTGGAAAATGTCTGTATACCGGGTATGATTATCGGGAAAACGAAAAAACAGTGTGAGGGCAGGGCAAAGGAATTGCTGTCAATTATGGGGCTTGAAAGACGGTTTACCCATATCCCGTCAGAGTTGTCGGGTGGCGAACGGCAGCGCGTTGCTCTGGCACGGGCACTCTATAATGAACCGGCTCTGGTACTGGCCGATGAACCGACAGGGAACCTGGACTCGCAGAACAGCAGATATTTAATGGAGCTTATCTATAAAACGAATAGAGAGTTAAATCAGACATATCTTATTGCAACGCATAATGAACATCTTTCCGATACTATGCAGCGGACAATTTTTATCGAAGATGGTAAAGTTATCAGTAAGAATTAAAGATGAAAGTCGAAAGATGAAAGTCGAAAGTCGAAAGTCGAAAGTTAAAAAGTCAAAAGTCAAAAGTCAAAAGTCGAAAAGTCTAAAGATGAAAGTCGAAAGTCGAAAGATGAAAGTTGAAAATCTAAAATCTAAAATCTAAAATCTAAAATTCAACCAAGGATTACCGGTACTATGGATATGAAACTGTGTGATGAATGTAAAACGAATCAGGCGAATATTCATCTAACGCAAATTGTTCAAAATGAAGTTACTGTCCTTCATCTGTGTGAAGAATGTGCGAAGAAAAAAGGTATTTCGATAGTAATAGAAGAGAATAAAACAGCATTACCGGATAACGCAGGAATTGTTGTTGAGGGTCTGCAACCTGAAGTGGCCGGGGAAATAAAACTCGTTTGCTCAGAGTGCCGGATGTCATTCAATGAGTTTAAAGAGAAAGGATGGCTCGGCTGTTCACACTGCTATACTGCCTTTGAAAAGGAGATTGATACGCTGCTTATTCAGGTACATGGAACCTGTAACCATAAAGGAAAACAATACCGGACGACACCATATACGGTAGATGATTCCGATGACCTGATGTTTCTGAGGAAAGAGCTTGATAATGCGATATGCAACGAGAAGTTTGAGCTGGCGGCTGCTATTCGGGATAAAATAAATAGTGTCTCGTCAAACGAGTCACTAAGGAAGGGACAGAAGTAACGAATGTTTTCGCCTGATATGATTGAGCGGATTCCGGTATGGTTCAGTAACAGCGGCCCTGATGCCGACTGCGTTGTATCCACCCGTGTGCGTCTCGCCAGGAATCTTGCCGATCACCATTTCCCTGCTAAAGCGTCACTCCTGGAGCGCAAGGATATTTTTGAAGAGATAGCTTCGGCAGTTGAAAAGGTGCCGGAGTGTAATGATTGTACGTCCCTTAACTTCTCGCAACTGGAAAAGGTTGATCAACAGTTTCTTTTTGAGAATCGAGTTGTCAGTCACGATCTTATTGATGCGGATGGCGACCGTGGTGTTATCTGCGATCAGGACAGCGCCATTGGTATCATGATTAATGAGGAAGACCATATCCGGATGCAGTGTATGGCGGCAGGGTGTCAACCTGCCCGGATATGGGAATTGTTGTCGACGCTCGATGATGAACTGGGAAAACAGGTACAGTATGCTTTTGATGCACGACGAGGTTTTCTAACGGCCTGTCCTACCAATTCCGGTACGGGATTTCGTGTTTCCTTTCTCATGCATCTGCCCGGACTGGTGTTAACAAAGACAATAGATTCAGTCCTTGCCGGAGCGAGCCAGATGGGAATCTCGACACGCGGTTTTTGGGGGGAGCATTCCGATGTGGTGGGTAATTTTTTCCAGTTGTCGAATCAGGCAACAATGGGTGCTAATGAAAATGAATTTTTACACGCAACGCTTGATAGTATAAAAAAACTCATTCAATATGAACATACTGCACGTGAACGTATATTGAAGGATGCCAGGATTGAAATTATGGATAAAGTGTACCGGTCCTATGGTATTCTGAAATATGCCCGAACACTTGCCATGGATGAATTTCTGAATCTTGCGTCTGCTTTACGACTGGGTATAGAATGCGGCATACTGGAAAATATGACAGTAGAGACACTTAACCGGATTCTATTATTATCCTTGCCGGCACATATGGAATTGTATTACAATAAAAAAATACCGGATGATGAAAAACAATGTGTACGCGCGAAAATAGTAAAAGAATTTTTACCTGAAATTCCAGGTATATAACTCTATGGATACCTGAAGATATCCACTGGTATCTTTGAACGAGGATAGAAAAAATGATGAATGGCATGTTTACAGATCGCGTTAAGAAAGTGATGCAGATTGCCCGTGAGGAATCTGTCAGGCTCGGGAATGATTATGTCGGCACTGAACACCTGCTCCTTGGGCTTGTTAAAGAAGGTGACGGTGTTGCTGTGGCCGTGCTGAGAAGCATGGGTGTTGATTTAGATGAGCTGTCGGTAACTATTGAAAAGGCGATCACGTCAGCCGGTGGTATGATGACGATTGGTCAGATGCTTCCCTTTACCCCGCGGGCTAAGAAAGTCCTCGAGATCGCAGCAAATGAAGCCCGGTCCATGTCGCACAAATATATTGGCACCGAGCATCTGTTACTGGCACTGATGAAAGATACTGAGTCTGCCGCCGCCAATGCGCTGGTGGCTGCAGGGTTGGAATATGATAAAGTTAAAGAAGAAATCAGCAAGGTCCTGCGTGGCGGCGAGAGTGTCGCCGGACCTTCGAAAGAGAAGAGTAAAACACCATTTCTGGATCATTTCGGCAGAGATCTTAACAGGTTGGCAAAGGATGGCCGTCTTGATCCGGTTATCGGCCGTGAAAAAGAGATTGAACGGGTCGTACAGATTCTTTCGCGGCGTAAAAAAAACAATCCGGTTCTTATTGGTGAACCGGGGGTCGGCAAGACTGCTATTGTTGAAGGCCTTGCACAGAAAATTGTTGAAAAAACCATACCGCAGGTCCTTGAGAATAAGCGGGTTATAAATCTTGATATGGCATCTATGGTTGCAGGGACAAAATATCGTGGTCAATTTGAAGAACGATTGAAAGCGCTGCTGGTTGAGCTTCAGAAAAATGAAAATGTCATTATTTTCATTGATGAGCTGCATACAATCGTTGGTGCAGGCGGTTCAGAGGGGAGCCTGGATGCATCGAATATTTTCAAACCGGCTCTTTCGCGTGGAGAGATTCAGTGTATTGGTGCAACGACTCTTGACGAATACAGAAAATATATTGAAAAAGACGGGGCACTTGCACGACGATTCCAGACGATCATGGTAGACCCGCCTAATATTCAGGAAACGATACAGATACTTAGAGGACTGCGGTATAATTATGAAGATCATCATAAAGTCACCTTCTCCGAACGGGCAATCGAACAGGCTGTGAAACTGTCCGAAAGATATGTTTCTGACCGATTCCTGCCTGATAAAGCGATTGACATTATCGATGAAGCGGGGGCGCGAAAGCGTTTGTCTAGCATGGAAATTCCTCCTGAGATTCGGGAAATGGAAAAGGAAATCGATGAAGTGGTTCGTGAAAAAGAAAAATCGGTTGAAGAACAGGAATTCGAACAGGCAGCAAAACTGCGCGATAAGCAGGATAAGTTGAAAGGAGCGTTACTTGAGAAAAAGGCCCTCTGGCGAAAATCCAAATCAGAAGAGCGGCTGCAGGTTGATGAGGCGACGATTATTGAGGTCATCTCAACAATGACCGGTATACCGCTTTCCAGACTCGAGGAGGAGGAATCAAAGAAGTTGTTGCACCTTGAGGATGATCTGCGGAAACGGGTCATTGGCCAGGAAGAGGCATTGATAGCGATCGCGAAAAGTATCCGACGCTCCCGTGCAGGATTACATAATATTAAACGTCCGATTGCCTCGTTTATTTTCCTTGGCCCGACGGGTGTGGGAAAAACAGAGTTGGCAAAAACCCTTGCCGAAGCACTTTTTGATAATGAAGATGCATTAATTCGAATTGACATGTCAGAATATATGGAAAAGTTTGCCATCTCACGGCTGGTCGGTGCTCCTCCGGGATATATCGGGTATGAAGAAGGCGGCCAGCTTACCGAGAAAGTCCGTAAAAAACCGTATTCAGTAATTTTGTTTGATGAAATAGAAAAAGCACATCCTGATGTATTTAACATTCTGCTCCAGATTCTTGACGATGGAGTCGCCACGGATGCTTATGGCAGACATGTAAATTTTAAGAATGCACTTATTATTATGACTTCAAATGCGGGCAGCCGTGATGTGAAAAAAGCGGGAACCGTAGGGTTTGGCAAATCCGATGACGTGTCACATTATGATAGAATGAAATCAAAAGTCATGGATGAATTAAAAAGGATATTCAATCCGGAATTTCTGAATCGTGTTGATGAGACGATAGTTTTTAAGGCTCTTGGAAAGAAAGAGATTAGGAAAATTGTTGATATTCACATTCAAGAGGTGGCAGACCGTTTAAGTGAACGGGATGTCACTATTTCTGTCACCGATGAAGCAAAGGAATTCCTCGTTGCTGAGGGCTTTGATCCTGATCTCGGTGCCAGACCGCTTCGTCGGACTATACAACGTCTGTTGGAAGATCGTCTTGCTGAAGAGTTTCTCAATGAACGTATCCATGATGGAGATAAGGTCGCGGTGGAATTAAAAGAGAAAAAATTAGAATTTTTATGTAAGTCAGCAAAAGATGAAACCCCGTAAGTGGATTATTACTGTCTGTTTTCTTGTCCTGGTTTTGGCAGGCGGACTGTATGTAGGAAAGGTATCTTTAGAAAAAAACAGGAATATTGAGCGGCTCCTTGTTCAACATATTTCCCCGGCAGTGGGAGGGACATTTGCAGTTGATAAAGTCCGTATCGGTTTTTTTTCTGCGGACCTTGAAGGTGTTAAGATCGTTATCCCGCTGCAGTCCTTTGCACTGAAAGTTCAGGATATTAAAATAGGCTTCTCCTTTTTCAAGCTTATTGCCTCTCGTGGTGATATTCGAAAAAGTATTAATAAGATTATTCTTGTAAATCCACTGCTTGAGGTTGCTTTCCCGACACGAGAAAAAGATAAAACCACCACTCCCGTTCCCCGCGAATCATTCTCTATGACAGAATTTCCCGTTGAACATCTCCTGGTAAAAAATTGTACAAT
>CBDVBE010000015.1:0-33504 GCA_965372145.1 uncultured bacterium | reverse complement strand
ATACCGTGCGGCCATAACTGACGCACAAGGCAGGACTGTCGAATCATTCAGAAAAAACGGTAAAAATTGTTATGAAATACCTGTGCGTATGCTGTCAACCGGCGTGCATTTCCTGAATATTAACCATGACCATAGAAGTGAAACGATACGGTTTATTGTGGTAAAATAAGATGCTATGCCTTTTTCCCCGGTTTATCTTCCTTTTCTGTAATCTTTTTCCTCTTTTCGCCATAGGCAAATACCTTAATTGCAGATTCACCTTTTATCGGGCAATAGTATTCACAGATGCCGCATCCGACACATTTACGTTTATTGACAACCGGAGCAGGATATTCTTTTCCCCGTTCATCAACAATCACCTTCTCCTCGATGGCGTCATAGGGACATTTCTTAGCGCAGATCATGCATTTATACTGCATCCGCCAGGGTCTGCATATACCCCGTTCAACGTAGGCGGTGCCTATTTTCAACGTTTTCTTTTCCTCGACGGTGATGGGGAGCAGTGCACCGGTCGGGCAGGCTTCGGAGCAGCGGGTGCAGTCCTCCTGACAGAAACCGATACGGGGAACCAGCTTGGGTGTATTCCAGTTAAGAAAACCATCCTCCCCTATTGTACTTGGATGTAATGCATTTTGCGGGCATACACTGACACAGGCTTCGCAGGTAATACACCGTGCAAGAAACGCATGCTCTTCAATGGCGCCGGGAGGACGAATCGGTCCGGGAACAAAGGGCTTCTTTTTCGGCGAGGTTCGCGCAAGAACCGGTGCGAGAAGCAATCCGGAAACGATTCCCGACACGGCATGGCGGCGTCCGATGTCCGGCCCGGTGCCGGCAGTAAGCGACGGCATCCTGAAACCAAAAGAACTGCACTGACGCTTGTCAGCAGAACACTCACCGCAGAGGATACACTCAGCGGTTGACATAACATCAAATTTTTCTCCTGAAATAGCCCGTGTCGGGCAACGCGGGTCACAGCAGATACTGCAACAGTTACATTTATCAAGATCTATCTTCCGCGTAAAAATCGAAAAGCGACTGAGCAGGCCAAAAAATGCACCGCTTGGACAGATATACTGACACCAGAAACGGCGATCAAAAAGAGCACCCAGAAGAATAATCATCAATAAGATAAAAGCACTTATCGCACCGGCATAGGCACCCTTCATTATATAGGTATTCGTCATAAGTTTCTCGACGTTCATCTGGGGTATAATCGTTGCGAGAGTGAGAACCGCAGGCCTTATCAGAAGAGTAAAAAAACGGGTGACCAGAAGAAGCGGGTCCATAAACAAGGGGAATGTCATACCAAGAATCGCCAGCACAACCATTAGTATCATAATGACATATTTCAATCCCTGGAGTTTTTCAGGGGGCCGTAAAGGCTGCTTCTTCTTTTCCTTACCCCTGAAAATCTTATCGGTAAAATCAATTATACTTCCCAGCGGACAGACCATACCGCAAAACACCCGTCCCATAAGTATGGTGACGATAATCGTAATAGCTCCTAGTACCAGATAGGGTATGAATATACTACGGCTCGCTAGTGAAGTTAAAAGGGTGATAAAAGGATTGAGCCTGAGAAACAGGGCCAGGCCACTGCTGCCAATCTCCGTTCTGAAGGTATTAAAAAAGAAAAACAGAATGCAAAATAGAATAAAAAAGACAATCTGAGAAATGAGCTGTACCCTTTTCAACATCTGAGAATCTCCTTAATGGTTCTGGTGTGATTGAAAACGATTTAAATAGAAAATTGAACCATGTTCTCTATCCATTTTAAAATAATAATGCTCAAGAAAGCCGACAATTTTATCAACAGAGTCTTCATCAATATGTCCATCTTTATCGGGTCCGGGTAAAATAATAATAAACCTTCCGGGTTTCTTCAGTGATTCAAAAACTTCATCTGTTTCTGCCCAACCGTTATCAACAAAAATATACCCACTATCTGGAAGCTGTTCCTCGCTCGCAATAAAATGAATCGGTCCTTTACGGCTTGCAGCGAGAGTATTTTTCAATTGCATATACGCCGTTGTATCATGTGATAAAATATACGCCGACGTACTATCCATTATCGTAACCAATAATTTTTCATCGATCTGTGCTTCAATAATTTTTTCTTCAGTAAGGAGCCTAACGGTATTCATCCCCGCCTTGCCCAGGAAAAAAGCACCCACAACAACGGCAGCGATCATGCCTATTCTTCTGAATACGGTAACATTTCCCATAACCCCGAATATCGCAAAAAAGAAAAGCGGCAGATTGGAGCCGAAGAAAAAAGCCATAAACACCACCGCGCCCGATAACGGTCCTGTGACATCAACCGCGCGGGTGACTGCGATGAGAAATGCCGGGCAGAAATTCAGCCCGGTTACCAGGCCGAGGAGAACTGGATTATCAATATATTTATGCCACTTTGCCATGGCACACCCTTTTTCACTGCGATGGGTGCGGAAGGCTGTAAAAATCAAAAGAATGGAACAGAGAAAATAGGCAATGGTTGTAAACCAGGAACGGTTAAAATCACCTATCTCACGGCCGATAAATCCTGCAAAAAGGCCGAACAGGCCATAGGCGACAAACCGTGCTGCCGAAAGTTTCAGGACAATTATGACGCTCTGAACCCAGTTTGCTTTCTTCTGAAGAAGATATGATGAATAAATCGGACCGCAGGTCCCGATACAGGTGACACTTAGAGAAAGGCCTAAGGCAAATCCTTCAGAGAGATACTGGAAAATCATAGATAGTTTGTTATTCCAAGAAATAAACGAAGCGTATTTACAAAAGGAGGGTCTTGAACCGGTTCCCAATCAAATATCTTATACTCCGCACCACCTTTGAAAGCAAAATGTTTAAAAAAAACAGAATTTTCCGCACCAATTTTATATCTCAGCATTAATTCCAGGTCAGTCCGAAAGAATGAATACCCGCTACTGAGCAATGCGGGCTCATCGGAATTATTGCTCATGCCCCAATTCTCATCCCATATCCAGTATGCCCTTATCCCGGGTATAATATCGAGCTTCGGAACAGCAGATATATCAGCAGCGGCATAACCACAGAGTCTTGGAAAAAGGGTTCCGAATGTACCCCATCCTCCGGCTTCAACTGACGAGAGATTTTTCCATGCCTTTCTGAGTGCAAGTTCATATCTCTGCTTTATATACCAGTTATTTTCGAATGCAGGAGCAAACTCATATTCAGCATCTCCTTTTAAATATAATCGCGGTTTTATTTTGTAAAATAATCGGATACGTGATACTGCCCCGAATGCATCCGCATACCCCTTATCTTCCATAATCGAACATGAATAATACCGGGACAGTAACTCTGCTGTTCCTTGTACTTTTCGCTTAAACAGCTTAAAATCGCTTCCAATTCCAAGGTATACACCTGCGAAGTTATACCCGCTATATTCATTTAAATCATGCTTTGCCCGCCCGCCGCATTGTATCTGCAATTTTCCCTCACGAAGCGAGTATACAAAAGCGCCATTAAACCATATATCAGAATCATATTGACTTTCCTTCTTGTCCTCCAGCCTGTAATAATCATATACCAGATTGTTATATAATAAATCAGCGGTGAGCAGCATGTCATTAATTGGAATCTCCCAGAATACATCAGCGCTATTTTTAAACCTCTGTACCATTGTTGCATCTACGAGTGGGTTGTTAGATTCAAAATGAACCGGGAAATCGTTTTCGAAGCTGTTTATAAAGATTTGAGAAAAGCCTTTTATCTGCAGTCGGCCAAGGCCGGTGAATTCCAAGCCAAGAGAGGTACGGGAATTGACCGGATGATTCACTGCTCTGGCGGGGAACTTATCCGTCGCATGTGTAATCCCGTCAAATTCTTCACTGATAAGTATTCCAAATTTCTCGGTAGGACGAATTTCTCCATAATACCGAAGTACAAATTCATGTACCCATTCACTGAGTTTTGTATCGCCGGTCTCTTTTTCACCGCCAATCAGATTGTAGGAAAAATCAATATCCTGAGCGCTGTAAACGATATATGTTGAAACAGCTAATAAAATCAATCCTGCTTTTTTCATATATTAAACCTATTGTATTGCATCATATGGGCAGGCATCAATGCATTGACCACACTCTATACATTTTGACAGATCAATAACCGCCTTATTTGATATAATAATTATAGCATCAGCATCACACACCTTCACACACTCCCCACAACCGACACACCGGTGTTGACTGACACTTAAATAGGCACCCGCGGTAGGACCGGGGTCACAGGCAAACAGCATTACCCCTATTATTAAAATTCCAATACCTATTCTCTTTATATATTTCATTACCGCACTGCTCCGTATGAACATATATCTATACATTTATTGCATTTGATACATTCCTCGGGATTAATTACCGCTTTGCCGCGAATGATACTTATCGCCCTGCCCGGCCTGGGGCAAACCCGTACACAATCGCCGCACCCCACGCAATCAGGAGGATATACGTGCGGCATCATCTTTGCACCGACAACAATGCCGGTTATCAGCAGCCAAACGACCCAGAAGGTAATAAAAACATTTTTCTTTACAGTATTTTTTTTAATTTTCATCAAAATAATTATTCTGAAAGGGTGGAAAAATTCGTTTTTATTTGTTCAATTTCAACGCCGCTCTGCCACACAATCCAGAGATAGTAATCCGTACCGGAGGACAGATTTTTTAACGCATAGTTGTATGTCACATCATTAATAAAATTATTAGGCTCCCTGTTAAGAATCTCCTGAAAAGTATAGCTACTGTCTAAAGAACTGAGACGAATCCATATATCTGCATCAGTATATTTAACATTTTCAAACCGGATATAGATATCTACCTGATTTTTTCCAATAGAACCGCCCTTAATCTGAAGACTGTTAGTACTTGAAGAAACAGCGGTTATATCATCAGGTATTTCGCTGTCAGGGATACTGGACACCGGGGATTTATTGAAAGAATCGGAACAACCAAGTTGAAGTATCAACAGGGAAAGAAAAAAAATTATCATTACTCCATATATAAAAAACTTACTGTTTTTCATGTATAATCAATTTCTTTCTAATCGGAATTGGGGGCTATTTCACTTTGTGTTTTGTAGCTTTTTTACTTTTTTTCTTGGTCTTTTTCTTCTCAGGTTCCGCCTTTTCTTTTTCTTTAAGTGAAATATCAGAACTATCCGGGAAGATTGCCCCTTCAGGACAGACATCAGCACAGACACCGCACGCCGTACATTTTGTAATATCGATTACATGAACTTCCTTGCCGTCAACGATACCGGGACTGATAGCTTCTTCAGGGCATTCAGCAGCACAATCGCCACAATTGGTACACTTGGTGGCATCGATTGTATAGTGCTCTTTAAGTGCAGCAAATGCAAGAAAAACCAGGAAGAAAATACCAAACGCAGTAAGTATCTTTGAAGAGGTATCCTTTGCCATTACACAAGACTCCTTAAAAAGTAGTTAAATAGCTCAAATTAAAATACTTACCCTCTCCATAATTAATATATAATATCTCTCAAAAAAAATCAGGTTTATATAAAAACATATGGGGGAAAGTACATAAAACATACGTTTGACCCCTTGTATTTATTTTATATGTAGTTTCTGTTAAATATTGCAGATTTGTTATATTTCAACTAGCTCAGCGTGACATTTTTGCAATTTCAAGCCGTGAACGGCTGCACTAATTAGTGCTTGTCCGAAAACGTCATTCCCGCATGTTTGTGGCGGGGCTCGGTGAGCGACAGCGAATACTCCATGCCCTAAAACAACCCAAAAAGCTAGATTCCGGCCTAAAAGCATACCGGAAAGCACAAAGGACATAATAGAAACAGACGCAGTCTGAACCTCCTTATGCTTCAGAACGAAAGTGACAATGACGGCAAATAAACACTTTCCGGCCAGACACTAATTACAGTCCCCTGTATATCAGGTATTCACCGAGTACTGAATCTGAATCGGATACTCATCCACAGTTTTTTCTGATTCAACAGCAATTGCTATCTCTCCATTATCATCAGGCGTTACGGTAACTTCATTCTCGGAATGAAGAAGCCGGTAGCCATCAAGGAATTCGAGCAGTCCCCGACGTAACCGTTCAGCGATTTCCTGGCTGTTCGCACCACCTTCACTGATAACTGATTCGGTAATTTTCAGCAGTCGATTAGTCAGAAGATTGTAGGCAAATGAAGTATACTGTGAAGCGATACTTTCCGAATCGATGATTGACACGGCAGGGACACCGGCCTGTGTCGCAACGATATCCGATAACAGGGTAATTCCCATCTCCAGCGATTCTATGGTGTGATCACGATTCATGCCCTTAGCATGGCGTAAAGGATGTTCAGCGGTAATACCGGTATCGGCAAGTGTCACACCGCCATCAAATGGCGAACGCCCATCACAGATGCGCTGCACAAACGTAAAGAGAACCAGCCAGCCGCCACCGGCCGACACGGGCGTGATATCACTCGAATCAATAACACCATGCGGTGCGGCAAGGCATAGTGTCCGGGCAAATGAATTCTTCCTTAATCGCTGATACGGTATAAATGTCGGTTCTTCAAAAATGGGTTTCAGCGTATCTGCATCAGCAATCTTTGAAATAAACGGCTCTTCCTGAGAGAAATGCGACAGGACCATTACATGATTTAACTCAGCCTGCTCCCCTATTCGAGCGAGGATATCCGTATGTGCGTTCGTAATCTGCAACGGATAATCAAAAAGGATAATATCCGGCCGCCGGCCCTGCTGTGCAAGGGTGTTTACAACTCCGGGTAATTTCTCATCTATTTCAGAAAAAGGCGCCGAAAATACCGATAACGAAACCTCATTGTTTCTTCCTATTATTTTAGCGCAGTGCCTGCACCCGCCCCATGAAGCCCGTCTGTCATGGAAAAACTGCTGCGAGAGTAACGCTGTCATATCTTTTCCAAGTGCAGTTTCAATCTTCTCAATAAGGGCCAGCACCTGTTCCTTTGGTAAAGAAGGCTGGGTGTCGCCAACCAATGCATCGGAGAGTTTATCCACCGCTGATACCGGCTCTTCCTTTTTCTCCTCAGCAGCAGGTTCCACTACCACTGAATCCAGGATTGAATCAAGCGCAGAGGTTTTTTCCCTGCTTTCCTGTTTTGTATGTGAGGCCTGTGGCGCTGAACCAGGCGAAGGTGCAACGCGCAATAACCGGAGTGCTTCGGTAATCAGAGGTGATTCATTTTTCAATGCATACACCGCTTCAATCCCCTGTTCACGAGAGATTGTTCCGGCAAGGATATCCTCAAGTAACGAAGAAAGTTGACGCAAGTCTGCGGTAATCGGCAGATTCTTCGATACCTGTGGAGAAGAGAAATCCTTGAAATCCCGAACCGGGTATTCAACAAATACTGGTTTTCCTGCAAGCGACGATTCGATGGTACCCTGTAATACAACTTCCTGTGAATCCAGGAATTCATTCAGCGAAGCTGCCCTGATCTGCCCGGGCGCTTCAGACACATAGCCAAGGTCGGAACAGATGAGGATATGCCAGGGTAATGACACTTTTTTATAAGCTTTTTCCTGCTCTGGTGACTCTTTCTTTTCCCGTCCTGCATTCATACTGACTGCAGTGGATACAATGGGTGATTTTTTTTCTTCAGACATAGTATGCCTTTCTTTTTCATGATCAAAAATTGGTAGTAAATTAAAATATATAATTCTGGGTGGGTTTATCGATTTTTTGCAGAGATGAGTTGAGCTTATCTGCCAGTGATGGATGCGTAAGCCGGAATTTCGTTTCAGTTGCCGGGTATGAAGCATCTGCCGGTGGGGATGCTGGGATGATATTTATAAATATAACGTTTCAGAAACGACAGTAGTCTATTTGATATTGAACATAAAGTGTTATTGCAAATAATCATTCCGGTCTTTCTGTGATGAGTATTTCTCCGCCGAGTGTTTTTTTTAAAATTACAATCTTTTCGTGTGCGTAAAAATATTGAATTATCTCATAATCATAATCCGCCGGCAAGCTGTATTTCCATCTGACGTTTTAACTATGCAGATATAGCTGCCGCTTGAAATTCCGGATGTGTTCAAACGGACACTCTGTATGCCAGCTGGTTTATATTCGGAAATTTGCCGAAAACATTTACCCTGAAGATTATATATGGAGATGCTTACTTTTCCACTAACTACGTTTTTAGACGTTATACACAGATTTTTCCCTGAAGTGTATGCAGATAACTTCAATTGTGACTTAAATGAGCTGTTTATGTCATAAATACTTGTATTTGAAGAATCTACAAGCATTGAAATTCCGCCTCGGGTCCCGAACCACTTGTTTCCTAAGCTGTCTATGGCTACTGCATATACCCTGCAGTTTGCCAGACCATCTGATTCGTTATAAATAGTCCATTTTGTTCCATCGAATGTGCATACACCTGTACTCCAGGTCCCGAACCACTTGTTTCCTGCACTGTCTGCAGCTATTGATAACACCCACCTTATACCATCTGAACTTGAATAATTATACCAATGTATCCCGTCATATTTATTTGCGCCCGAAAATGTCCCAAACCACTTGTTTCCTTCATTGTCTATGGCTATTGCATTTATATCATTGCTGGCCAGGCCGTCCGATTGGTTGTAAGTAATCCAGTTTGTTCCATCAAATTTACTTACACCTCCACTTTGTGTACCGAACCATTTGTTTCCTTCTTTATCAATGGCTATTGCCTGTACAGTGTTGCCTGCCAGACCGTCCGAGGTATCATACGTCGTCCAGGTTGCTCCATCAAATTTGCTTACACCTTGCCTATATGTCCCGAACCATTTGTTTCCTTCTTTGTCTATGGCTATTGCCTGTACATTGTTGCCGGCCAGACCGGCTGAAGAATCATAACTCGTCCAGTTTACTCCATCAAATTTGCTTACCCCTCTACCGGTCACGAACCATTTGTTTCCATCATTGTCTATGGCAATAGCTTCTACACCATCAGATACCAGCCCGTCGGAAGTGTTATACGTGGTCCATGTGGTACCGTCAAATTTGCTTACCCCTTGATTAAATGTCCCGAACCATTTGTTTCCATCATTGTCAATAGCGATTGATTCTATAATGTTACTCACTGGCCCATTTGATATTATATAGGTAGACCAGTGTATTCCATCAAATTTACTTACGCCTCTATAGGTTCCGAACCACTTGTTTCCGTCACTGTCTATAGCGATTGCTTCTACTACGTTATCAGAAAGACCGTCTGAAGTTGTATAGGTAGTCCAGTTTGTCCCATCAAATCTGCTTACCCCACCCCACGTCCCGAACCACTTGTTTCCATCATTGTCTATAGTGATTGCATGTACACAATTGGAAGCCAGACCGTCTGAAGTCGTATAGGTAGTCCAGCTTGTTCCATCAAATGTGCTTACCCCGCCAAAGTAAGTCCCGAACCACTTGTTTCCGTCACTGTCTATGGCGATTGCTTCTACGTGGAGGTCAGTCAGGCCGTCTGAGGTATCATACGTCGTCCAGGTTGTTCCATCGAATTTACTTACGCCTCTATACGTTCCAAACCACTTGTTTCCATCATTGTCTATAGCGATTGCATGCACATAGTTAAAAGCCAGGCCGTCTGAAGTCGTATAGGTAGTCCAGTTTGTTCCATCGAATTTACTTACGCCATTCCATAAGGTTCCGAACCACTTGTTTCCTTCTTTATCAATGGCTATTGCCGTTACATAATTGGCAACCAGGCCGTCTGAAGTATCATACGTCGTCCAGGTTGTCCCATCAAATTTGCTTACACCTTCTGCAGTCCCAAACCACTTGTTCCCTTCGTTGTCTATAGCTATTGCTCCTGCATCGCAGTAAGAAAGACCGTCTGTGTTTGTATATGTTGCAAGCAAATTACCATTACTATCACGTTTTACAACACCACCACGTGATACAAGCCATATTGTGTCGTTATGAATAGCAATGTCCTTTATATAATTTTTTTCAGTGTAACTTATAAATTTTACAGCGAAACTTATTTGATATACAGAAAATAATACCAACAGTATTTTCAGTAGTCTCATTTTATACCTCACTATAATGTTGCAGGTGATAATGATTTTTTTATCTCCTAATTAAATTCTATCAGTTAAAGATAATTACGTAACAATCAGACAGTTTATTTTTACGCACGATAAATAATCTTTACTAATATTAAATTTTATCATATTACCATTTGGTAGGAAAATTTTAACCATATATTACATGAATCTATAACGTGATAACCGATGAAATAAATACTATCTGATTAATAATTTACACATTGTGATATCTATCACAGACAGATTTAATGGAATTAACTATTTTTGTGACTGAATACATCACTATTTGCATCACTATTTGTAAAAAGATGAAGGAGATTCGATATCATGTATACAAAACGTAAAACTGTTTATATCCTATGCAGCATATTATACTCTCTTGTACTTTTTTTATTCTGTGGTGACCCGGTAGAGCCTTCATTTGATATACCTCCTACTATTGGTAATGGAAAAACAATTCTTACTGTCGGAACCGCTGAATATGGTACCGCTTACCTTATGTTTATTGAGGTTGACGGTTCAAAGCCTTTCAATTACCAATGGTTCAAAGATACACAGCCATTAAATATCAATGATGATTCTGTTTCTTTCAGTTCATTATCCTACACTGATACCGGAGCATATTATTGTATTGTTTCAAATACCTTTGGAGCAGATACCAGTTTAACAGATACCTTACGGTTAACTATTGGAGATAGCCTCGCCCCAATCATTCTGAATAACAAAGCCATTTTAACTTACGGCACAGAGGAAAAAGATTCAACATTTGGTATGTTTATCGAAGCTATCGGCAGTGATACTCTGAAATATCAATGGTTTAAAAACGGTTCACTTATCACCGGTGCTATAATCGATACAATTACCTTTGATACGTTAAACTATTCCGACACGGGATACTATTTTTGTATTGTAACCAATACTTTTGGTGCAGATACCAGTCAAATCGACACGCTATCTCTTATTCCTCCTGAAAACAATCCCCCGGTATGGTCAGTTGACACTATGCATATTACGGCATATGAGGGTTCATCCTGTACCCTTACTGTTTCAGACTCCTGTTCCGATCCTGACGGCGATACCATTCTATTTATATTACACGATACCCTGCCAATTGGCGATACTATTATCGATGCCAAATACACGTATACACCGGATTATACAGATGCCGGAATTTATTATGTCGTGATTGACGCAACAGATAAAAAAGATACCAGTACTGCCCTATTACAATTGACGGTACTGAATACTAATCAGCTGCCCGTATTTCTGGATAGCTTTCCCGATGACTATTATTATGTTCCCGAAGATTCCACTCTGGTAATTACTTTAAAAGCAACTGATGCCGATGAGGATTCTACCTGGTTTATACTTGCTCAAAATACCCTTCCGGACAACGGCCCAATAACGTTTAATGACTCACAATTTATCTGGCAATCCACCTTTAATGATAGTGGGTACTATACCGTTGAAATCTGGGTAACTGACAGTACAGACACAATAAAAGCTCCATTAATTACCGTTGCGGTGGGAGATGTAAATCAATTTCCAAATGCCGTACTTGACACAGCTACAACACTGGAAGACAACTCGTGTATAATTGAAGTGCTCACAAACGACAGCGATCCGGACGGTGATTCGATCTATATATCTGCAGTATCTAACGGCATATTTGGAACTTGCACTATCACCGACAACAAAGTACTCTATACACCGTCACAGGATTCAAATGGTACCGATACCTGTTCGTATACTATCAGGGACACCACGCGTGGTGAATCGACTGCAAAGATTGTTGTAACTATTCCTCCGGTAAACGATCCACCGAGTTTTCTACCGGGCAATAACGTTACGGTACACCAGGATACCGGTTCAGTTACTGTTGCAGGATGGGCAACCGACATCAGCGCCGGACCTCCTAACGAATCATTGCAAACTTTGCAGTTTCTGATTTTGCTAATAGACACTGCCGGTCTCTTTTCCATCTCGCCGGCACTTGACCAGGCTACGGGGAATCTTACCTTTACCACTGCCGGAACAACCTCAGGCTCAATCGAGGTTAAAGCTATGCTCAAAGATAACGGCGGCACCGCAAACAGCGGTATTGATTCTTCAACTATAGCAACATTCACTATTACCGTAACGTATGTTAACCATCCACCGGTATTTACTGTGCCGACCACACCTACCACTACCGTAATTCTCAATGAAGGCGGCACACAAAATGTTACGTTTATCATCAGTGACCAGGACGGTACCACACCCTCTTTGGAGCTGGTATCCCCTCCGACCTGGGTATCGGTGACTGATAACGGTAATAATAACTATACACTGACAATCAGTCCCACATACACCGTAGCCACTAATGCCTCCCCACAGTTAATATCCGACCTTATTGTAAAAGCAGTTGATGAAACCGATCCGGGATTGTTTAACACCCATACCGTGAACATTACCATTAATAATGTAAACCGTACTCCTTTCTTTACCGATCCTAAGCCACATGACACAACGTGCGCTGTGGGCACCTCCTATGAAACAGGATTAACAGCGCAGGACCCTGATACCGACCCAATAACAATCACCCTGACACAAAAACCAAACGGTATGGTTTATAATTCAACTACAAATAAAGTGACCTGGTCAATTGACAGAACCATGTTCAGTGATGCCGATTCGTTTACTGTTATTGCTGAAGTGAGTGATGGATATGATGATTTGACTTATTCGTGGGGTGTGGGTGTGGGGACGCATGTGTGGGAGTTAATGCAGGACAATATTAATACTACACTGACTGATGACTATTTTATTGCAGCTAAAGATTCGAATATTGTGTTAGGATACTTTAATAATAGTTCCAGCGGAGGATTTAAAACAACCCAGAAAATATCATATGATGGTGGTAAATCATTTAGTAATGAGTTTAATTTTAACACTCAACATGTTGGTTTATGGGACATCAAAATTGTCAATTCATATCTATATATAAAGTCAAGCGGGTCCGGCTTCCCAAGATATGAAATTGAAATTTTTAATATTTTAAACGAAATACAACCAGTATTCATCGACTCAATCTATAATAAAGGCGGAAGCTATGCACATGATTTTACAATTACACCAAATGATAATTCCCTTTTTATTACTTTAAACGGATATACTCAAGTGGGACCAAATCCAAAATATTCAAGTGTTTTTGATACTAGTGATGTAGATTCGATTTATTACCTGGGTGAACACGGTACGCTTTACAGTATAAAAAATAATTTTTCTGGTAGTCTTATTTTTGCATGCACGGATACGTGTATATTTAGAAAAAATAGAAACGAATCAATTTATTGGTACCAAATAAATAACGAATTATTATCTGGTAGAAAGTTAGAACCAGCAAGTTATTCCGGTGACACCCTGTTTTTAATAAATAGCGATAATGAACTACTCGTTTCTATTAATGCAAAGACTGGGAACCCTATTATTTTCAATAAAATACAATTATCAACCGATGTGACAGATATCATAATGATAAACTCAAAATGCGGCTGGATTATAAATAGCGCCGGCAATGTGTACTATACGAATGATTGTTTTGTTTCTATTTCCCAAGAAATATTAGGAAACAATACCACGATTGATAAATTATTTATTGCAGATGACAGGATAAGCGTATTCGCATACGGAGAAAATAAACTATTCATATATTGACACATTTAGCGGATAAAAAAATGGCAAAAGAATGGCGTGGAATTAACGATTTCTACTTCGTGAAAGGTAATACACAGGAGCAGGAGGCTCAGCCGGTTGATACTGAAGAGGATTCTGCAACGGAGGAGGAAGAATCCCCTGAAGTTAAACTTATCGAAGGAAAATGGCTTCCCGGAGGTAAGGGCTTTCAATTCAACAAGAAGTGTATTGCTCAGGTTAAAGCGGAATTTCTCAAGAAAACCAGCCGTAAAAAGGTAACTATAGATACCTTTGTGGAGTTTGACGGTGAAGAGGAAGACCTTTGCCAGCAGGTGGAAGCATTTCTCGATGATGACGGTATTGGTGAGACTGAGGTGACACTCTTTTACGGGGAAAAATACAGCGACGCGATACGGGAAAATCCAGACGCGACCTGCGCCTATAAATTTATTGCCCACCATAATACGTGCGAAAAGGATATTGAGAGTGAGTTGTTGGAGATGCCGCAAGAGGAGGTGGATGGGGAAATTTTCTATGACCTTGCCAAAGATGAAATAGGTATTGTAAAACTTAAGGCTATGGAAAGTATCAATCAGGAAATAAAATGGATGGATGCTTTTACTCCGCATATGAAGGTTTTTATTCCAAGTAAAGAGGGAAATGAAAAAGATAGAAAGGCCGAAGCAAAGGCTGTTATGTATTGGCTTAAAGAATTTGCCGATGCTAAGGACGATGCTGCCGCCCAAAAAATTGTTGATAATCTGGATGACAACATCGCAAAAACCAAGGATGAAATATTAGAAGATGAAGAGCAATTCAATTCAGTGAAAGCATCCGGACATAAGATGAAAGAGGGTGATGTTGCTGAATTCTTTTGGGTAACAGGCAAGCGTATGGTTCGCATTCGATCAAATAAAATTAAAAAGCGTAACAGATGGTTTAATAAAGATCAGGTAATGCAGCAGATAAAAAAAGAACATAAAGATGCCAAAGAGGAAAAGCAAAAGAAAAATGGGCCGGCAAAGGAACTCGAAGTAAAATTGTTTGAAAAGAAACTATTCAGTGAAGAAGGTGGCTGGTCACCTGAAATAGAAGAATTTAACAAAAAATGTAACATTAACTTCTTTGAAGAATCTGAAGTATTCGATGCCGGGATTGGAGCCCAATTCTTAAGACATTCTGCCGAAGGTGCATTTGGTGCAACTTTAAACTGGAAAGAAGACAAGGCTATAAAAGTTGGCGGCAAAGCTGAAGGAAGTTTTGCTTTGGCTCAGGCACAGGGACATTTTGATATAAACCTTCCTAACGAAAATGGTTTTGATTTAATCTCAATGTTAAAATCTATGGATGATGACTTAGTAGATGATGATAGCGGTGAAATCTACCTTCTCATCCAATTATCCACGAAAGGTTCTGCCTTTATAGGATGTTGTGCATCTATATCTCTTGATCTTGGTGTCTCTGTTAAAGAGAAAAAAGGAAGTTCCACTTCTGACACATCCGCTGGAGCTGAAGCCGGACTTGATCTCTTTGCAGGAGTGAAAACCGGTGCAGATGCTACCTTAGGGCTGAAAATGAAATTGATAAGCGAAGAAGATAGTAAAAACAATATAAATCCAAAGAGTGTTGACTGGACAACACTGGCAGATGTTTCGTATGGTGTGTGGTTTGCTGCAGGCATTGGTGTACAGGCAGGATTTAAATTGGGCTATTTTGAAAACAGATTCAGATATCAAGCTAAAATTGGAGTAGTGCTAAAAGGTGGTGCAGGCACATTTCTAAAAGGTAGTATAGATCCTGTAAGTGGTGCGAAACTTATCTGGACTATTGCAGATGCATTAAATTGGAAACACATGGGCAAAGTGCTGGAAGACAATGTGCATGATTTTTATCAGGGGTTAATGGCAAACTGTTTTCTGGCAGGAAAAAATATTCAGGAAGCATATTATGAACTCGCACAGAATTTAGAAGAAATATTTGCTTCTACTGCCAAAGCTGCTGAAGCCGGTCTCGGAGCACTGAAAAATGTAGATGATACCTTTGATAAATATATTCCAGGATACTCAGGATTTAAACAATTTCATGCTACATTTCTGCTTCTGAAATCAACATATCAAATTTTAAGACAAATAAATTCGAACCGTGACATTAAACAGGCCACTATTGCTGCTGTTGAAAAAGCTGAAAAGGAAGGACTGTGGAAATATGCCACATGGCAGATGAAAGTTAATTTAATTTATGACATGCGTTTTGGTGGATCTGGATTAGGTGGACTCTCTGAGGAGAGAAAAGAAGATGCTGTGATCGCAATTTTGAAAAGTTCACGTTCAAATTATGAATTTAAAAAAGTTGTAGATAACCTTATTGAACCTCCACCTTCATCAGGTAGAGATGCTCTTGATATAAATAAATTATTAGATTTTTCTCAACAGGGAGAATATGATAAATTAAAGCAAAAACATAATTACTAATAGGAGAACATAAAATGATAAATTTATTTAAAAATTCTCTAATCTTTTTTATAGTGTTTCTTTTCTTTGCTAATTGCGACAATTCTGTACCTCAAGGATATAATTCAAGATTGCTACATATAACTTCCCAACCGTATTCAGGAGAGTTTGAAAGAGTAAAGCAATTAGTAAAAAAAGGTGCAAATGTAAATCATGTAGACAGTGTAATTCATAGAGGTATGACTCCATTGTTGAATGCTGCATACGGTATTGAAAAAGACAGAGGGAAATTTGCAAATGCAGAAGAACGCAAACAATCTGAACTCGAAGCAGTAAAAATAGTCAAATTCCTTGTTGAAAAAGGTGCCAAATTGGATGTGTTGGATCGTAAAGGAAGCAACGCTCTGCACTTGGCAGCATTTGGAGGAAGACCCTATATGATCCAAACCTTGGTTGAACTGGGTCTTGATATAAATGAGAAAAACAAAGTCGGTGCCACACCTCTTATTTTAGCTGCTGCATCCGGCTCTCTTGTGGCGGTAAAAGTATGCTTAAAAAATGGCTCAAAAATAAATGATATGACTAATGAGAATGCTACTGCCCTCAATATGGCCCTGCAATATGGATCTGAATATGCGCAGAAAATGGGGATGTCTGAACAGACAGAGCACAAAGAAATAGCAGAGCTTCTTAAAGAAAAGGGTGGTAAAAAAGGAAGTGAACTTACAGAATAAGATTTCCACGGCAAAAATAATGAGTTCAGTTTGTAATCATATATCAGGATTGTGTTTTTACAAGGATTGAATAAGTGATTAAAAATAAAGCGTCCTGACTAATGTACAAGACGCTTTTCTTTATTTTACTCCAATATTGACTTAGTTGCTCAGAAAAACTTTCTTCCCAGTTTTATACCCGTTCCCTTCAAGACGTATAACATACACCTGCTTACCCAGTGTATTACTATTCCATGAAATCGTATAGTAATTCTTCCTGAAATGGCCGTTTTTAATTACTTGTATCTGTCTTCCGGTAAGGGAATACACTGAAAGTGTGTATTTTCCATTCTCATGAATTGAAATTTCGACCTTGTTCGAAATTACGGTACCAATAACCGGCGAACTAATGGGTTTTGTTATTTCACTTATAATTGGCGTTGCACCTAGAGCAACCGGATTCATGCACCATTCAATACATTTTCTTCCGGATACAATGCGGACATCCGGGAATTTTGTAGCATCAAAAGCATAATCAAGAAACTCCTCCATAAAAGCCTGCTTGTCTTCTTTTTTCAAAATATTCGGGAAAAGATCATCATCTTTCGAATAATATTGAGAATGTATGCCAACAGTCATTGGCGTTCTGTTTCCTTTGTATAGCTGATCTAAAGTATTTTTCAGGACACTTATACTTTGAACTTTATTTAAAACAAAACCTCCTTCATCAGCTTTTGCCCACATGTTATAATCAAGTCCTGTTACTTTCCCATCTGTCTCATAACCAGCTACCTGATCCAGATATGGAATTAAATCCGCCGGCGCTTTAAAAGCATAACAGGGAAGTTCCCATAATCCTTTATGATTTCGTATAGGAACATTATATGTGCTACTGTACCAGTCATTCTGGAGGTCATTACTTGGAGAACCATTATCAAGTGTATAGGGCCAGTAAAAATCACCGATTGTCATGCCGCCACTTATCCACCATTCAAATCCCTCATTAATACTGCAGTCATAGGTAAATCCTACTTCTTTCATTACCGTAAAGGCTGTGTCTGTCCATCAAAGAAAAGGAGTCCTGAATCCTTTGATATCTTTTGCCGGTATCCCGACTGAATTCAATAAGGCATCATTGCATTGATCAATCTCTGTTTTAACCTCTTCTTTACTTAATCGTTTTGAATTAAAAGGATCACTAGCATTTGGCTCAAGACAATAGACATGATTTTTGGTATGGTTAGATACTTCGCAGCCCATGTCATAGGCACGTTTCAACTGATCATGGATACCGGTGTTGAAATATTTCGAATTACTATAAAAAGAAACGGTAATCTGTTCACTATCAAAGGTCAGTGGATTGTTACTGCTGCTTTTTGGGTTCTTTTTCCCTTCCATGTAATCCAGCAGCCACTTAATACCTGCTTCACTTGCATTATCATCAGAGCCTATAACAACAAATTGTGGTACTTCTGAAGATGACAGCCCGCCAGGTGGATCACGGGACGGGTCTACATCATAACTGTAATCATAATCGCCGCCAATAGCAAAAACATCGGTAAACGCAATACCTATAACAGCGAGTATTGCTAAAATCCTTCCCCCTCGGTTCATAAAACGCCTCCTTAAAACTGATATGATTATTTTAAAAATTGCAGTATATTCCTCTTTTTATTTAATGATGATTTTATTTTGCAGGAAGGAAATAACTTAACAGCCCCCTCCCCTCTCATTAATAAGATACAATCTTTCGTTTGATATTACTTATAACATTTATTGATATTTTTGTTTATTTGGGGGCATTATTGAGTTTTTTAATGGAAGAAGGGCATTTCACGAAGGAAATGCCCTTTAATCTTAATGTAGTACAATTTTTTGTACAAAGGTTTCTTTTCCACCTTTCAGAGCCAGTAGACAAACCTTTCTACCCAATCCCGCACCATTCCAAAAAACTGCTTGTGTCCCCTTGTTGAACCGGCCCGATATAATTGTATTAACTGTTTGGCCGCTCAGTGAATAGAGAGCAAGAGAATATTCACCCTCTTCAGGTATAGCCAATTGAATCTTCGATTCTGTTACTGTTCCGATGACCGATTGATTTATACTATTAACTTTGGTCATGTGCTTGATGGGAGTCATATTAACCGGATTTCTACACCATGCAATAATATCGGTTGTCCGTACAATTCTCACATCCTCTAAAGATAATGCATAATCAATGAAACCTTCAATAGCAGCCTGCATTTCCACAGTAGTGGCATTTGGTGCATTAACTGTAGACCATGAATCACTGTAGAACTGTGTATGTGCCCCAAACATCAGAGGTGCACGTTCACTATTGTACCGCAGATTTAATGTGTGCTTAAGAATCGCGAGTACTTCATTGGCTTTCAGCTCGAACGCACCTTCAGCAGCCAATCCCCACAGATTATAATCAAAACCTGTTACTTTCCCGTCGGAAACTTCAAACCATTCCTGTGTAGCATGCATTCGGTCCCGAAGCCCCGGTTCAAAAGCTAAATCATTGCTAAGGTCGTCGGGAGGAACAATCACCGCATAATTCGGCACTTCCCAGAATCCTGGAATTTTTGGAATCGTTGCCTTCGAACCCATATCCGCTAAAACTTTATTGCCCGGGCTGCCATAATTAAGCGTATATGGCCAAAGAAAATTGGTTCCATTTTGAGTTGGCTTGAAACCTTCTTCAAGTGAGCAGTCATACATGAAGCCCAACTCCAGCAAAGCCTGAAAAGTGCTTTCACTGGTTTCAAGAAAGGGATTTCTGAATCCTACAATTGCATCTTCATCAACACCACACTCCTTTAACCAATCGGTACAGGCATTTATCTCTTCAACCCATTGGTCTTTGGTAAGCAGAATCTCTTCAAGGGTCCAATCCGGACTCATTTTATAGTTGTGGGGATGCGTTTTGGTATGATTACCTATTTCATGTCCCTCATCATATGCACGTTTTACAGCATCCTTAAGGCTCTGATTATTCGCATTGAATTGAGGACTCACATAAAAAGAGACCCGTACCGGCTCACCATCATAGACCTTTTTATTACCCACACCTTCAGGATTTTTCTTATCCTTTAAAAAATCAAGCATCCAGGTCAAGGGAACGGGCTCAGTATTATCATCAAAACCGATAACAATAAGTTGAGGTACTTCCTTAACTGAAAACTTACCTGGATTTATATAATATGGAACCAGATTATCCTGGCTGCCAGCAGAAATCGCAATCAGGCATACAAAACCAATTGTTACTGCTACCGGTCGTATTGCATTCATAATCCCCCCTCTCTCTCAATTTGAATGTTAAAACGCAGTTATTCCCTACTATTTAGAAATATACATAAATCCAGTACAGGTTACTTTGCAAAAACCAAAGCATTTCTTATTATTACTGCACAACTACCCCATTAACCCTCAGGTATACGTGTAAAAAAAAGCAGAGGAGGAGTTTTCATGTTCTCCCCACTCTGCCTGTTATTTATTTAATAGGATACCGTATCAGGTCTTATTTTGATGAAACTCCCATTACAACCTGATTTTTATTAACAAGATTGCCGTTCCTTATTTTACTGACAACATATATTCCAGACGCAATTTCAGGCAGTTTTATACGCGAGATATCCACTTCATGAACATACCCGAATATCCTTTTACCTTTCAGATCAGAAATAAATATCTTATCTCCACTGCGCATATCACTGGTAAAATAGAGCATATTTTCAATAACGTTAAACCGATGGCCCAAAGCAAGTATATAGGTAGATTTTCCCTCTGTGTTAATAATTTTGGAATCACTGTTTTCCTGGCCGAAAATAGAAAGTGTTACCAGTGTGAGTATTAAAAATAATGAGGTAAAAATTCCCCTTTTCATTTTTACCCTCCTTCTATGGTTTAATTGTATTACGGCTAACCCCTGTTGTTTTATTGCCTTTATTCTATAAATATACTTCAATTTTTCGGATATACATCACTTTATTTATAAAGTAAACAATCATTTTGCGTAACTTACAAATTAAAAAAAATTAGAAAGTAAAAAATTAAAATTGTTTGAATACAGCATCTGCGATTTCCCGCCTTAATTTATTTATCTGGTCCTTGCTTCCTTTTCTTTCGGGCCAGGTATAATTCGAAAGCAGAACCAGCCCGACCCCCTTTTCAAGATCGCACATGACCACACAGCCGGTAAAGCCGGTTTTGCCTATTGTGCGATTCGAGCACTGAGTGCCCATATACTGTGACTGATTCAGTTCCAACCCAAGACCGGTACATTCATAGATACCAGCTATCTGATTTGTTGATAAAAGTGTAATGGTTTCCGGATTAAAAAACTGCCGGCCGTTATAGCTGCCATCACACAATAGCATTTCCAAAAACGTCAGTAAATCGGGGGCATTTGAAAAGAGGCCGGCAGAGCCGGGTATCATTATCTCTTTCAGTTTCCATGCACTCTCATCGTGGATCTCACCCTGGATGGTTCTCCCACGCCATTCGTCAATTTCGGTTGGGACGATTTCCTTTTTTGTTTCATCAGGCGGATGAAACGTGGAATGGTGCATATTGAGCGGGTGGAAAAAGTACCTGTCGGCCAATGTGTCCAGTGTTTCACCGAATACCCGTTCTACAAGAACCCCTAGAAGAATACTCGTTGCATTACAATACAGGAAGGTACTTCCCGGAGGGCTTTTTATTTCCGCGGAGAAAACAGTATCGAGAATCTCCTGCGGGGACAAATCTTTACATAACGATAGCTGCAATTTAAAATCAAGTGTGTGGGTTAAAAGATGCTTTATCCGGATTGTATCTTTATATACGTTATTCAATTCCGGGATCCACTTTAAAACCGGATCGGTTAAAGTAACCATCCCCTGCTCGACAGCTTTAAGCGCCAGACTCGCAGTCGGGATACTTTTTGTTATTGAGGCTATATCGAATATGGTATCTTCCCGCATTGGCCGAGCATCATTATCGTAGGTAAATTTTCCAAAAGGCAGTATTTCTTTTTTACCACTGCGAGTTACGAAACCACAAACACATCCCGGGAAGGTTTGGCTTTGGATGGCGGTGTTTATTATCCGTGTTAATTTATTTCTATTGTTCGTATTTACTCAAATCCAGGTTATATGGATTATCCTCTTCAGTATCTTCATCATCATTTTCTTTTTTTTCATCTTCAACAGCTTTTTCGGTTGAGGTTTCCTGTGTATCAAGATCAACAACCTGTGTCGACATTTCTGAAACATTGGTACTTATTGATTCTTCAACAGGTTCCTCCACGGCTTCCTTTGAAAGCGCTTCCTCTTCCTTAACTACTTGTTCATCCTCGACCTTGTCTTCATCCTCTTCATAATCCTCAGCATCTTCCAGAAGATCTTCTATATCTTCATCATCATCATCATCTTCTTCTTCATCATAAGCAGGTTGCAGGCGTTCAGTCTCTTCGCTATACGCATCGACTATATTCTGTTTACTCTCCAAAAATGCGACAAGTTCGGCTGTTTTCTCATCATCAAGGGCTATTTTTGACTGCCGGGTAATTCGAGAAGAGCATCCCCACGCTTTAAGTACTTCGGGGGTAATCATAAATGCATCTTCTACAGAGACAAAATGCACCTTATCTGCCAGAAAAGAGATACATGAGTCTTCATTCAGGCAAACATACTCCTGCAGGTAACGGATATGCAGTTTCTGCACATCAGCTATCTGTTTGATGTGATAAAAACCGGTAACCATTAGTTCATCGATGCGGTCAATATTAGTTCCGGCATATCTGGTCATAAAAAATAGGTATCGAATCTTCTTTTTTGCAAAGGAACTCCTCATTTTAGTATGTTTACATCCATAGAGACCGAAAGTTTTTGTTTCATAATTTGGCTCGGGAAGAATTTCTGTCGGGAACTCATCAGGAATCTCGCGGATTGGGATTTCAGAAATCGGATCGGTATTATAATACACTATCATACCAGTCTTGCTTCCACGGTAATCCTGCCATTTAATACTCTCTATTGCTGTTGGAATGATCCCTTTCATGTACATGGTTACGCTCCTTTTACCTTGCTTTTTAACACTTTTTCTCCTACAAACTTGTTGTAGAAATAATAAGCCCGTATGATTATTCACATACGGGCTTATAAAATTTTTAGGTTAATATTAAGATAAGTAGCGCACCAGGCAAAGTCAATCTTTTGTCGGGATTGACAAGATGAATATTGCTTATTTACAGTATAACCATCGCATCACCATAACTGTAGAACCGGTATTCTTTCTCTATTGCTTCTCTATAGGCAGATAATACCTGTTCTCTCCCGGCAAATGCCGACACCAGCATAAGTAACGTTGAACAGGGTAAATGGAAATTGGTTATCAATCCATCGACAACTTTAAATGAGTAGCCGGGAAGAATCATAAGTTCAGTGGTACCGGTACCCTCTTTCAGGTGCCCATCCGGTGATGCACAGTGTTCAAGCACCCGTACCGACGTAGTACCCACTGCAATGATCCTTCCTCCCTGCTGCCGGGTACGATTTATTTGTTCAGCGGTATCCGCAGGAAGGATATATTCCTCACTATGCATTACATGATTCTCCGGATCCTCTTCCTTAATGGGGCGAAACGTTCCGATACCGACATGGAGGGTCACAAATGAGAATTCAATTCCTTTTTGAAGAAGCTGCTGCATGAGTGTTCCGGTAAAATGAAGGCCTGCTGTCGGTGCAGCAATCGCACCATTCTGTCGGGCATACACTGTCTGGTAGGTATCCCGGTCATCCTCGCGCGCTCTCCGCTTGATATAAGGAGGTAACGGCATTTCACCATATTTCTGCTGCACCTCTTCTATTGAGCCATAATTGCCTGATTGTAATGAGAATATCCTGCTGCCATCGTTATCTATTCGGTCTAGCTGTAATGTTACCGATGCATCCCTTTCAAGCGAGACGACAGCCCCTTCCTTTAATCTGCGAGCCGGTTTTACCAGTGCCTGCCAGGTGAGTCGGTCAATTTTATGAGTAAACAGAAGTTCTACTCGTGCCCCGGTCCCCTTTTGACAGAAGATTCGTGCCGGAAATACCTTTGTATTATTAAATACAAGCCGGTCACCGGAATGCACCAGGTTCGGCAGGTCGCCGAAATTGCGGTGTACTACTAAACCTGATTCCCGCGAAAGGTGCAATAAGCGGGAACTATCACGCTTTTTCAGCGGTTCCTGTGCTATAAGCTCTGAAGGTAAATGGTAGTTGAAGTCGCTGGTTTTCAAATGGTAATTTCTCCCATTATTTGTAAATTAATCGTGTTAAATCTTCTATTTAGTGTCTGGCCGGAAACTACCTTTTTAACGTCATTCCCGCATGCTTCTGGCGGGAATCCAGTGTTTTTGGACAAATAGAGGCATGGATTCCCGACAGAAACATTCGGGAATGACGTTTTCGGACAAGCACTATTCAATAAAATACCTTCCTTTATGAATTCAGCATATGCAAATAAATGTAAAATTAAATTTGTGTTTTAATTTTAACGACAATGCCATTTAAGTATTTTAACATAGTATGGATTTTAATATTGAAACACTCCCTTTCCTCGCCCTCTATGCAGAAACGCATTTCAAATTCTTCCGTTTCTTCCCCAGTTTTCTCTATCAGAAACAGCCGGAGATTATTTTCGACAGCCCAAAAAGAATCAGTCCGGATAAAGATATACCCGTGATGCTTATCTGCAATGACATTGATCAGTATCCTATTGATATTATTAATGTTAGAATATCCATTTCACAAAGTGGTTCAAGCAAAGTCGTCCTTGATGAAACCGATATTTCCCGTTATCGTATCGACCATCCCTATAATAATCAGAGCCATGTTTACCTGTTTTTCCTCTCATATTACCTCTTTGATCCTGGCTGCTATTCTATCAACGGGATAATAACCTATAAGGATAAAGCCTCTGGCAGGGAGAGAATCGTAATAAATGACAACCTGCGAACATCATCGAAAAATGCTTTAACCGGCTTTATCGCTGAAGATCAATACCCCGGCAGTGATTGGTGTATTTTCGGCGATCTGCATGTTCATTCACAGTATTCACGCAGCCACGTTGAGTTCGGACCTCCTGTTAAAGTTCTTGACATTATTGCTGCAACCAGCGGGCTTTCTTTTATAGGCATAACCGACCATTCCTATGACCTGGCATGCACCATGGAAAATTACCTCAAATCCGATCCTGATTTCAAACAGTGGGAATCAATACGTTCGGATATCCATGCAAACAGGAAATCATATCGAACCACGGTCATCCTCGGGGAAGAGATATCAACCTGTAATACGAAAAATAGAGTAATACATCTTGGAGCCCTTGGTATAAACGAATATATTCCCGGTTCGAAGGATGGCGCCAGGAAGCAAACCGAATCTACCACAACCGAACCGAATATAGCTGAAGCCACACAAAATATTAATAAACAGGGAGGAGTATCTTTCGCAGCCCATCCCGGAGCCCGCAGCAGAATTATGCAGAGAATCTTTCTAAAGCGCGGGACATGGAGAAGTGAGGATATCCATCCTGATCTTCACGCTTATCAGGCTGCTAATAACGGTTTCACCAATTCCTGGTACCGTGCTCGAAAATTATGGATACAAACACTCCTGCAAAAACGAAAGCTGCCTCTTATTGCCGGGAATGACTCTCACGGTGATTTCAACCGGTATCGATCACTCGGTATCCCTTTCATGACCGTTTCAGAGAATTTCTATCGCTATCTGTCCTATGTCCGAACCGGTATCTATTCGAGAGATAAAAAGGAAGAATCCATCCTTTCAGCAATTAAAAGCGGCAGAACCTTTATAACAAACGGTCCATTTCTTACAATCAGCTCAACAGAATCCGCTGATGACTGCATTATTTCCCATCATGACTTTTCACTTGAGAAGAATTGTGTATTTGTTATAGGAACAAGCACTTATGAATTCGGCACACCACGAATACTCCGCATTTTCAGAGGCTGCTACCAGACCAAACAGGAAAACCTCCTCAAGCTTATTTCCTATGATAAACAACAATTCCGTGTAACGGATAAAATTACGCTTGATGCTGAAAATGGTGCCGGGTATATCCGAGCCTCACTTATTTGCATTACAGATGATGGCAGCCAGACTATGGCGGTGACAAGCCCTGTGTATATAAAATAAAGGAGTAATGGAGTATTGGAATAATGGAGGGAATAAGAATGGGAGAGTGGGAGAAGAAAAAGAGAATAGCGAGTAGCGAATGATGAATATCGAATTTTGAAGTGAAAAAATGTCTCTTCTATGAAAGAGTGGTAATCGGTGATATTGGAATAAGGTTAGCAAAATAAAAAGGAAAGAATTATTACTTTGCGAATATTTTTAATACTATTACTAACTTCCCTGCTCTCTGCAGGAGAGGTTACCATTAAACTCAATAATGGTAACGTGTATAAAGGTATTGTTAAAAGATATTCAGATTCAACCCTGAGTCTTGAAATCGATCCTGCAAATAAAACAGTAATAACCGTAAAGTACAATGCCATTGACCGGATAACCCATGCGGATATCACCCTGTTCAGGCCAATTGACAAATCAGATATTAAAACGATTTTTCCACCAAAGAAAAGTACACCGGCACACACACCCACACAAAAAAGTTCCGCGAATAGAAGTTTCTACTCTTCTCCTGAAAAACCTGAGGCTCAAACTGCTGAGCCGCGAACCGCATTTCCTCCATGCTACAATGATGAATATCTTGAACGTGACATTACTGGCATTAACAACATGAGTGATTCCGCTTTTACCATGCTTTTATACAATATCGACGGTTGTGCGGATGAGATGAATGAAATCGGAATTATCCGGAACCCGTGCCATAATCATGTATATAAACGCCTGCATACTGCCCACCTGGACTCGCTCAGCAAGCGTGAGTTTCAGGTACTGCAGAAACTTCGTAAACACTGTTTTGAATTCCAGGACGATGTTGAATGGAGTTATAACCTGTGTGAAGACCCTGTATACAAGAAACTGCAGGCAAAACCCGGAGGCACCTTAAGTTTTAAAGAAGCACTGTATATTGAACAACTCCGGAAGGACTGCGAGGAATTGAAAGATGATCTCGATGATGATTATGACGACCACTGGCCTACCCGATATGCCATGCATAACGATACGTTACTCGTTGAATATGATCCTCCGGGAACAGCCAAACCTTTTTTGACGGCAGGCGGCATTCTTATAATACCGGGAATAGCTCTTCCTATAACAGGGGGTGTTTTACTCGCAAATAACCAATATTCTTCGGATCCCTGGGAGGTTGATATCGCTTTTAAAAGGCTTTTCGGCTGGATTTTCCTCGGTGTAGGTATTGCCTGCGATTGTGCCGGGATAACACTTCTCTCATTCGGTTCTATAAAACAGAATAAAGTTGATGAATTCAACAAACTTAAGAATGATTACGAGGAATACAGGCAGCGGAACATGAAAGAGGTTTCTATAAATTTTAATTTCGAGTTCTGAGATACACAATTACCCGAGAATTTACCATTTTGTTTATTTGCCGATGGGTATTAAAATATTGAACTCAACGCCAGCGTCGGCAACCTCCCAAAACAGGGCTCCACAATCTCGGTATAATAGAGGTCAAGATCAGGCAGGCTCCCCTTGCCTCCCAGCAATTTATATTCGTCATACACGGTGCGAAGTTCCTGCATAACCTGTTCCGAGGATATGGTGTCATTAGCGGCTTTTCGTGCTAATTGCCAGCATGAAGCTATAACCGGCTGCAACTGTTCCTTTACTTCCCCGATGTCAATATTGCAGTAGTAGGCCTGGTAGCGGTTAATAAAAGAGAGTAATGAGTATAACGGCACACCGCCATAGAGGATTTCGGTGATATGGGCAGAGGTTTCAGCGTCAACGTTGTACCATGATTTGCCCTTTATGTTTTCATCCCATTTGTGCTTCACTTCGTGGATGGCGATCTCCCTGAAGAGGCGATTCATGATCTCTTCCTTTGACTGGCGGCCGAACTCTTTCTTCATAAGTGCGGCATAAATATAATCGGCGGTATCACAGGGAAAGCCGATCTGTAATTCGTCCCAGCACTTCCCTATCGGTAAATCCTCATACGAATTGAACGCAGGCTTTTTATTCTGAATGGTATAGAGAATATCTTCGGTGCAATCGATAAAATTGTCCATGGTCAGCACCACATCCTTTTCCTTCATCACAGAAAGGCCAAGGTAACTCAACGAAAGCGAAATGCTCATTTTCGTGAGGAATCGTACTTCCCCGACACCCCGTTTGTTAATAGGAATATTATAATCGATAATCTTATACCCGATACAGGTTTCCTCAATGACAAACATGCGGAATTCATATTTCATGAGTACCCGGTTAAGGTTATTGAGATGCCTGACATGAAATTCGTCACCGAGCAGGTAGCGGCGTAACCCAACGGTAAAATCGAACAACACATTCCTGATACCGGTTACCCGCCCATCTTTAAACGCTTCAGAAAAACGTACTAACAGCCTATTCTCAATTGACGGGTGCACTACCAGGCTCATGCTGGTATAGGTAAGAAACGGGAGCAGAATATTCTGAAAATAGAATTCCGGTTTTCGTGATCTTTTATCCTCAACATTATCGCGAATCATAAGCGCGACTTTTCTGAAAATATCGACATCACTCTCCTGCAGATAGTACCAGATACCCTCGATAATCTCCTGCTCAGTCACCCCGAATGATTTTGCGAGCTGCTTTATATACAGAGAACTCCCGATCTTCGAGACATCGGGCATCTCTTCCATGACCAGAGCATAGGCCATATAGAGCGGATTCTTCGCAATCGCCTCATTACTGTACCTGGAATAATCGGTAACCGAATCCAGCGGCAGGACACGGTGTTTCAGAAGAAGGAAATGAATCACACTCTGCCGCGACTTGAACTCATCAAGGACTTTACGAATTTTCCTGTGCAGCAGACCGTAGGTGTTGACAAATTCCGTCTGTAATTTCTGCGGGATATAATGCTTTTTAAAAAATGCTTCATTAAGCTCTGATGAACCGACCAGTACCCCGGTCTGCTCCAGTGAACGTGAGATAAGAATTGAAACTTTTTCTGAAGGTGATAATTGGGTGTTAGTTTCCGTATCACTGCCATAGAAATAGAACAGAACTGCAATTACAACAACTACTGCCGCTACCAGAATACTATTTTTCGCGTCTGAAATAAAAATCATGACCTACTATATGAGAAAATAATGTCTCCCTCCTCCCCTGAATGGAGCTATTGCCCATTATTCAAATTAACTTATTACCCCGGTTGCAATCAAAGAAATATGTGGAAAGCGCCTCAGGTTCCATATTTTGGGGCAAAGACTGAATTTTTAAAGGAGTATAGTGTTGAAAAATTGCTGCGAGCAGGTATCTACGGAGATACAGCTCAAGGTCATCTACTGTAGTGTTATTTAAATTCCTATTGCATTCAAATCATTTATCACTGTCGAAATAAGAGCTGTAAGGTCCGGATGCGAGATTTGAAAATGGCGAACAGCCCCTTCTAAAACAGTAATCAAACTTCCGTGAATTTCCTCATGTTCCTTATCTGTACCATTAAGGAGTTCCTGAATATAGCCCTGAATTTCATCAATTTTTCCCGTTGGTGTATCTTCCTGTGATTTAATCGATTCTAATTTTTTCTGGAAGTTTTTAATGGTTTCGTGGTATTTCTTTTTGGGCATGCGGTTCTCCCTTTCAATTAAAATTATTTGAGTTGATACTATGCATTACACGTTATAAACTACCTCATGTCCTGAATCCTGACAATGGTCATTTCCATACCCTTCTGCTTAACAGCCGGATATCCACGAGGAAATAACAGGGGCTTCCGTGATCCGGAATCGCAGTATACGGTCTGAACAGCATACAGAAATAACAATACTACTACCATATAATTTTTTTCAATTTAATTAGTACCTGTTAAATATTGACAAGTACCAGTCATCCCCGCATGTTTTAGGCGGGGATCCATGCCTCTAAACACTTAAAAAGCTGGATTCACCCCTGCGGAGAACTTCGCCCGACAAAAACATTCGGGAATGACATTCAAAACAAGCTAAATTTACCCTAAAGGGCACCTTGTAACAGACACTAATTAATTCTTTCCTAATACACCGGAAGGTATATTTTTATTTTAATTAAAAACCAGTTGACACTCATATATGTATCGAATTAGTTTTGCTAAGAATCATTAAATATATATTAGAAAATTTGCATGAAATATATCGCTCTTTACATTAGAGGCACCCTGTCCATCACACTAACATCCATGATAATCCTTCCTGAGCAGTCGTACTTCTTTTGTTTTTGTTTCCAGGTTTAACTAATTGGTTACAGTTTTCTACGAGAAAACACTTTTCTATTAAAATTGATGGTAACTTTACCTTTGAGAATAAGGTAAGTAATATATTAGGATAGGATCAGAAAAACAAAAAGGATTGCCTGAAACTATGTTAAAACATTTTAATATCACGTTTGTAATACTGATTATTATTATTACCATACATTCAGCTTTCTCTTTTACAAAAGATGAGGTTTTTATAAATATTAATAAAAAACAAAAGCAACCGAATTTTGCCTATAGAACAGACATTATTTCAAAAACACATATACAGGGACAGACGGTTAAGGATTCCGGTTTACTGATATATTCTCCTCCGGATTGTTTTAAAATAACAATGTACCTATCAAAAACAGAGGTTTCCACTATTGGTGATACGACATGGACAACTATGCCTAATGGTAATGTAACGCGATCTATAGGCGATAATGGAATGTCTGCACTGGGGAATATGAATCAGACAAACTCAGCCCCGGATATTGGAGATATAATCAAAAAATCAGATTTTGAGATTATACAAGAAGTTCCGGGAAAACACGTTGTCATTGAATTCACCATGCAGGGATTGAGAGGATCACAAAAAGCACAGGCAACGTATGATACAAAAGAATGGCTTCTTAGAAATATGAAAACAATTGGAGGTCCCGCAGGGACAGTTGAAATCGGCTATCAATATAAAAAAATTAATGGATTTAATATGATGAGCAAAATAAACATGGTTATGGGTGCAATGGGATTTATGAAATTAAGTTACCCAAATTACAGAAAAATTAAGAAAATATCAAAAAAGGAGTTTAAGAAATTTTAATTGCGGCTGTTGGCATATGACTAACTGTTATCTGTGAAAATACAAAAGAAAAAATGAAAATTATCTGATTAAGAAATTAAAATTTAATTATTATCTCAACATTTAACTTATCCGGAGGTAAGTATGTTTAAAAATATCTTAAAAATCTTATGTCTTGCTGTTTTGATTAATTGTAAATTCGTATTATCAGTAGAAGGATTTATTGGCAAGGTAGATTACTCCTATGGGAGTAAGGGTAATTTGATAGAAGCAAAATATTACCTGTATGAGCATATTGGTGCGGATGATGATTCTGTAAGTGATTCTATTACAATAACCGCTGTTGATACTTTTTATAGAATTGAATACGTTTATAATTCAACAAGTTCTTATTATGTGGGATATGTTGAAAATATTGATTTAAATAAAGTTAATGGTTTTGTAGAGCAATTAAATAATGCTTATAAAAACTGGATAAAAATTGCTTGTAGTTCCACTAGTATCAATGTTGATATGGATTTAATATATGAGAAAGGGACTACAGGTAAAAATATAACTTTAGAATGGATTAAAAATAGGTTTATTCTCATATCTAAAAATAATATAGATGGAATAAGCATTTTACAAGTACCTATAAAAGTAACACCAACAAATGTCCAAATAAAATATCTCTTAAGCGAAGAACCTTAATTTTAGATAGTATTTACAGGTAATAAATAGTTTCAGTTTAAAAGTTTTAGCTCTCAGGATAAAGTAAAAATAAAAAACTTGAAGGTAAACAGGTAATGGCTGAAAGATAAAAAAAATGTCTGAATCAGGATATACAGGATGAAAGGATGAACAGGATAAAGAAATAAAAATTAACGATAAATTCTAAAAAAGCGAAATTAATTTTCAAGGCTGTTCAAAACCACTCTATCCTGAATATAGAGACTCTGACAATGAATTTAAAGCAAATACAAACAAAACAAAATGAACAAAAAAAACAAAATAACTCTGCTACTGGTAATAACACAAATTAGTCTATGTTTAGGTGTAGAATTCCAAAATTATACCAGTAAAAACTCAATAAGCAGAATAGCAATACAAAAAGACACTGCCTGGCTTGCTACAACCGGCGGACTTATAAAAATGAGACAAGAAGCAAATGGCCAAAATTCCTGGTCTCTTTTAATATAAAGAATCTGGGGAAGATAAAGAAATGAACTGGTTAGTTTTATGTGTAATCACTTTTAATGAAAGGAAAGAGTTGCAAAATGAGAATTAACACATTCGTAATTTTATTATTGTTGAACTGTATCCTTTTTTTATACTGCGACAGTAGTAATCCTAATGACCAAAGTGATACTCCTCAAGTGTGTGGAGTAGCTGTTTTAATTCAATCTGCTAATAATACTTTTTCAATGGGCGACAGTATTGAAGCTAAACCAAACCATGATGTTACTTTTACTTATGATTTTTATATGGATTCAGTGGAAGTAACACAAAAAGATTTTCATTCAGTAATGTCTGAATATTATACTAATTATTACCGTCCGCTATGGACCAATATTGGTACAGGGGATAACTTTCCAACATATAATATAGCCTGGTATGAAGCTACATTGTATTGTAATGCGCGCAGCAAAAGAGATGGTTTTGACACAGTTTACAGTTATGATTCAATAGTTGAAATAATTGGAAGATATTGTACTTTAACTAATTTTAAGGTGAATTTAGGAAAAACAGGATACCGTCTTCCTTCTGAGGCAGAATGGGAATATGCGTGCCGGGGAGGAACTACTACGAAATATTATTGGGGTGATTCTGTCAATGGTGATTATGTCTGGTATGAAGACAATAGCAACTCAAAAGCACATGAGGTTGCAGGTAAACTTAAAAATGGTTTTGGACTGTACGATATGAACGGAAATCTTAGTGAATTTTGTAATGATTGGTTTGACAGTGATTATTATAGCAAAAGTCCATCGGTGAATCCATTTGGGCCATATGAAGCAATGTATAAGGTTTTGCGGGGAGGGAGTTGGGTTAGTCCCCCTGTTATTAACACATCAGCGAAAAGGAGTTGGTGTTTTTTATCGAATGATCAGGTTTTTAATGATTATAAAGGATTCAGGTGTGTGATTGAAAAAAAATGACAGATTCAATATCCAGAAATACCTGTACTATGATAATTGGAAATATTGTAACTTAACCAAACATCCTGAATATCCCTTTATCCTGTGCATCCTGGTTCTGACAATGTTCTTTTCCTGCTCAAATTACAATGAATACCACGTACAGGAATGGCAAAACGCTTTCTTTCTCAATGACTCCACTTTGGGTGTTATTGGCTGGGATTATGATTTGGATGAGTCAACTAACGCTATGATATTGT
>CBDVBE010000014.1:0-33997 GCA_965372145.1 uncultured bacterium | reverse complement strand
TCAAAACATTTTTTCGACAATTCTAAATCTCGCTTCACTGCAAATCCAAAACTCGATCTTTGATCTCAAACAGTTGGATTTGCGAGCGTTTCGCTGTGATTTGAATCGTTACCGAAAAAATCTTGATTCATTCTCGGAATCATATTTCCAAATCTCTGCAAAGTTTTGTGATATTTATAAGGCTCTCATTAAGGATGGTATCCATAACTTTAGTTCACTTTAGGCACTTCAAACTTTAGGCACTTTCGTAAGAGGGGGTGATACTCATTAAAAAGTATTCTTTAAGTATTGTTGTATGGGTGTCATGCTTTTTTGTTTTTTTTCCATTTTTCGTTTCCGGTTGTGCTTCTAAAACGGGTATCGAGACGGATTCCTCTCGCAGGGGTACTGTTGTCTTGAGTAAAATTGCAGTTATTCCCTTTCAGATAGTGATTCCAGAAGATGCCTCTGTCAAGACCATTCGTTGTCCTCTGAGTGGAACAATTTTCAGAACGTGTAAATCTCCAGAAGGTGCCGAGAAGGTAGTTGAGAAAATATTTCTCAGGAAGCTCAAGGATTGCAGGCAGTTTATCCTGATTCCTACCGACAGAGCAAGTGGTGTTTACAGAAGAATATCCATTGATTCTCTCAAAGTAAACCCGCTTGCAATATTGAGAAAAGTTGGTAAAGAGCTGGATGCGGATGGTGTTGTGGCAGGATATATTTACCGCTACAGGGAGAGAAAGGGATATCCCTATTCTGCTGAGAAACCCGCTTCCGTAGCCTTCGGTATATATTTGATCAGGGTCAGCGATGGTACACTGGTATGGAGAGGTATTTTTGACAGGACGCAGAGATCACTTTTGGAAAACATTCTTCAGGTTTCATCTTTCTTTAAACAGGGAGGAAGGTGGATTACTGCGGAGGAATTATCTAAAGTAGGAATAGATGAAATCTTGAAGACCTTTCCTGACTTGCAGCAGGGCGAGAAGTAAATAAGCGTTTAGCTATCAGCCGTTAGCTTTCAGCAAAAACGAGAGATTAAGCGTAAGGCTGCTCCGCCTGCAATTGCATGGCACGAGCGGGCAGGTTTTCTTTATCTTGCTGAATGCTGAGTGCTGAAAGCTGAAAGCTTTTTTTTATATAAGGAGTCGGCATTTGATCATAATACCCGCGATAGACTTGAAGGATGGCAAGTGTGTACGTCTGCTTCAGGGGGATTTTAGTCGTGCCACGGTATATTCGGACAATCCTGTTGAGGTTGCCGGAATATGGCAGGAGAAGGGGGCAGAGCGGATTCATATTGTTGATCTGGATGGTTCTCTTGCCGGTTTTCCCCGAAACAAAGAGGTCATCAGAGATATCATTCGGGAGACAGATGTACCTGTTCAGGTTGGTGGCGGGATAAGAGACATGAAAACCCTTGAAGATTACTTAAGGATGGGAGTATACCGGGTCATACTTGGAACGGCTGCCCTGAAAAACAGAAAGTTTGTTTTAGATGCTTGTACAGCTAATGCAGGTAGAATTATCCTTGGTATTGATGCAAGTGGTGGAAAAGTGGCCGTTGAAGCATGGACGGAAGGAATGACAGAATCCCCTCTGGAAGTGGCAAAGAGTTATGAGGGATACGGGCTGGACGCAATCGTATACACTGATATCAAAAGAGATGGCATGGAGGTTGGTGTAAATATAGAAGCTACGAGAGATCTTGCAATATCTGTGGGTATTCCGGTGATAGCCTCTGGTGGTGTATCAAGCATTAATGATATTGAAAGGTTGCTCGAGATTGAGAAGTCTGGTGTAGTCGGGGTTATCATTGGAAAGGCTCTCTATAGTGAGACGTTGCGTTTGGAGGATGCCATAAAGGTAACATTGAGTTCCGAGTTCAGAGTTCAAAGTTCAAAGTTAAACCCTGAACCCTGAACCCTGAACCCAGAACCCAGAACCCAGAACCCAGAACCCAGAACCCAGAACCCAGAACCCTGAACCCTGAACCCTGAACCCTGAACCCTGAACCCCGAACCCTGAACCCCGAACCCAGGTATAAATAAGTCTTCAATACTCATTATTCTTTTACATTGTGCAAATTGCCCGGGGATCGATTCCCTATTCCGCATATTAAAGATTAAAACGGTTTTTTATTATGATTGAATATAAAGTAATCAAAGAATTAGAAGAGAATCCATCTCATACTCAGCGTTCGCTGGCCCAGAAATTGAATGTAAGCCTTGGCAAGGTTAACTATATTCTTTCCGGATTGGTAGAGAAGGGTTTAATTAGAGCTAAGAAACTGAAGAATAATCCTGATAAGATCAGGTGGCAGTATTTACTTACACCTCAGGGAATGAAAGAAAAAATTAATATAACGCGTGAATATTTAAGCAAGCGAATGAAAGAATTTGAGCAGATTCAACAGGAGATTGAAGAGTTGAAAAAGGAAGTAAAGAAAAATAATGGAAATACATAAGTTTCCTAATCATAAGTATGCATGTATTTATTTTTAGTTCTTCAGTACATTAATTCAAGAGGTAATAACAGGGTAGGCTGTTATTTATAGCTCATTATAATAATTAATTCAGGGGAATACTGATGAAAAACATTGCTATTATTGGGGCAGGATATTGGGGGAAGAATTTAGTAAGGAATTATCACCAGGTAGGTGTATTAAAGACGGTTTGTGACACCAGTGAAGAGATATTACATAAGATGCAGGAGACCTATCCGGATATTGAAGTATCTACGAATTTCGATACCATTTTACAGGATGAAGATATTCAGGGGGTGGTAATTAGCCTTCCGGCAGAATACCATTATTCATTTGCAGAGAGAGCGCTTCACAGTAACAAAGATGTATATGTAGAAAAGCCTTTGGCACTTACTCTTGACCATGCACGAGAGTTAAATCGCCTCGCAACTGAGAAAGAACGTATTCTTATGGTTGGCCACCTGTTGCGTTATCACTCTGCATTCGTGAAACTTAAGGAAATAGTAGATAGCGGGGAACTCGGACGCCTCCAGTATATTTATTCGAACAGGCTCAGTTTTGGAAAAATCAGGAGGGAAGAAAATACGCTCTGGAGTTTTGCTCCCCATGATATTTCAATGATACTTGCTTTGTGTAATGAAATGCCTGATACTGTTTCTGCAGTCGGTTATAACTATCTTCATAAAGAGTTGGCGGATGTCACGACCACCCATCTCTCATTTCCCAGCGGAATAAACAGCCACATTTTTGTTTCCTGGCTTCATCCGTTTAAAGAGCAGAAACTGGTCGTTGTAGCGAGTGAAAAAATGGTTGTTTTTGAGGACACCCAGCCATGGGAGAAGAAGATTACTATTTATTCTCATCATATTAAATGGGAACACGGAATGCCGATTCCGGAGAAAGCAGACCCGGAATTTATACCCGTTGAACCATCAGAGCCGCTGTTAGCTGAATGTCAGCATTTTGTGGAATGTATTGAACAAAGAAGGACACCGATAACTGATGGCCATGAAGGGTACCGGGTGTTAGAGGTCCTTGATCGCGCACAGCGTGCGTTAGAGGAAAACTCAAAATTACAGAAACCGGTGTTTATTCCCGGAGATGAAAAACCCTATTTTGTTCATCCCTCAGCGTATGTTGACGAACCGTGTGACATAGGCTCTGGAACAAAGATTTGGCATTTTGCACATGTACAAAAAAATACAAAGATTGGGGAAAGGTGTATACTCGGTCAGAATGTTAATGTTGCAAATGATGTTGTAATTGGAAACAACGTTAAAATCCAAAACAATGTATCGGTTTATACCGGTACAATAATTGAGGATGATGTTTTCCTGGGCCCGTCGTGTGTACTGACAAATGTTACCAATCCCCGTTCCCAGGTAAACAGACATTCATTGTACGAGAAAACGGTTTTCAAGCGTGGCGCGACTGTGGGGGCAAATGCAACTGTCGTGTGTGGAACGACAATTGGCCGTTACGCATTTATTGGTGCGGGTGCTGTGGTAACAAAAGATGTCCCGGATTATGCCATGATTGTTGGTGTGCCGGGAAAACAGGTTGGCTGGGTCAGCAGGCATTGTGTTCGTTTGCCCGAACCGGGTGAGGATGGGATTATGGTCTGTCCGGAAAGTGGATTTAAATATAAAGAGACAGAGCCTGGTGTGCTTCGTTGTCTGGATCTGGATGAAGAGGAGCCGTTGCCGGATCATCTAGCTGTTGGTAAAATCAGTTATGATGAGTTCAAGAAAAGATAGCCACGGATACATTAAAATCCAATTGTCAATTTAAAATTAACAATAGTCAACTAACAATGTATTACCATATTACAAAAGCAGGAAGGATTTTTTATGCAATTTATTGATTTGAAAACACAATTTAAAAAAATTGAAGCAGATGTAAGAAAAAGAATGGATGATATTTTAGAGCATGGAAAGTTTGTAATGGGGCCGGAAATAAAAGAGCTGGAGGAGAGAGTTACTTCTTATACGGGAGCTGAATTTTGTGTAACCTGCTCAAGTGGCACCGATGCACTACTGCTGGCATTAATGGCCTATAAAATTGGTCCGGGAGATGCTGTGTTTACCACACCTTTCACATTTATTGCGACCGCTGAAGTCATTTCTCTTTTGGGAGCAACACCCATTTATGTAGATATTGACCCGAAGACATTTAATATTGATCCTGTAAAATTAAGAGAAGCAATAGTTGATTTAAAGAATGGTAATAAACCAACCTCAAAGATACCAGATGGATTGAATCCAAAAGCCATTATCCCTGTTGATCTTTTTGGCCTTCCCGCAGATTATGATGAAATTAATGAGATAGCCGGGGAAAACAGCATGGTGGTTATTGAAGATGCTGCCCAGAGTTTTGGTGCTTCATATAAGGGAAAAATGGCATGCAACCTTACAGATGTTGCGGCAACGAGTTTTTTTCCTGCAAAACCGCTTGGGTGTTATGGCGATGGCGGTGCGGTTTTTACTAATGATAGTAATGTTGCAGGCAAATTAATTTCCCTGCGGGTGCATGGCAAAGGGACTGACAAATATGATAATGTAAGAACAGGTGTAAACGGCAGGCTTGATACGCTGCAAGCCGGAATCCTTCTTGCAAAAATGGAAGTGTTCGCTGATGAAGTAGAACAACGCCAGGTGGTTGCACAAAGATATTCAGATGGCCTGAAAGATGTTGTTGAGGTTCCCTTAATACCCGACAATTATAAATCTGCATGGGCTCAATATTCAATACTAAGTGACAATAAGCAGGAATTGATAAACAGATTGAAGGAGAATGGGATTCCTACGGCAGTCTATTATCCAAAACCACTTCATTTGCAGACAGCGTTTTCATGTCTTGGTTATGAACAAGGGAGTATGCCGGTTTCTGAAGAAGCATCAGGGAGGATATTCAGCCTGCCAATGCACCCATATCTAAGTGATGAAGATCAGAATACTATCATTAACATTTTAAGGAATTAATCTTAATTTTACGTAACTATTCAGGTATAGTTTTTAATAATGTCACGTGGGTATCCACTTAACTCAGCATGACCCAATATATAGTAGGCCCGCTTAGAGGCGTTCGGCTGCCCTTGGGCAACGAGCGGGGCGGATGGAAGAAAAGCCGCTGCCTACGAGGCTGCGATGGAAACGTTCTACGGGCGCGGAGAGGGACAAACAGGATTCATTGCTCGATAGATCCTGCATGCAACTGAGTTCGCACGTTGATTCATTTCTTGCGGCATATACCTACAAGATATAGCATTGATGGTGAGTCAAGTGGATACCCACATAATGTCATTGCGAGCGAAGCGAAGCAATCTCATTTCTTAGACGTAGGAGATTGCTTTGCTTCGCTCGCAATGACAATGAGAAAGTCACATCAACTGAATAGTTACAATTTTACTTTACAAAGGGTTATAGGAATAGTATGAAAATTCTTGTTACCGGTTCTGCCGGATTTATTGGTTTTCACGTCTCCCGCTATCTTCTTGGACGAGGGGATGACGTTGTTGGGGTTGATAATTTCAGCCCATATTATAGTGTGCGACTGAAAGAGGATAGGGATGATCAGTTACGAAAATATAAAAATTTCACTAGTATAAAAATGGACCTTTGTGACAGCAAGGGTTTGCATGACCTATTCACAACCGAAAAGTTCAGTATGGTATGCAATCTTGCCGCCCAAGCCGGTGTGAGATATTCCCTGGATCATCCCCATGAATATATCAACTCGAATATTGTAGGTTTTTTGAATATTCTTGAGTGTTGCCGTCATCATGATGTTAAAAGACTCGTATACGCATCATCTTCCAGTGTGTATGGAGGCAATACAAAGCTTCCATTTTCTGAGTTGGATCGGGTTGATACACCCGTCAGTTTATATGCAGCCAGCAAAAAATCAAATGAATTAATGGCTCACTGTTATACCCATCTATATGGAATCCAGACTGTAGGATTGCGATTTTTTACCGTGTACGGTCCCTGGGGACGGCCTGATATGGCGATGTGGCTCTTTACGGAAGCAATTCTTCAGGGTAAACCGATACAGGTCTTTAATAATGGAGATATGCAGCGGGATTTTACCTATATCGATGATATTGTTCAGGGAGTTGTTGCTTCGCTGGATACAGAACGCCTTGATCAGTATGAAGTTTTTAATCTGGGAAACCATAATTCTGAAAACTTGATGGAATTGATTGAAATTATTGAAAATTCTCTTGGCAGAGTTGCTGAAAAGGAATTTCTTCCAATGCAGATGGGTGATGTGAAAGCGACTTATGCTGATATTACCAATATTAAGCAGAAATTGGGATTTGAGCCAAAGACGAAAATAGCAGAAGGTGTGCCGGAGTTTATTAAGTGGTATAAAGAATACTATACGATAAAAAATAATGGGTAAAGGTAAATACATTTCAAAGGAATTTTTATGGAAGACACACAAATTTCTTCCCTGCAAAGTGTAAAACATGATTCAGACGAAATAAACCTTCTAGAATACCTGTATGTTCTTATAAAGAATAAGTGGTTTATTATCGGATTGACGGTGTTAGGGCTTATCAGCGGGTATATAACCGCTCTCATTAAAGGGCCGGTATATGTTGCAGATGCTGTTATCGCACCCCGTGAGGCAGAGACCGTTAAAATGCCTGATTTGTCCGGGCTCGGTATGTTTGGCGGTATGGTTGCCAGCCAATTGAATGTTGGCGGGAATGCAAACCTTGAAAAAATCGAATTGATACTGAACAGTCGAAAATTTAATGCAGAGTTGGTTGAGAAGAGAGATCTTGTGCCGATGGTATATCCTGAACAGTGGGATACCATGAATAATAAATGGATTGGCCAGACCGAACAGCCAGCGCATGTGTCAACGGGCAGTTATATAAAAAGTAAGTTTCTGAAGAAAGAAATAGATAAAAATGGCACTATGAACATACGTGTGGAACATAAAGATTCGCTTTTTTCATACAAAGTACTCCTTGCGTACCTGGAATACCTCGATACGTTTATTAAAAACGATGTACAGATAGATGCAAAAGAAAACAGGGATTATTTAGAAAATCAATTGCTTGGTATAACCGATCCTTTGCTACGGGCTAAAATTCAGGAATTGATTGCAAAAGAAGTTGAGAAAATGATGGTTGTGAGTAAAGAAGCATTTAAAATTATAGATCCGATTTATACCTATAAATCTTTTAAGGAAAAGAAACTGTTTCCCTTACTCTTTGCATTTGGATTGTTTTTTATTGTGGTTTTATTCCTAATATTTCAGCATGCGTTCTATCATGGGGAAAAATCTGTAGAGGATAAAAATTTAATGCAAGAAATTAAAAAGGAAATTTGGGCATTGCCCTTTAAAAAGAGATAGACTTCAAGCGAAAAATGGTTAAGCAATAATAGTATTCTCAATGGTTTTTGATAATAATATGAGAGGGAAAAAGTGGATTTAACGAATAAAAATGTTCTTATCACCGGGGCAGATGGATTTATTGGAAGTCATCTTGTTGAAGGTCTCATTGATAGTGGCTGTAAGGTGAAAGCGTTTGTGTACTATAATTCCTTTAATTCCTGGGGGTGGCTCGATTCTTTTCCAAAGAGTGTGTTGGAAAATATTGAAATCTTTACCGGTGACATTCGTGATCCCAATGGTGTCAGGAATGCGGTTACGGGAACTGATGTTGTTTTTCACCTGGCTGCGCTTATTGGTATTCCTTTCAGTTACCATTCACCTGACAGCTATATAGATACCAATATTAAGGGAACGTTAAATGTTCTGCAGGCGGCACGGGATGCACAGTGCGAGAAAATCTTAGTAACTTCGACATCAGAAGTGTATGGTACTGCTCAATATATTCCTATAGATGAGAAGCATCCTTTTCAAGGACAGTCACCCTATTCCGCTTCAAAAATAGGTGCTGACAGGATAGCGGAGTCATTTTATAGGAGCTTTGATATGCCTGTAGTAATAGTGCGACCGTTCAACACGTATGGTCCTCGTCAGTCAGCGCGTGCGGTGATTCCTACGGTTATTACCCAGTTGTTATCAGGAGTTGAAAAAATCAAATTAGGTATTCTTACACCAACGAGAGATTTTAATTATGTAAAGGATACGGTTGCAGGATTTATTGAGATTGCGAAGTCGGATAAAACGATTGGGGAAGAAATTAATATTGCCTCACAGACGGAAATCTCAGTTGGCGACCTGGCCAGGGAAATAATTAATCAAATTAATCCAAAGGCAACCATAGAGGTTGAGGAAGAAAGAATTCGCCCGGCAAAAAGTGAGGTTGAAAGGCTGTTAGGTTCAAAGGAGAAAATATCACAACTGACGCAGTGGAAACCAACGTATGATCTGGCAACCGGCCTGAAGGAAACAATTTCGTGGTTTTCTGAAAAAGATAATTTACAAAAATACAAGGCAAACATCTATAACTATTAACAGGATGAATGGTGTGGTTTTAAAGGATAGCGACTCTTTATTACAGCAGATAGATAATTCTGTAATTAAAGAAATTCTACGGACAATGTTACTGGTTCGGAAATTTGAAGAACGGGTGGCTGAGCTGGCGTATCTGAAGGAGTTCGGGTGCCCGGTACATCTGGATGTCGGCCAGGAGGCGATTGCGGTAGGTGTTAGTTTGCATTTGAATCACACTGACTACTCTTTTGGAACCCATAGAGGGCACGGCCATTATGTCGCAAAGGGCGGTAGTATTAATCGACTTATGGCGGAGATTTATGGCAGGGAAACCGGCTGTTCCCACGGCCATGGCGGCTCAATGCATATTGTCGAACCGGAGGTAGGTTTTATGGGGTGTTCTGCTATAGTTGCCGGCACGATTCCACTGGCCGTTGGTGCAGCATTAACGGCAAAATATAACGATAAGAAACAGATTTCCGTTGCATTTTTCGGTGATGGCGCTACTGATGAAGGCATCTTTTACGAAAGTATAAATTTAGCAACGCTCTATAAGCTTCCTATAGTTTTTATTTGTGAGAACAACTCCTTTTCTACCCATATGCCGGATTTTTTAAGGCAGTCGAACACAAAAGTATTTGAGCGGATAAAAGGATTCAATCTGCCGACTCGTAGAGTTGATGGAAATAATTCGCTTGAGGTATACCGGAATGCGGAAGAATTAATTGACGAAACCAGAAACGGCAGCGGGCCGTCACTTATGGAATGTATGACCTATAGATGGCTGGCGCATGTCGGGCCTGAACCGGATATTGATATTGGTTACCGCAAAAAGGAAGATATAGATCATTGGAAAAGCCGATGCCCGATAAAAGCGTTAAAGGAACTGATGGTTACGGAAGGGATAATTGACGATTCAGACTATACTGCTGTTGAAAAGAAAATTGTGGAAGAGGTTGAAGCGTCGGTTGCATTCGCAAAGTCGAGTCCTTTCCCTTCGAAGGAAAATATTGCGAGAGGTGTTTTTTAATAGTACATGAGAAAGATGTATGGCAATAAAAGCATATTCCAAATCGATTAATGAAGCATTCCACCAGGTAATGGAAAAACATAGCAATGTTATTCAAATTGGCGTGGGTATCAATACGCCATGGTATGTCGGTAAAACAATGAATGGGTTGCTTGACAAATTTGGCGAGGAACGGATGATTGACACGCCAGTGTCGGAGAATGGTATAACAGGGATGGCTGTCGGAGCTGCTATGACTGGTTTACGGCCGGTACTGACCTTCCCGAGAATGGATTTTATGTATTATGCCATGGATCAACTCTGCAACCATTGTGCGGCTTTGAATTATACGTTTGGCGGACGGACACCAATCCCTCTCACCATCAGAGCAATTATAAACAGAGGTGGTGAACAGGCAGCCCAGCATTCTCAGGCGCTGCAGTCTCTTTTTATGCATATTCCCGGATTTAAAGTGGTAATGCCGTCAAATCCCTATGATGCAAAGGGAATGCTTATCGCTGCAGTTGAGACTGACTCCCCGGTCATATATATCGACGACCGTTGGCTGTATGATGAAACGGGTGAGGTTCCGGATGAATACTATGCTTCCTCCCTGGATATCGCCGAGGTTATTGCTGAAGGAACCGATGTGACGGTTATAGCATCTTCCTATATGATTACCGAATGTAGAGAGGTTGTCGCACTGTTAAAGGAAGAGGGTATTGCGGGTGAGCTTATTGATCTCCGTTCAGTCAAACCTATAGACATCGCTACCATTTTAACGTCTATTAAAAAAACCGGTAAGGTTGTCATTGTTGATGGTGGATGGAAAACCGGTGGCATAGCGGCTGAAGTAAGTTCACTGATTGTATCGAATGGCTTCTCCTATTTACGTGCCCCGATAAAAAGAGTGACACTCCCCGATATACACGCACCTGCTTCCAAGAAACTTGAAGACGAATATTTTCCTTCAAAAGATGCTATTATTGAGGTAATAAAGGAAATCGTAGCCCAGTGATTCCCTGGTTTACGGTGAGTTGATTTCTTTTATCACGGTAAGGGTCCGTTTCTATGTTCAATAGGGATTATTATAATCATCACTGGGCGAAAAAAGGCGGAAGCCTTAGTACGGATAGGTATTTAATCGAAAAAACAGAAGGGATTAAGGCTTTAATCCCCTCAGAGATACATACCATACTTGATGTCGGCTGTGGTGACGGCGCAATCACAAATGACCTTGCCAGGACTTATAACGCTACGGGAATGGATATCAGTATAGAGGCGTTGAAATTTGTATCGCCGAAAGTAAAGGCGCTCATGGGAAACGCCGCTACGCTGCCATTTAACAGCGAGTGCTTTGATCTGGTTTTTTCGAGCGAAATGATTGAACATTTGCCTTATGAAATATTGAAGGGAGCAGTTAAAGAACTTAAAAGAGTGTCCAGGGAGTATATACTACTTTCTGTACCAAACGATGAACAATTGAGAAAACGATATATAAAGTGTTTGTCCTGTGGATATGAATATCATATTTATTGTCATTTTAACAGTTTTAATTTGAAGAGTCTAAAAAAACTCTTTTTTGATTATGATATTGTTGATTCTTTTATTTGCGGTGTCCCGGATGAGCCCTCTTTAAACTGGATATCCTTTTTAAAGAATAAGTTGGCAAATTCCTATTTTTATATTGATACGGAAGAATTTATCTGCCCTCAGTGTAATAATAGAATCAGAAGACCGGAAAAATCAAATATGTTCCATAAAGCCGGTTATTATAGTTTACAAAAGCTGCAAAGCAGTATTCTAGTATTGTTAAATCGTAAAGCTCAGCTTGATTGGCTTGTTGTTTTATTCAGGAGAAAACACAAAAACTAAGGGAGATAGTATGCAGGTACCGTTTGTTGATTTACCCCGTCAGATTGCACCTTACAACGATGAAATCAGAAACGTTCTGGATGAAGTCGTGTTTAAGCGCGCTGATTTTATCATGCGTCAGGACCTTATCGATTTCGAGGATAGTTTTGCGGAATATATCGGAACCAACCACACCATCGGCCTGGCGAATGGCAGTGATGCGTTAAATCTTGCGGTAAAGGTTCTTGACATTGGCCCTGGCGATGAAGTGATAACCGTGTCCCATACATTCGTTGCAACTATCGCATCAATTGTGCATGCCGGTGCAACACCGGTTTTGGTTGATGTCGGTTTGGATCATACGTTAGATGTGACTAAATTAGAGGAAGCAATCACCGATAAAACGAAGGCCGTTATACCGGTTCATATAAATGGTAGAGTCTGCCAGATGGATGCGATTCTTGACATCGCGCAAAAATATAACCTGTATGTCATCGAGGATTCCGCACAGGCAATCGGCGGGATGTACAACAATACAAAAGCCGGTTCATTCGGGGATGTATCCACAAACAGTTTCTATCCGTTTAAGATAATGGGATGCTTCGGTGACGGCGGCGCTATCACGACAAATAATACAGAATTGGATTATACGTTACGATGTTTTCGGGACAATGGACAGGATAGGCAGAAGGGTGAGATTTTGTATTGGGGATGGAACAGCCGCCTTGATAATTTACAGGCTGCCATTTTAAGCGTTATTCTGAAGCACCTTCCGGCAATGATCGAGCGGCGGAGAGAAATTGCAGCGATGTATACTGCAGAGTTGTCTCAGATAGCGGAATTGTCTATTCCTGAAGGATCTTCTCTTGATGGCCCCTATTTTGATGTTTTCCAGAATTATGTTGTTACGACCGCGAAAAGGGATGCGTTGGTTAATCATTTGAATGAACATGGTGTGGGAACGCTCATTTCCTGGCCGATACCAACGCATTTTCACAAGAAGCTGGGATTAGAAAAATTCTCACTTCCTGAAACCGAACGGATTTCCCGTGAAGTAGTTTCTCTTCCGATGCATCCTGCGTTAACTGATGAGGATGTTGAATATGTAAACGATACCGTTAAATCATTTTTCAAGAATCAGTAATAGCAAAGGATTTGTTATGCAAGCAGTCATTGTAGCAGGCGGCAGAGGGACACGACTGGCTCCCTATACCATGGTCTTTCCGAAACCAATGCTGCCCGTGGGAGGGCAGCCTATCATCGAAACAATCGTCAGGCAACTTGCTTATTATGGATTTACAGATATTATTATCTCATTGGGATACCTGGGCGGACTCATCAAACTCTATTTTGAAGATAAATCAAAGGTTCCGGATGGCGTTGAAATTAGATATTGCTTTGAAGATATACCGCTTGGAACCGCTGGTGCCATAGGTTTAATTGAAAACCTGGAGGATGATTTTCTTGTTATTAATGGGGATATATTAACAACTCTTGATTATCGTAAATTTATTGAATTTCATACATCTGAAGAATCCAACCTCACCATTGCCGTTGGGAAGAAAGAGGTGACACTCAGTCTGGGCATTCTGGATATTGATAAAGACAATAACGTACTGGGCATTCATGAAAAGCCAACCTATACCTATAATGACAATATGGGGATATATATTTACAACAGAAAAACACTTGACTATATCGAAAGGAATAAACATTTGGACCTGAATGTTCTTGTTGAGAATATGATTGCGGGTAATGAGCGGGTGCTTGCCTATAAATCGGATGATTCCTTTTATTGGATTGATATTGGAAAACACGCTGATTTTGAGAAGGCAAATATAGAATTTGAGAGTAGAAAAGATGAATTTCTTAAAGCATAGAATGTGAACAGAGGTTGCCATGAAAGTGTTGTTTATTGCCCCGTTAAATAGCATCCATTCGAAACGATGGATATCCTATTTCGCACAGAGAGATTTTGAGGTTTCGGTTATCAGTATCTGTAAACAGACCGTTGATATAGATAACGCTGAAATACACATTATAGAGCCGCCCGAACCAATAACAAGGAAATTACCGTTTCTGTTATATTATATGTTCTTTTGCAGGGCCTTTGAAAAAGAGGTAAATAAGGTGATACAATCGATACACCCTGATGTCATTCATGTTCATTGGATTGATAACTTCGCATGTATGACCGTTATGAAAAAAAAAACACCTCTTGTTCTGACAGCCTGGGGATCGGATGTTTTAATAGATCCTAGAAACGGTATCTCTACCCGCTGGTGTCTGAAACAGGTGTTAAAGAAAGCCGATTGTATAACCTGTGATGCTGAACATTTGAAGAAGCAGATGGTTGTTTATGGCGCAGCTCCACACAAAATTAAAATTATATATTTCGGAACTAATGTGGAGGATTTTAATCCGGGGAAGAAAGACACGAATATACGAGAGGAGCTTAATTTTGAGCAGGGTACAGAAATTATTATTAGTTTACGGGCATTAAAACCGATATACGATATTGCTACTTTTGTAAGAGCAATACCAAGGGTACTTAAAAGTCATGAAAATGCCCGTTTTGTTATTGTTGGTGACGGCTCTGAGAAAGAAATACTTCAAAAACTGGCAAAGGATCTGGGAGTGGATTCACAGGTACGGTTTGTCGGCAGGCTCTCAGACAGTGACCTGCAAAGATATACCGCATCAGCAGACATATATGTTTCAACGTCACTCTCTGACGGCGGCCTGGCCGCAAGTACTGCCGAGTCAATGGCCAGTAAGGTGCCGGTCGTCATTTCAGATTTTGGTAATAACAGGGATTGGGTCGAGGATAATGAGAATGGATTACTCTTTCCTTTAAAAGATTTTGAAAAGCTTGCTGAAAAAATACTTTACTTACTGCATAATCCTGAGATTCGCGAAAGATTTGCTGAAAAGGGAAGAAATACTATTGAATCGCGAAACAATTATCATAAAGAAATGGCAAAGGTTAGTGCAGTGTATAAGGAGTTTGGTAAAAATTAAAACCTGCTTTGTCAAACAAAACGCCGGGACATTCCGGCTTGCGGGGCCTATGTATTACTCCATAACAGCTATTCAGTAAATGTATACGTAAAATTCCCTGCCGGTCTATCACGAAGTCACGATATTTCTGCAAATCCTCGACATACTTTGGTACTTTCGGATTACAGCACTGAAATAATCGAGAAATCAAATAAAGCAGAACAGGATTAGCTCACGGGTTACCATGTAGTCGTGTTCGCCTCTACTGCGTGGTCCGGGTCAACCCCCGGAATGAAAAAGGAAAGAGTGTTAATTCAGATACCCTGCGGTCTCTATCGCAGGGTAATTCATTAAATAGGTACCTGAAACAGATGAAAATTAAAACCGAGCTGAAAAATCTTCTGGTTTATGGCATGGGAAATATATCCCAGCATGCATTAAACTTTTTATTGCTGCCGCTCTATTTAAAGCTGTTTTCGCCTGCCCAGTATGGGGTGATAAATATCCTCTGGCTGGTCTGCACATTTATATCAATATTTGCAAGCGCGGGCTTGATGAGTGCATTACACCGGCAGTATTTCCTGGAAACCGAAATTGACAAAAGAATATTACCGGGAGTAATGATTGTGTGGTATATGGCTGCATCGGTAATCATCGGCAGTATTATCGTTGCTTTTTCCGGGAATATATGTTTAGCACTGTTTAGTAACACCACGTATGTCAGGGAGATAAAACTATTAAGCCTTATCATTCCACTCACCCTGATTGTTGACATACCCTATAATATATTCCGGTTAGAAAAACAGTCAGTGCGATTCGCTGTGTTTTCAATAGTAAAGCTGCTGCTTGATGTGATATTAAAATTCCTCTTCATTGTTGTTTTGGGGCGTTCGGTGTTAGGCTTTTTTGAATCAACCGTTATATCTCTTTGTATTGTAAATTTTATTATATTTTTTCTTACCAAAGACAATATAAAACTGAATGTGGATGTTAATCAGCTCAAGAAACTCTTAACACTCGGTTTCCCATTTGTTTTTACCGGTTTTTCTATCTGGTCATTAGGTGCAATTGATAGATTCCTGATTAATTTTTTTATTGATGAAAGTGCTGTCGGCGTATATTCAACAGGGGCAAAATTTTCACAAATATTTAATATTGTCTTATATCGACCAATCAGCCTGTTGCTGCCTCCAACCATATTTGCGTATATAGCAAAACATACGGATGCTGAAAATAAAGCATTTTTCGTAAAGCTTCTTAATATATTGATTGTTGCAGGAGGAGCGTTTACTATAGTTGTCAGTATAGCGTCCGCTGATATAATTAAAATTCTTGTGACCTATTTTGGGACACGGTCGGAGTATTTGGAATCAATTCCCATTATCCCGTATCTTACCCTCGGTAATTTTTTCTATTATCTGGGGATGCCGGCCGGGTATGTCATTCTTATGATTAAAAAAACAAAGATACCAGCTATTGTTTCATTATTTGCTGCAATTGGAAATGTTATTCTGAATTGTATTTTTATTTCAATTCTGGATGAGTTAGGTGCGGCTGTTGCCACATTTATATCCTTTTTTCTCTATACTTCAGGAGTGTATTATTTTACCCACAGAGTATATCAGGTCGGCTATAACGTAAAATCAATTCTTTTGGAATTTGTCTTTATTATACTTATTGTGTTTTTATTTCAGTTTGTCAACATTCCCAATCCCGTTGTTTCTTTAGTTACGCGGGTAGTTTCAAGTTGCATCCTTTTTATCGCAATCACCTGGTTCTTTAGCGGAATCTTTGACAAGGCAACAAAAGAAAGAATAGTAAAAGCAAAATTGTTTACTAAATAATAGGTACTGGAGTAAAAAGTTACCTGTGACAAATATCAAAGAAATAATAAAAACTTTTCCACTTCTCTATAACGTGTTGAAACGACTCTATATTATTCCTCATCTGCGAAAGTGGGCAGTTGAATGGAAGGCGAGAACCTTTGATGGGAAAGCAAAATTCTGGTATCGGAAAGATATCGGTGACATTGAAAAATACTGGTCCGGCAAAGACGATGCAAGTAATGAATATTTAGTCGAAAAATTGAAACAATGGGAGTTTGACAGTATCCTGGAGATCGGCAGCAACTGTGGAAACAGGTTATATAATTTGTCCAGGCTTAATCGTGATACGAAGATCGTCGGGATCGATATCAATCCAATTGCGATAAGCGAGGGGAATGAGTGGTTAAGGAATGAGAACATTGAAAATGTAACGTTGTTGTTGAAGAGAGCTGAAGAGCTTAATGACTTTTCTGATAACAGTTTTGACATTGTTTTTTCATGGGCTACTTTAATATATGTCCGTCCCAAATTGATACAGGACACCCTGAAGAATATGCTGAGAATAGCTAGAAAAGCGGTAATTTTAATTGAGATGCAGGGATCATGTTCGGAAAAAGATCCTTATGGATTGGGTGTGTATTGTGAACCGGGTAATTGGAAAAGGGATTATGTCCATCTGTTTAGAGATCTGTATGTTGAAGAGAAAAACATATTTTACGAAAGTGTACCCGAAAATATCTGGAAACCGGGAGGCGGTGGGGCTGCATATATTGAGGCGCATAAAAAAGAGATAACATGAAAAAAGTATTACTCATTGCCAACCTTGGCCATGCATCACCGCGGATACCCGGTATCGCGAAGTACCTGTCACATTTTGGGTGGAAAGCGACTATTCTGACACCTAAAATGTCATCAAAGCAGAAGGAGTTGTTTTTATCGGACCACGGAGAAGGCTTGCATATTGTCGAGACAGAAGGCTATGCATTGCACTATGGGTATCATCCTGCGGCTACACAGCCTGAACGTGCGCCGTCTTTTTTAATCCGTTTTAAAAGAGTAGTTTCACGCCGCCTGAAAAAAATTGTATCAGAAATAAAAAACTATCCTGATAGTGAAATAGCGTGGAAAAAACATGCGGTTAAGAAAGCGGAGGTGTTGATAAAAGAGAATAGCTATGCCACGCTGCTCAGCAGTTCGTCACCCATAACATGCCACCTGATCGCAAAGGAGATAAAAAAACGGTATTCGATTCCCTGGGTAGCTGATTTACGGGATTTGTGGACTCAGAATCATAACTATCCCTTCAGTCGTATACGAAAAGTAATAGAAAGGAAACTGGAATTAAATACGATATCGTCTGCCGATGAGCTGGTTACAGTTTCTCCTCAATTAGCACAGCAGCTTGAAGCCCTGCATTCCAGGAAAAAGGTATATGTCATTACAAACGGATTTGACCACTATGCACAGGGAAATGCAGAGAGACCGGAGAAATTTACCCTGGTCTATACCGGGCAGATTTACCCGGGCAAACAGAATTGTTATATCACACTGCAGGCGATTAATGAATTAATTGAGGAGAAGATTATTCCGAATGATGCTGTGGAATTCCATTACTTTGGCCCGACAAAGGAGATGATTAAAGAGGAAATCGCCAGACAGGGAAGTAGTGAGTTATGTGAGAAATACTGTAAGCTATATGATCCGATATCACGAACAGAGTCGCTTAAGAAACAATTAGCATCTCAACTGTTGATCCTGTTTAACTGGGAGGATAAAACTGAGAAAGGAATCGCCACGACAAAATTTTATGAGTATCTGGGAACCGGCCGACCGATAATTGCAACCGGCGGTTATGGCGGGGATTTTCTGGAATCATTACTACAGAAGACCGATGCTGGAAACTATTGCAGGAGTGTTAAAGAAATAAAGGAGTGTCTGGTTTCGTATTATAGTGAATATACAGAAAACGGGTATGTGGCAGGTAAAGGAAATAAGGAAGCAATAAGCGCTTTCAGTTATAAACGTATTGCAGGGAAATTGGCAGAAATTTTCAATAGAGTATCAGAGGATTATCAATGAGAATTCTGTTTTTAGTGACCCTGATTGGTGAGAATACGATATTGAACTATAATTTATTAGAACCTAAAAATTTTATTCAGCAATATGCGTTGCCAGATAAATTATTTGAGTTTATTCAGGTGGCCCTTCAATTGAAGTGGCAAAAATTGTCAAAAGGTATGATTGTGGTATTGTTTCTGATTCATTTAAGCCGGAAGATCTCGCAAAAAAGATTAATAAATTGTCTATTAGTGATATTGTTAAATATAAAAATAATGCTGCTAAAGCTGTAGAAGAACTGAATACAGAAAAAAATAGCGATATTCTTTAAGATATTATTAAGAAGTGAATGTATGGTGATGATGTATCGTTACTCTGACTTAATACATTTTCGATATTTAAAAACCAATACATTTTAGATCTATTGATTTTAAATCTCCAAAGGTTTAATCTCTGAAACAGATACTGCTTATTTCCCAGGATTTTATCCCATACAATGACACGATCGGTGGGGTTGTACGTATACTCACTCTAGCGGATTATCTTTATAGAAATGGCTATTCTGTTTATATTATTGCATCAAAGGGCCATTTCTGGAGCTATTTTGGTTATGAAGATGAGTTAGAACGATATTCAATTACCTATATCGAAGATACTTTGAGGAAAAAAAGCCATGCCAGACGGGCTAATAATAATTCTAAAAAGAATAATTCAATATCCCTTGTGGCAAAATTGAGATTTGCTGTAAGTAAAGCAATTGTTCCAGATAAGCATGTTTTTTTAGTAAATACATTTTTAAAAACAGCATTGAAAATAATTAATGATAATTCTATAAAGCATGTCATCGTTTCATCCCCTCCTTTCAGCATGCAATTGGTCGGTTATAAACTGAAAAAGATTTTAAAAAATAATATTAAAATCATTTCAGACTACAGAGACAGTTGGAACAATACCCCTATTCATGCACCAAACAATACTTTGTCAAGTATTATTTCGAAGAGAATGGAAAAAAAAATTTTGCTATCCTGCGATTTTTTCACGTATATATCTAATCCTATATTATCAAAAGTAAAAAAGAATTTTCAAATAGACATAGCATCGAAATCATTTTTGATAATGAACGGCTTTACTTATACTATTTCGGGGATGAATATTAAATCACCTTCAAATAAAATAAAGGTTGGTTATTTTGGTTCTGTTTCAAATCACCCAAAAGTATTTAGGAATGCAAACAATTTGTTTTTGTTGCTTGGGAAAAAAACGTTTAAAAATCGGGATTTGGAATTCCACTTTTTTGGTCAAATGCAACTTTATAATATTGATTTAAAAAATTTTCCAATGGTTCATTACCATGGGTCCTTTAACCATACAGAGGTTGCTCAGAAGATGGCAGAAATTGACTACCTTATGGTAATTCATTCAGAGGTTAGAGGATGCGATGAAGTTATAACCGGAAAATTTTTTGAGTATGTTGCCGTTAAAAAGCCAATTATATGTCTTTCTCCTCCACATATGGAATTGAATAAACTGGTTAGGAAATATGAAATAGGTGAAATAGCAGATATTAATAATATCGATGATTTAGAGACATTCTTTAACTCTCTGAGAAAACCTCAAAAATCTTATTATGAAAATATTGATATCTCAAAATTTTCCAGAGATTATCAATATCAAACATTTTTAACACTCCTCGATAAATAAGATGAAGCTTAAGGATCAATAAGACATGCTTAGCAGCGTTTATATTTTTTTAATGTACATGTATGTGTTTAATCCTTTCTTGACAAATGTTGTTAAAAATATTTTGAACATGCCCAATACATTAAGTGTAGTAAAAGATTTGTTACTACTATTGTTCTTTTTATTTATTATAATGTGCAAGAAAAAGTTCAGAGTTTCAAATGCAGTAGGGTTGTCAATAGTTATGCTAATATTTTATTCAATTCTGTACATTGGCACTTCAATTTTTCATGGGAGATTAATTGAAGGGATTTACTATTACAGAATGCATTTTTTCCCGATTATATTTTTTATTAGTTCTATATATATGCTCAGATATGCAACTGATAAAGATAAAAAATCTTATTTCAAGCATTTTGTGATTATTAATGTTTTGTCTGTCATTATTACAATCTCCTTTTATTTGATAGCGTTATTCAATCTGAAGTTTTTTCTCACCTACATGGGTTTAAACTCGCTGGTTGCTTCATTATATATAAGCTATGCTAATTTTGTAAGAGCTACCGCGCCGCAGGCAGGCCCAAATTTGTTAGGGCTATATAGTGCCATTAATATCTTTTTTCTAATATTATTTTACTACCTTAATAAAGGTTTTAGTAAAAAAGGATGGCTGCTTTTTCTTATCATAACGAATGGAATTATATTATTTCTTACATTTTCTCGTAGTGCCTTTCTATTTTTAATAGCAGCATTTTTAATACTTCTTTTATCAAGACCAAATAAATTTATAAAAATATCCTTCAAAATTGCAGTATTATCATTAATATTTTTAGTTTTAACAGTAGCAATTACAAATAAAATTACCGATGGAAAACTTAATAAATGGGTATCAGTAACTCTTTCACTTAAAGAAAATTCTATTCAATCACGAAGTGCGTATATTTCTGAAGCAATAAACACGTTTGAAGAGTATTATCTGGGCGGATATCCCAAAGGTACTGTTGAGCCGGCAGCAAAATATTTTGGTAAAAAGGAAAGACATAGTTGTGAAAACAGTATTTTCGCAACAATTATGGATATGGGGATTTTTCAGTTTTTTATTTTAGTAACGATTTTTATTATTCTTTTTGTTTTTACCTGCAGTAATGTGTATCAAATAGCCTTGTTTGGCGGGATGTTCGCAAATGTTCAAGTTTTGCCAAACCTTCAATCATATAATTTAGTGATATATTTAATTTGGGTATTTTTCCTTATGTCAGATATAAAAGTATTAAAAAATTATAATCAACTTTAATCATTAAAAATATGAAAAATATGGATGTAGAAATAATTATTGTCAATTGGAATACTAAAGAATTGCTGGATAATTGTATTGCATCTGTTTTAAAACATTGTAATACGACAGTCTTTTCATATACAATTACCATTGTTGATAACGCTTCAGAGGATGGCAGTGCAGAAATGGTAAAAAGTAAATACCGTGACCTGAAGCTTATAGTAAATAATTCAAACCTTGGCTTTGCAAAAGCAAATAATAGAGCAATTCAAGAATCAACTGCTAAATACGTATTGTTATTGAATTCAGATACCGTACTTAACAATGACATTATTTCCCCTGTATGTCAGCATTTTAATCAAAATGAAAAATTGGCCATAGCGGGTTGTTGCCTTATTTTACCCAATGGAACCCGGCAGGTGGGAGACGCTGGCTATAGGCTCTGCTTAAGAACTGCCTTTAATTTTGCCTTTTTTCTTTCAAGACTATTTCCTGAATATTTTCACGGGCTTTTTCATAATGGTAAAACATCCGGAGATTATGTAGAAGTCGATTGGGTATCAGGTGCTGCGCTTTTTGCTGATATGGATTTTATTAAAAAATATGGTCCCCTGGCGGAGGATTTTTTCATGTATGCCGAGGATGTGGAGTGGGGATTGAGAGCAATCAATAATGGATGGCATGTTCATTATCTTCCAAATATAAAAGTAAATCATTTGTATGGTGCCAGTTTAAAAAATGATGGAATATCTACGACAAGTCTTGAAAATCTTCATGAATTTATTAAAAAGGATCAAAAGGCTTTTGTCGTTATTCTGTTTTGGATAATCATGACTTGTGGATACACATTAAGATACTTTATCCAGATCGGGCTATCGCTTTTTAAAAGTAATAACCCCAAAAAAGAAATGATGAAGGTATATACGCAAAAGTGTTTTGACCTAATATTTAATGTGAAACTTTAATTGCATTGGTGTTTAATAAACTTTATTTGGAAGAAACAAAAAATGTCTTACTAATGACCGAATGAAAAAATTGTAATATGCAGCGTGTTGCCGGAAGCTCTCTAAGTGAAATTATAGATCCACATAGTGTTGTAGAGTTGTCACACGCGATTTTTAATTTATTAACACAATCGGATAAACAAGCTGTACTGAAAGAAAAAGGCCTGGAACAGGTAAAGAAATTCTCCTGGGAGCGGTGCGCGGAAGAAACGATATCTGTGTACCGGCAGGTAATGGATGAGGTTTAAAAGTAATAACCAGTTATGAAAATCCTGATTATACACAATTATTACCAGCAGCCGGGTGGCGAGGATACTGTTATGTCTCAGACGTCAATGGTATTGAAGGCCTTCGGCCATGAAGTTATTGAATATACCCGGTCAAACCAGGAGATAGACAATTATGGCCTGCTTAAAAAGATCGCTGTTCCATTAAACGCTATTTGGTCCTGGAAAGCGTATAATGATATATGCAATCTCATTGATACTCACAAACCGGATATTGCACAATTCTGCAATACATTCCTGATGATTTCTCCTGCCGCATACTATGCCTGCCAAAAAAAAGGAGTTCCTGTAATCCAGTCTCTGGATAACCAGCGATTGATGTGCCCCGGGGGATCATTTTTCCGCAAGGGCGCTATGTGTGAAGACTGCCTCGGCAAGATACCGGCATGGCCGGGAATAGTGCATGCATGCTACCGGAAGTCCTATTTACAGACTGCTATGGTTGCTGCTTTAGTGGCATTTCATACACGGAAAAAAACCTGGAAAACTGTGGTTGACCGGTATCTGGTAGCCACAGAATTTTATAAAAAAAAGTTCATTGCAGCAGGACTCCCTGAAGAAAAATTAGTGGTTAAACCCCATTTTGTCTATCCTGATCCCGGTATAAGACTGGAGCAAAAAGGGAGGTATGCTCTTTTTATCGGCAGGTTTGATCCTGAAAAAGGTATTGAAACGCTTATTTCAGCATTCAAACAGGTGAAAGAGATACCCCTCAAAATGAGAGGGAAAGGCCGGTTGCTTGATGAGGTAAATACCAGGATACAAAAGGAAAATATTACAAATATCACCCTTATTCTGGAAAAACTGGAGAAAAATGAGTTGTTCGATCTGATCAAGGGCGCTCAATTTCTCGTGTTCCCTTCCGAAGGCTACTACGAAACGTTCGGCCTTGTCATGATCGAGGCGTTTGCCTGCGGTGTTCCTGTTATTGCATCCAGAATAGGCGTCATTGAAGAGATTGTCTGTGATAAAAAGACCGGACTAGTTTTTGAACCGGGTAATGCTGATGACCTGAAGGAGAAATTAACATGGGCACATTCCCATCCTGATAAGATAGCTGAGATGGGCAGAAACGCACGGAAAGAATTTGAAACGAAATATACCGCGGGAAAAAATATTGAAAGTCTCATGGCAGTATATAACCAATTGCTTAACAGAAAATAAGTTACGAAAACAAATCCAACCTATACCTGTCCTTTAAAACTACTCCGCTTGCCATCAAAACTATATAATCTGCTCTGCTAAAATAAGCAGCAATCGTTCCCCTATGCCGGAAGATCACGTGATATGTATTGTCTGGGTGCCCAGGATATCGAAGCGACGAACGATCTGAATATTCGAACCGCAACAGCAAGTAATATCAGCTTTCAGACAAACGGGCACTATAATCGTTTAACCATTGCAAAGGATGGCAATGTCGGTATCGGCACAACCTTACCGAGGGAAAAACTTGCGGTTGATGGAGCGATTATTGTTGGTGATGCTGATAACAAAGAACTCGGTACAATTAAATATGTTGACGGACATTTCTGGGGTAGAACGCCCTTTGGGTGGAAACGGCTGGATAATTAATTATACAGATCATGGGCTGTAAATTGTTATATGAGCAATATCGAGTACTTCTGTTATAGAGTTAAAAATCCCGAAACGTCATTTTCCTGAAGAAATTTTGGGTGTTGAAATAGTATATTAGTACAATCCTCACAGAGGCATAATAATTATCCTATAATACTTAATTGCGCGACCATGACAAAAAAACTTGGTAAGATACCATTTCATAAACTGACAGTCAATGCTGCCAAAGAAAAGGTGTCGGAAATAATTAAAACGAGTACCAGGTGTCAGCAGGTTATTGTAGCGAACTCCTACTCGCTGGTACTGGCAAATAAGAATCCGGAGTTTGCAAAAGTATGTAATTCTGCGGATGTTGTTTTTGCCGACGGGAAGCCGATTGTCTGGGTTTCCTTTTTATTAGGGGATCGTATACCGAAGCGGATCACCGGGGCTGATTTCATGTGGGAATTTTCTGCGGTATGTGCTCAGGAAAAGTTCAACGTTTTTTTATTGGGCTCGGAAGAACCCTATTTATCACAATTAAAAGCAAACCTTGAAGAATCTTTTCCCGGTTTAGATATCGTCGGAACTTATTCGCCCCCATTCGGTCTGTGGGATGAAGAGGAGAACATAAAAATAGTCTCATTGGTAAATAAAAGCAAAGCTGATATTGTATGGGTCGGTATTAGCACTCCCAAACAGGACTTGTGGATTGCCGAGCATAAAAACGAATTAAATACAAAAGTTGCAATTGGTGTCGGTGCTGCCTTTGATTTTCATTCAGGGAGAGTGAAACGGGCTCCCCGATGGATGCAGAAAATTGGGTTGGAGTGGCTCTATAGATTTAAGCAAGACCCTAAAAGGTTGTGGAAGAGATATTTAATAGGGAACCTCCAATTTATTGGAATTGTAATAAAAGAAGTTATAATTTCGAGATTTAAACCTGCTTCATAACCGGTAATATACAGTTTAAGTTCAAGACTCCTGATCTCTGGGATTTTGCTATGATACCTGAATTTATATATTTAACACACTTTATGAAGTACTGGAGTGATGGAGTGATGGAGTAATGGATAAAAAACTATAAAATGCACACTCCAATACTCCATTACTTTAGTCCTTTAGGGTTCAAACTTGGTATCACATTAAAATCTCGCTTACTCTTATAAGCTATTGATTCTTAATATAGAGGTCAGGTTCTCTGAAGTCACCGTGTTATATTTTTTTGCCTGCAATTATTCAAGAGGATTACTTATAAAGGTATCTGCATTATAATGTGAATATGAGAAATTATCTGCCGCTAAAAACGGATGGTACATTCTATGAAGAACGTTCTCCTTGTAGCTGGTGCACGACCGAATTTTATGAAAATCGCCCCGATTCTCAGGGAGATTGAAAAGTATCCGGATGAGATAAAAGGAATGCTCGTTCATACGGGCCAGCATTATGACCGTAATATGTCCGGGACATTTTTTAATTCATTGGGTATAAAAGAACCTGATTATAACCTTGAAGTCGGTTCCGGTTCGCATGCATTTCAGACGGCTGAGATTATGGTCCGGTTTGAGGAGGTTTGTTTACGGGAGGACCCGGATTTAGTCCTTGTTGTCGGTGATGTGAATTCAACAATTGCGGCCGGGCTGGTTGCAAAGAAATTGCATGTTTCATTAGCGCATGTTGAAGCGGGGCTGCGGTCCCGAGACTGGACTATGCCGGAAGAGATTAACCGCATTGCAACGGATGCTATTACTGATATGTTTTTCACCACGGAAAAGGAAGGTACTCAAAATCTTCTGGCTGAAGGGCATCCTGCAGAGCAGATACATTTTGTCGGCCATGTCATGATTGATAATCTGTTTTATCAATTGCAGAGATATGATGGCAAAGCAGCTTCTGAATTTATAGCAACAATCAGGAAAAGGCTGCCGGAAAAATATATCTGTATGACTATGCACCGGCCGTCAAATGTCGATAATAAAGAGATCCTTTCGGGTATTATTGATGCGTTAAAGGAGGTTTCACAAAAGGTCCCGATACTTTTCCCGTGCCATCCCCGCACAAAAAAGCAGATTACATTATTCGGGTTCCAGGATTCTTTCAAAGAATTTCCTGATAATGCTTCACCTATAGAGCCGGGAATATATCTCACCGAGCCGCTCGGTTATGATGATTTTCTCTGTTTGTGGAAAGATGCATCGGTCATTATTACCGATAGCGGTGGGATGCAGGAAGAGACTACCGCGCTCAGGATTCCCTGTATTACCATTCGGGAAAATACCGAACGCCCGATAACTGCTGAGATCGGCTCTAATGTTGTTGTCGGAACTGACCCTCAGAAGATTATTACTTTTTGCACAAATGCATTGAATGACCGGTGGAAAGAAAGTGCGATCCCTGAGTTGTGGGATGGGAGAGCGAGTGAGCGGATCGTAAAGATTATTCGTGAAAAGGTATAATCACATTATTGCTGGTTTTAACGAGTTCTAAATCTGCTTCCATCATCATTTCTACTAACTGATCATAGGTTATTTTTGGCTCCCACCCGAGAAGGGTTTTAGCCTTGGAAGCATCGCCGCAGAGAACCGTCTTTTCAACCGGCCGGTAGAATTTAGGATCTATTTGAATAATGGCCTTGCCGGTATTTTTATCCCGTCCGATTTCATGCACGCCTTCACCTTCCCACTCGATATCAAAGCCTGCAACAGCAGCGGCTTTTTCAATAAACACTTTGACCGTATGGGTCTTTCCGGTGGCAATGACAAAATCATCAGGCGTATCATGCTGCAGCATTTTCCACATAACTTCCACATACTCTTTTGCGAAACCCCAGTCACGTTTCGCGTTGATATTGCCGAGTGTAAGGACCTCCTGCTGTCCGGCTTTTATACGGGCAATTGAGCAGGTGATTTTACGGGTGACAAAATTTTCCCCGCGCCGTGGTGATTCATGGTTATAAAGAATGCCGTTACAGGCATGGATGCCGTAGTGTTCACGGAAATTTCTGACGATCCAGTAAGCATAGAGTTTGGCAACGCCATAGGGTGAGCGGGGATGAAAGGGTGTGTCTTCATTTTGGGGTGATTCCGGTGCGTCACCAAAGAGTTCAGAGGTTGATGCCTGGTAGAAACGGCAGCCGTCAATAGCAAAATAACGCATAGCTTCAAGCAGCCGCAGAACACCGTTGGCATTTACCTCGGTGGTATGTCCGGGTTCATCGAATGATGTTGCGACATGGCTTTGGGACGCAAAATTGTATATTTCCGTTGGTTTACAGTTAGAGAATAATCTGCATATGTTACTGAAGTCGCTGATGTCACCGTAGTAAAGTTCAAATGCCTGGCCGCGTTTCTGAGCTTCCCTGCGTACCTTTTCCATACGATTTCTGTTCGAGGGTAAGGCACGCTGGTCGATACCGTGAATGTCGTATCCTTTTTCAAGTAAGAGTTCGGTGAGATAGGAGCCGTCCTGGCCGTTAATACCGGTAATTAATGCAACTTTTTTCACTCGGGTTTCTCCATAACATTACAAACGATATAATATGTAAGGAATAGTATTTTTTTAAGTATATCTTTCTTTAAAGTCTTGGTATGCCTGCGCGATTCCTTCTTCCAACGACGTTTTGTGTTTCCAACCAAGGTTATGCAGTTTGGTGCAATCCAGCAATTTCCTCGGTGTGCCGTCCGGTTTGGACGTGTCAAATTTAATATCACCGGAATAACCTATGACATCTTTTACGGTAAGTGCCAACTCGTTAATGGTAACTTCAATGCCGGTACCGATATTTATAATAGTACTATCATTATAATTATTCATCAAGTAAATGCATGCATCAGCCAGGTCATCGGAATAGAGGAATTCCCGTTTAGGCATTCCGGTACCCCAAATAGTAACGGAAAGAGCATTACTGATTTTTGCCTCGTGGAACCGTCGTATGAGGGCAGGTAACACATGTGAATTCTCAGGGTGGTAATTGTCACCCGGACCGAAGAGGTTTGTCGGCATAACCGAGATAAAATTAGTGTTGTGCTGCCTGTTGAAACTCTGACACATGATTATACCGGCAATTTTCGCAACGGCGTAGGGTTCGTTTGTCGGTTCAAGGTGTCCGGTAAGTAACGCGTTTTCGGTCATCGGCTGAGGAGCCAGTTTGGGGTAAATGCACGATGATCCGAGGAAAAGCAGTTTTTTAGCTTCATACTGGTAACAGGCATTAATGATATTAGCTTCAATCATGATATTGATGTAAATAAAATCAGCGGGGTAGGTGCTGTTTGCATGAATGCCTCCTACTTTAGCAGCAGCCAGAAAAACATAGTCCGGTTTTTCATCTGCAAAGAGATTAGTTACCGCTTTCGTATCTGTCATATCAAGATCTTTAATATCACGAAGTACGAGGTTTGAATAGCCTTGCTGTTGTAGTTGCCTGATCAGTGCTGAGCCAACGAGGCCGGTATAACCGGCAATGAGGATTTTATCATGGTTTTTCATAGTAGAAACTCTGGTGTAGATTTTTATTTATTTTTTTCCGTCAGCATCAACCATAATCTTAACCAGCTCATCGAATTTCACTTTCGGTTCCCAGCCGAGTTTTTCCTTTGCCTTTGAAGGGTCTCCTAAAAGAAATTCAACTTCAGTAGGCCGGTAATATTTGGAATCTATGCGTACGATGGTATTGCCGGTTTTAGTGCATATGCCGGTTTCATTTTCATTTTTTCCCTGCCACTCTATTTGTATATCAAGATGATCAAAAGCTTTTTCAATAAATTCTCTAACGGTGTGGGTTTCACCGGTGGCGAGAACAAAGTCATCCGGCTTGTCCATCTGTAACATCATCCACATACCTTCAACATAATCCGGTGCATATCCCCAGTCTCTTTTGGCATTGAGATTGCCCAGATATAAGCAGTCCTGTTTGCCGGCTTTTATTGCATTGGCAGCCATGGATATTTTACGCGTAACAAATGTCTCACCTCTGCGGGGTGATTCATGATTAAAGAGTATACCGTTGCTTGCGTGAAGGTTGTATGCTTCCCGGTAATTCTTAACGATCCAGAAAGCATACAGCTTGGCGACCCCATAGGGTGAGCGCGGGTAAAATGGGGTGGTTTCGGTTTGGGGTACCTCCTGAGCCTTTCCATAGAGTTCCGAGGTTGATGCCTGGTAGAACCGGGGTTGAATACCGATTTCTTTAATGGCATCCAGGATCCGTAAGGTTCCAATAGCGTCCACTTCCGCGGAATATTCCGGTACATCAAAGGAGACCTTGACATGAGACTGAGCTGCCAGGTTATAGATTTCATCAGGGTCAATTTTTTCAAGGAGGCGGTTCATGTTGCTCGTGTCAGTCATGTCACCATAATGGAGGAAGAGTTGAACACCTGTTTCATGTCGATCTTTATAAATATGGTTAATTCGTTTTGTATTAAAGCTGCTCGAACGGCGGATAATGCCATGCACTTCATAATCTTTTTCCAGCAGGAGTTCCGCAAGATATGACCCATCCTGGCCCGTGATGCCGGTGATTAATGCTTTCTTTTTTGGCATAAACACCTTATCCTTTTTGTACGGTTTAGACTGCGCTATATTTTTACTCGTAAATAGTACCATAAAATATGTTCATAAAACGTAATTGTCCAATTATCAGATTCAATTCCAAAAAGGTCTATAGATCAATTATATTTAATGCCTGATTAAAATTAGTGAAGTGATTTTCTAATCAAAATATGAGTAAGGTATAATTATGAAAACAGTACTAGTTACCGGCGGTTGCGGATTTATCGGCTCGAATTTTATCCATCATATAGGGAACACCTATCCGGATAGTACCGTGGTTAATCTTGATATATTGACCTATGCCGGCAATCCGGAGAACCTCTCATGTTTTGAGAATGATAAGCGATATGCATTTGCAAAGGGTGATATTACTGATGCGTCATTGGTAAAAAGTTTATTTGATAAATATAATTTTGATTCTGTTGTCCATTTTGCCGCAGAATCACACGTGGATAGGAGTATTACCGGCCCGGAGATTTTTATAACGACAAATGTGCTGGGTACACAGGTATTGTTGGAAGCAGCGAAGAAATGCTGGGAAGGTGCCTTTGAATCGAAGCGGTTTGTTCATGTATCAACTGATGAAGTGTATGGCAGCCTGGGTTCTGAAGGATATTTTACCGAGACAACACCGCTGGCTCCCAACAGCCCCTATTCAGCAAGCAAGGCTGGATCTGATTTTCTGGTTCGCGCCTATTATGAAACGTATGGTTTCCCGGGGATTATTACCCGGTGCTCAAATAATTACGGGCCATACCAGTATCCCGAAAAACTTATTCCTCTGATGATTGCCAATGCCCTTGATGACAAACCATTGCCGGTCTATGGCGATGGGAAGAATGTTCGTGACTGGCTCTATGTTGAGGACCACTGCCGGGCACTTGATACAGTGCGAAATAAAGGACAGGTTGGTGAGGTCTATAATATCGGTGGAAATAATGAGTGGCAGAATATAGATATTGTCAAAAAGGTACTTTCTATCCTTGATAAACCTGAGAGTTTAATCTCATATGTGACTGATCGGCCGGGGCATGACAGACGATATGCAATTGATGCGTCGAAGATAAAAACCACCCTTGGATGGGAACCGTCAATGACCTTTGAGCAGGGAATAGAAAAGGCAGTACAGTGGTATCTGGATAATAAGGAGTGGTGGCGGAAATTGCAGGGTAACCATGAACAGACACAAGTTGGTAAATATTAATGGAAATTATTGCGAAACAGGTAGCACTTTCAAAGCTGAAAACTGAATGTATGAATATTTTTTCTGATATGATAAAGGCTGATGTGGATATTGAAAAACGGGTAATTGCTGTAGATGCTGAGTTGCATGCAGATCTCGAAACTCTCCTTTTAGAAAATGGCTCTCGCCAACAGCATATCTGGGGTATTAATCTTTATCCAACGAAATCAAAAGAGGCGTTTATTGAGTTTACCTCGTTAATTAACATTCGGCCTTCACAAAACAACTTGTCAATGGAGGTGGAGGATAGAGAGATTAAAAATACCATTGAGGGTATTATTGAGGAGCTTATTGATTTTGATTCTTAAACATCATAAAACATTAACAGGTGAAAAGTGGTCAACATTTTCATATGGAAAACAGATTTTAATGATTGGTAATGAATTAAATCGTGCAAAGAACTGGATATCTAAGGAAGATTTCCAAGAGGTTAAACTATGTTATGAAAGAGCTCTTGAATTACTATATTTAACAATTGCGAGTTCCAAGAGGCGGGCACAAATTTTTGAACTGGCACGATTGAAAGAAGTGATTGCCGGATTGTGTATTCGAAAAACACCTTCACTGGAGAAAAATAACCTTGTCTACAGGGTGTTGATTTCGTTATCACCGGAAAGCTATTCCCTTTTACACCCATAAAAAGCATTCAAGAATATGCAAGTAATAAAAACGGATATATTGGATTTGCTACTGATAAAACCAAAGGTTTTCAAAGATAACCGTGGTTTTTTCCTTGAATCATATTCTGAAAAAACATTCTCGGAATTGGGGATAACCACTCATTTTATGCAGGATAACCATGCCTTCTCACAAACAAAAGGTGTCCTCCGTGGTTTGCATTTTCAGTTACCACCACATACTCAAACCAAACTGGTACGGGTGACAAGAGGTTCTGTATATGATGTCGCTGTTGATCTGCGGAAAGAATCTCCGACATTTGGAAAGTGCCAAGGGTTTGAATTGACAGCGGATAATTTTTATATGTTATATATTCCCCAGGGATTCGCGCACGGGTATTGTACCCTTGAAGATGATACAGAGTTTATGTACAAGAATGATAATTTTTATGCACCCGATTATGATGCTGCGATCAGATGGAATGATCCAACACTTAAAATTGATTGGCCTGTTGATGAACCAATACTTTCGGAAAAGGATGCGAAGGCGCCGTTATTTCAGGATTTCGAATCACCATTTTAAATAAAGGATAATTGTATTTATGAAGGGATTAATACTCGCAGGAGGAGCCGGTACACGGCTGTATCCTTCAACTATAGCAGTCAGCAAACAATTGGTGCCGGTTTATGATAAGCCAATGATCTATTATCCGCTATCTATACTTATGCTTGCAGGTATTCGTGATATCCTTATTATTACCACACCTGAAGATGCGGAATTGTTTAAAAGGTTGCTCGGTGACGGCAGTCAGTGGGGGCTGACATTTTCGTATGTGGTGCAGCATGAGCCAAAAGGATTGTCACATGCGTTTATAGTCGGGGCTGATTTCGTTGGTAAAAACCCAGCCACACTTATCCTCGGGGATAATATCTTCTGGGGGCATGGATTCCTTGAGGGATTACAGGAAGCGGTCAATAAGACCGAGGGTGCTACCGTATTCGGTTATTGGGTGAAAAATCCACAGCGATACGGGGTCGTTGAATTTGATGAACAGGGAAAAGCATTAAGTGTTGAGGAAAAGCCTGAAAATCCGAAGTCACATTATGCGATAACCGGATTATACTGCTATGATGAAAATGTCGTTGAGTATGCACACCAGGTGAAACCATCTCCCCGCGGCGAGCTTGAAATAACGAGCCTTAACCGGATATACCTTGAAAAGGGATTGTTGGATGTACAATTATTAGGTCGTGGTGTCGCCTGGCTTGATACGGGTACCCATGAGTCAATGATGCAGGCGTCGCAATTTGTTGAGGCAATTCAAAGTAGACAGGGACTCGTGGTCTCTTCTCCCGAAGAAATCGCCTATAGAATGAACTTTATCAATAGAGATCAACTGATTAAGCTTGCGGAACCGATGCGGAAAAATAGTTATGGGCAATATCTAATGCGGCTGAGTGAAGCTGAATAGGAATAAAAAAAGCCATCCATTCATCCGGACAGCTTCGTGATTTATTTCAATCCCTGCACTATATGGGGATTTTTTTATTATCCGAGATCTTTTTTCTTGATAATGTTTTCGATTTCCTGTTGAACATTAGCCTTATACAGTAGTTCTTCGAGGTTCTGGGAGATGTTTTTACTCTCTTTAAGTACCTGGGAACGTTTATCCAATAATGCCAGTTCAAGCTCCCGCTTTTTGTTTTCTTCCCGGCGCAGTTGAAGCACAAAAATCGCATGCCCGACTGTTATACCAAGCAGGAAAAGAAAGGTACAGATAACACCTAAAAGTACATAACTATAAAACATTTTTCCCTTTTAAACTCCCTTATAAACTACGGCTGTTATTAGCTCTTTGTATAAAATATCTTTGGTTATTCAGAAATGCAAAAAATGATATATACTCATTTGCACGATAGAGAAAAAAAAGTACCACTTCACTATTCCCATAATTATATTATGCAATTTCTCCCTCTGTGAGTACATAAAAAATGGTAGCCGTTCACGGCTTGAAATTGGAAATTATAAACGAAAGATAGGAAGTTCAAATGATTAGTAGAAAGTTTATCTTTCACTAAGAATTGTGCTTTAGTGCACTTCCAACTTGAGTTATACACTTTTTGTGTAGAAATTGGGGGGAAACATGAA
>CBDVBE010000013.1:0-34212 GCA_965372145.1 uncultured bacterium | reverse complement strand
TCCAGTACAAATCCTCGCACGGCCTTTTAGAACAGCCTTTGCAGACTGAAGGGATGTTTTTTCTCTTATTGCTTTCCTTCTCTTTATCGAACATTTTTTTTCTCAACAATTAAATAAATAAACAAAATATTTTCTAAATACCTCATTGAAAAAACTCTATTAAAAATAACAATCTACATCATGGTTTTATGTATATCTGTGATATCCATCACAAATCACATATTTATTGAAATCGTTTATACCACGCCAGTCTTTTGCCATAAAAAATCATCCACAAAAAATGTAAATAAAATCATACATAACCTATTAAAATAAACAACAAAACTCTCCTTGTCTGTGATATTCATCACAAAAAATAGTTTTCCCAAAGATTCTCAAATAAGAGAGATATAGGGTTCTTTTATAATTATAATCAAATAAACCAGAATTTTCTTTTAGAATTAATACTTTTCAAAAGAGAACCGGCGCAGAAATTGAAAATAAACTTAAGCAATGACGAAAAACTTCCGGTGATTATTGGGGCTACCTGTTACAATGGTCAGTTTGAAACAAAGACCTGTTTTGCTGAATCAATCATTAAAAAGTGCTGACAAAAATTTGGCAAGCTGCAAAATTAAATATTCTAATAATTGCATTAAAACAGGCAAAAATGGCCAATATTGTCTAGGTGTCTGCTGACAAAAAAAGCAAAAAAACATTAAAAATTACACACACAGGCCTCTTTTTGGAGTATAATATATAAGGTGGTTGTGAAGTCGCATCTTTTGCTATTAAAAGAAGAATTTCTTAAAACCCTTACCTTCTCCCGTTACGGAAGACCTCAAAGTCTCTATCATCTGGTAATGGCCCCCTCCTATCCAGATAGCGGGAGAAGGATCAAGGGGTTTGATTTTTATCTAAAAATCGGGTATAATTAGTACATTAGAAATAATTTTCAGCTACTTCCTGGTAGGAAATTATTTCGTTAAGGTACTAAAAATAGCGCTGACAAAAAATTACGGTAATATAACATAAATTAATCGACTGAATTAACGGAATATTTATAGCTAAATATCCTGATTATAGATGATGGTATCAATACGATAAAAGGATAATAATAATTTTAATGAGGGTTAAAACGTTTATCTGATTACAAATCAATGAGTTAATTATTATTACAATTTTCTGGCAGGTGACAGTTATTATTGAAAGTAGCTATGTGCATAGATAAATAAATTGAAAACACTCTTGTGCAACTGCTGACAAAAAAACTAAAATTTATACAACATTCTTTAAATTATTGTATATATTTCTATAAATAAGAGAGATGTAAACCTATTTGAGGGGTGAACCAATGGTCAATATTTTTGACTATTTGGATTATCGGAAGTTCTTAAAGGACTATTATCAAGAGCGGAAAAAGATAGATTCCCGCTTTTCACATAGGTTTATTGCAAATAAACTGCATTTTGATTCCGGTTATTTTTCAAAGATCATAAAGGGAGAGCGCCATATTTCCCTGCGTCTTGTACCAAAATTCATTACTTTATTAAAGCTGGGTAAAAAAGAGGGGGAATTCTTTGAAACAATGGTACTGTTCTGCAAGGCAAAGGCCCATGATGAGAAAAACCGGCATTTTGAGAATCTCATGTCTTTTAAAAAGACCGAGAAGAATATTCTTTCTGCAGAGCAGTATAAATTATTTGATAACTGGTATTATCCGGCAATTCGTGAAATTATAGCGTTTTACCCCTTTAAGGGGGATTATAAAGAATTAGCAAAAATCGTACAGCCGCCGATAAAACCATCTGAGGCAAAAAAAGCCATTAAAACACTCGAGAAACTGAAACTAATAAGAAAAAAAGATGATGGTACCTATAAACGAATAGTGCAGGTATGGAGTACCGGTGAAGAGGTTAAATCTGTTGCCCTGGTTAACATGCAGCAGGCAATGATGGATCTGGCAAAAGATGCTTTTGACAGATACTCGCGAAATAATCGTGACATGTCCACATTAACATTGAGTATTTCAGAAGATGAATATATGATGATTTCCCGGGAGTTGAGCAGATTACGGGAAAAATTGCTTGATGCAGCGCAGAAATGCAGTAATCCTGACAGGGTCTATCAGTGTAATTTTGCCGTGTTCCCTGTATCAAAAGTTTTCAGGAGGGAGGATTCATGAGAGTACTGCAGTCAGTACTGGGTATTGGTATAATTTCTATTGGATTGTACCACTGCAGTATGGAGTCGCCAACACAGGTCTCTGATGGCGGCGGTATCGAGACAATCGCCGGAAAAATCATCACGTCTGACGGCGAAGTTGCTCAGAATACACAGGTAATGCTTATTCCGCAGATATTCAATCCGGTAAATGAAACCCTTCCGGAATCTATGATCGATACTACCGATAGTTCAGGTGAATATCGTTTTACTGTCAGCGACAGCTCATATTATAATATTGAAGCAGTGAATTTAACAAACGGGAATCGTTCATTGAAAAGCGGTGTCAGTATCGCTGGTATCCAGTCTGATGATGACCTGATAGTGGACACCCTTAAACAGCCCGGCGCGATTAAGGTGTCGTTACCCGATGCTATAAACCTTGTCAGTGGATATATCTATATCCTGGGAACCGATATTCAATGTAATCTGAACAACCAGGAAATAATAAACGGGAAATATATTATTCTGGATTCTGTCCCTGCAGCACTGGTATCAAATCTTTTTTACTGCATAAAAAACGATCCGTCAACTGATACACTGCTTATCGATACTATTACGGTATCACCCAACGATACTGTTGGTAATGTTACTGTTGGATTGTTGTGTGTATATAATAAAGACAATTCCGGAGTTCCCAGCAATAATATTACTTCAGTAGTACGTGATAAAACCGGTACTATGTGGATAGGTACCGATAATGGTCTGACTCAGTTTTTCGGCACTACCTGGAAAACATTCACCACAAATAATTCAGATTTGCCTGGCAACAATATTCTCGATCTGGCTGTTGATAATGACGGGAGTATCTGGGTAGGTACTTCCTATGGTATGGTTCACATTAACGATAATACATGGACAGAATATACTCCGAATAATTCAGGTATCGTAGACGAAGCTGTGTATGTCATTTCGATTGATAGTAAGGGTACGAAATGGATAGGTACCGATTATGGTGTTAACACATTTACCGGTACGGAATGGAGACTGTATAACTGTAATAATTCAAAATTGCCAAACAACATAGTGTACACTTTTACACATGGTCCGGAGGGAACTACATGGATTGGAACCAATTCCGGTGTTGCCGGCCTGAACGGTAGCACTTGGACAGTTTTCGAATCCAGCGAATCGCCGGTTGCCAATAAAACAGTCTATGATATGGCTGTAGATGCCCATGGAGTATTATGGATTGCTACCCGATCCGGTGTGGTAAAATATGAGGGAGATAGCTGGATAGTATATGATGTGTTTTCAACAACAAAAGATTTTAAGATAAATGGCATGGCAATCGATGCAGAAGGGAATAAATGGTTTGTTACAGGAGGATTGAAATCTGATAATGGGTATATTGTCAAATTTGATGATGTCGATTGGACAATTCATTCAGCTCAGAGTCTTAATATGCCATTATATCCGTTTTATGAAGTTAACGATATATTTATCGATGATAACAATAACCTATTGATTGGAACGTGTCTTGATGGCGTGCTGGTGATGGGACCATGAAGATTAATTACATTTTCTATAGAAAAGGAAGGGTTAAATTTACGAATATTGTAATAGTCAGCGATTTTTTGTCTAGTATTCATAATAATGAATACTTTGTTAAAATTTCATAGTAAATTATTATTATACATCAAAATCGGGTAAATTGTACTGATAGTCAGTAATTCATTAACACTCTACTAAACTATAAACTGTTTTTAAACTTTTTACCAGAGTGAAGGGGAGGGTAATTATGGAGAAGCAAATGAAGTTTATGTTTTTGCCATTTGTACTTGTCGCTCTCATTGCTTTTAACTCATTCGCAAATCCAGTATCACTGGTAAGCGATACCCGGGGAGAAATAACCCTGAATTTTACCCTGCCGGGGTATTCGGTAAGCAATGTGAATGCTGATGGGGAGACGTTCGGATTTATCTCGGTATCTGATGCTGCATTCCTTAAAAAAAAAGGATATGCAGCGTTGCCGTATTTCACCCAGAGTATTATGATTCCTGATAAAGCGGCAATGGGGGTAGAAATTGTAGATGTAACCTACAAGGAGGTTAAGGTAAATCGGTTAATGCCTTCCAGGGGAGTCATCTACAGGAATCAGGACCCTTCAACAATTCCGTATGTTGTGGATCCGAATTCACTTGTTGACGCATGGTATCCGAGTGAGACTGTAACATTAGGTTCACCGTATATTCTTCGTCACATCCGTGGTATCGCTATTCGTTTTCAGCCCTTTCAGTACAATCCGGTAAAAGGTGTATTGAAAGTTGCTGAATCAATAACAGTAAAGGTTAAAGCTGTTGGTGTTTCTACCGTAAATATTTTAACGAAAAAGAAGACCTCCGTTGGTGAGACATTTGATAAGGTGTATAACCAGCATTTCCTGAATTATACCGTAAATCGCTCACGTTATGATCCAATACCGGATGGTGATAAAATGATTGTCATTGTATCCTCCTCGCATAAAAGCCTTGTACAACCACTGGTAGACTGGAAAAATCAGAAGGGAATAGAGACTGAATTATGTGAATATCCTTCTGAGACAGGAGGCACAGGATCTTCCGCCCTTAAGAGCTTCATACAGGATAAGTATGATGAAGAGGATATCACCTACATTCTGTTAATTGGAGAATCGGGTGATGTGCCGACCTTATCCGCCGGTGGTGGTGTTTCAGACCCATCATATGTATTGCTTGCCGGTGGCGATAAGTATCCGGATGCATTTGTTGGAAGATTCTGTTCATCCGAAGCTTCAAAAATTACATTAATGGTAAATAAGGTTTTAACCTACGAAATGGAACCTGATGAAGAGGGTGAATGGTATCACAAAGGAATGGGTATTGCCAGCTCGCAGGGCAGTCCTCCTGATAAAGACTGGGTGGAGGATATGCGTAAAGTGATGATGGATTACAATTATACTGAAGTAGACCAGATATATGATCCAAGCGCTTCAAAAACTCAGGTGACAGATGGTCTGAATGATGGCCGCTCATGGGTTAATTACATGGGCCACGGGAGTAAGACCTCCTGGGGTACTACAGGATTCAGCAATAGTAATATTAATAGTTTAAATAATGGTGACAAGCTTCCTGTTATTATCTCAGTGGCGTGTTATAACGGTCAATTTGCCGGCAGCGGGGACTGTCATGGTGAAGCATGGTTGAATAAATCCGGAGGAGGAGCTATCGTAAATCTGTCCTCTTCGATCAGCCAGTCCTGGACACCGCCGCAGCATGCACAGAGAGAAATGGTAAAGGTGTTATGTGAAGAACTCTATCTTTCTGTCGGCGCGATTATCTATAACGGCGAATGTAAGATGCTTGATAACGGTAATGACCAGAGTACCTTTGTTACCTGGATATTGTTCGGCGATCCCTCATTACTGGTTTTTACTGATACACCTGAAGAAGTATCGGTGACTGTTCCAAATGCCGTGCAAACGGGCAATCAGGACATCAAGGTCACGTTAGGTTCGGCTATTGACGGCCGGGTTGGTGTGGTTGGAAAAGAGAGTGGTTTCCTGGGATCTGCGATGACAAGTGGAAAGCCGGATGTTACCGTGTCGGTAAATGTACCGAGCAGCGAATCTGAGCTTACCCTTACTGTTGTAGGCCGTAATGTAATGCCGGTAACCAAGACTATTACAGTCGGTAATGTCGGTATTGTAACCAACATTGCTGAGCAGAAAAAAATCCTTGTGAAACATACACCACACTCTTTGGCAATTCAAATACCGAATGCTCAAACACACACCGTTTCAATCTGGAATGTTAATGGTAAAAAAGTAGCATCATTTGAGCTCAATGAAGCCGGCAAATGGTATACCGTAAAACAGCCGGTGTCATCCGGATTACATTTTATAACCGTTAGTTCAGAAGGAGAGAAGGTAACACAAAAGTACTACTTTGTGAAGTAATACACAGAGGGTATTTTTCAGAATGATAAAGTAATGAACAGTATAGTGCCATCTATTATTTTAGGTGGCACTATACTCTTTTTCCGGTTCTGAGCCGTAGAATAAATCAGAAAAAGTTGGTTTGGTACTACTGGGTTCAGTTACCTTTGAAAAGGGTGACTAAACCGAGGAGTGCTGAAAAGCACTGCCGCTATTTGAGATAGGGTGAAATAACAGCCTGGAGAGTGAGTTATTCATTAATCGAGCATAAACATTATTTTTTTATTATAGAATAATAAAACTATACTATTACACCCATTTCTTCTTACTTTGAAGGAGGAAAAAATGAAACGTTTTCTGTGCGTGTGTATAAGCTTGCTGATAATGGGAAATACTATCTACGCAATTTCCCAGGCTGATCCGGAATACCGGAAAGCAATGGGGTATCTTGATTCACGGGGTGAAGTGTATCTGCGGTTTTATCCTGCCCCGAATACCTTGTTAAGTGAAAAAACACTTGGGGTTTCAATATCTCACTTTGTTGGTACCGAGGTTTTTGCCTATGCAAATCATGAAGGGTTTGAACAGTTTCTCCGGCAGGAGATTCCTTTTGAGATATTAACGCCTCCGGGTTTAACCGGCAAAAAGCCGGAAATGTCCGACTATGCTGAAAAAGAGAATCGGCAGTTTGATAAATATCCCACCTATGGTGGCTACGTTTCCATGATGGATCAATATGCGAGTGATTATCCTGAATTATGTAAGGTCATCCAATATGGTTCTTCCGTAGATGGACGGAAGCTGCTTGTCGCAAAAATATCAAAGAATGTTAATGATCATGAGAAAGAACCGACTTTCTTCTATCAGTCAACGATACATGGCGATGAGTTATGTGGGTATATTCTTATGTTACGTTTAATTGATTATTTGCTCAGTAATTATGAGAGTGACGATCAGGTCAAAAATATAGTTGACAATATGGAGGTGTGGATTAACCCGTGTGCTAATCCGGATGGAACCTATAGGGGAGGGGACAACACTGTGTGGGGTTCGGTACGTTCCAATAAAAACGGTAAAGATTTAAACCGTAATTTCCCGTGTCCGGATCTTAATGGAGAACCCCTTCAAAAACCGGTTCAGGTTGAGACAATAGCAACTATGGATTTAACGGAGGAACATCACTTTGTTTTAGGAGCAGATTTTCACTCCGGTGCCGAAATTGCTGTTTACATTTGGGGCTGCTGGAGTAAAGCAACTGCTGATGAGAGTTGGTGGGATGATATATGCAGACAATACGTTACTACAGTACACCAGTCAAGTCCTTCAACCTACATGGATGATAATGGAGGATGGATGAATGCTTTTGATTGGTACAAGGTTAATGGTGAACGTTTAAATGGTGCCTGCTACTACAGGCAGCTTAGAACTATTTGTGTTGAGTTGTCTCGTACTAAGCAATTGCAGGAAAGCAATCTGAATGCTCATTGGAATTACAATAAAGATGCATTGTTGGAATATATAGAAGAAACACTGAATGGAATTAATGGAACCGTTACTGATACATTGACAGGAGAGCCTCTTGAAGCGGAGGTGTTTATCGTGAGTCACGATAAAGATAATTCACAGGTTTTCTCACATTTACCGCATGGTGATTATTACCGTCCAATCGAAGCTGGAACCTATAGCGTCAAGTTTACCTGTGAAAAATACATCACCAAGACCATCAGTGGCGTAGTGGTTAAAGATGGTGAAGCAACCGTTCTCGATGTAGAACTCTGGGACGGTTCTACCGGTATCATTTCTAATGCAACGGCATTCAATAAGAATAGTATATCAGTAACACCATACAAAGGCAGAGTGTTAATACGTTCAGGAATCCCTGCGATATATCAAAATATTGCAATCTATGATATTCAAGGAAAATTGATACGTCAGCTTCCTGTTGCTAAAGGCCAGGGAATGTGGGATGGCCGGGATAATAAAGGAGCTCCTGTTGGAAATGGGTATTACTTTGTCAATATTAAGACAACTAACAAATCTATATCGAAACAGTTTATCTATGTTAATTAATAATTAACGCGCATGAATTTCAGGAGCTTATTTGTAAGTCATCATTAGGGATAATTTGAAAAATGGAGAGGTCAGGGTCTATATGATCTCCCTTTTTTTTATTAAACAGACATCTCAAATGCGAAAATACTTATTTGTGCCGAAAATAATAATAGTTATAAATTCCAACTATATAAATAATGTATTTTTTTAATGGTAAGTTGAGTATTCAAATTTACGCTAGTTTAATCCTATTTATACACTGCACAAACCATATAAGGGGGTTTTGAATGATAAAAAGGATAGTTGCTGCACTGGTTGTTTTAGGACTCGTTACGGCAGCATATACCCAAAATATTGAAGGTGTTAATGCCCGTTTAGACGGAATGGGAGGTTCAGGACTTCCGGATGATATCGGATGGTCTATCGGAAACCCCCGTGCAATATCCTCTTTTCCGGATGTAATCCAAGGCTCGGCAGTTATCAGTGAAATTGATGGGCTCGGCAGTGTATTTGGAAGAATGGTATTAATAAAATCAATAGGTGAACATTTCCTTTTTGGATTAACGGCTAATAATGGTAGTGTATTATGGGGAGATTATTACAACATCGCAAAAACTCTTGGTGTAGAGACTGGTTCGAAAATTGTAGATATCCCTCACCTTAGTCTCTGTGCTAAAATTAATGATGACTTTTCTGTAGGAATCGGCGGATTTTCTGAAGTGTATCATCGATATTATACCAAAAAGGATACGGTTAATAATGTGACAATTGACACATCGTGTACTAGAAAAATGGTTAACTGGGGAGGTACTGTTGATGCAAAATTGACCTTAGGTCCTCTTACACTCGTTCCGATATTTACTTTCGGTAAACCTTATTTGTCATGGATAACGGAAGAAAAAGGTACAAATCCAAGTAAGACTGAATTGGTTGTTAAGGACAGTTGGTTTTTTCGAGGTGGCACCATGGCCTGGTGGGATATTGGAAATACCTGGTGGATAGTTGGTGGATGGTATCGCCAGGAAAACTATCGTTTTAATTTAAATAAAACGGTTGATTTTTCTAATCGTACAGATCGTTTTATAGACTGGTTTGTTGGATTTCAACCATCGTTCTCAGATGATCTGTTTTTGGGACCTGAGTATGATGGTGGCGTAGCAATATATTCTATTGAACCCACTAAATTAAATCAAGCTGATTCAGTAAGTGAATTGGCAGATACAACAGTATTTTACGTGTATCATACATTCAGACTGGGTATTGAGAAGTCTGTTGATAAGGTATGGATTTTTGATGAGCTGGCATTCAGGGCTGGGATGGTCTATAGAATCGATAAAGAAGTCAGGCGCTATAAAAGTGCAGATGGTGATATCTACGAAGAAGAAGAGTTGTATGAAATCTGGGAAAATTTTTACAATGATTTAAAGGAAGCTGATGGTATGAAACTGACACTCGGTTTAGGAGTGACTAAAGGACGCGCCACCTTTGATATAAGTGCAGAGTTGCTTGAGTGGAAATCATCAGGGATACTTAGCGGCCCTACCGCTTCTATGGCAACACTAACGGTTGATATAAGCTCGAAAAAGTAAGATTGTAATAAATATCGTATATATTTAGTAGAGGATATTCCGCCAGCTTAAGGGAATATTCAGAAAAAAACGATCTTAGTCATCAGAAAAGATACGTTTTCCTTCGATGTCTACGGACATAATATAATAATGGCGCCAGGGACGGAAATTCTTGCTTTTAGCGGCATGGAATTAATAAATATCATAAACTGATAAATTTTGACCGTCCCTATTTTCTATTTTTTCTCACTTTTTAAAAAGAACAAAATCTGTCAGCGGAATTTACCGTTAAAACTGCTTAAGACCTTGAAAATTAAGCAAATTACGGCCATTTTGAGTATATTATATAAGAGAGGTATCTTTGCGTTATTATCAATGAGGAAGGGTGAAAAACACTTTCCTCATTATATTCTATTTTTAAATCCACTTTTTCAGGCTATACACTCGTTTTGGGATTAATGGAGGGGGCAAGAAGTCTATTCTTGCAACTCTTTTTATGGGGAGCGTTTACATGCGATTTGTCTTCTGTAGTGTACTACTGTTTATACTCTTTTTAAACGTACCAGCCGGGGATTTCGAGAATAGTATCTCTGATAGAGAGCTTCAGCGCCTTGACCGGGGCTGGTTTGCACGGCATCCGGGTGAACTGCCGATCTGGGAAACATTTGCAGAGAAAACAATGCGGCTGGCGCAGGAGTCAAGAGATTACCAGTCGACCCGTACAAGGCCGGCGCCGCCTGCACCGGTGCGCAATGTCGCTGAGTTCGAGCCGATGGAAGGTGTAATAATAGCCTATCCCGGTAATTTCGGCATTCCAACAGAGTCAATAAAAGAGATGTCTGAAGATGCGCGAGTGTACTGTTTAACAGAGAATGAATCAAGTGTAGAGAATATTTTCGAGAATGGCGGTGTTAATATGGACAATGTCATACTTATTACCGCCGAATTAAATTCGATTTATACCCGTGATTACGGTCCCTGGTGGATAATAGATGGCAATGATGAATTTGCCATTATTGATTTTGAATATAATCGAAACAGACCCGATGATAACAAGACTAATGCACTGGTGGGTACTGAGCTTAATGTTTCGGTGTATAACATGGGGCTGACGCACTGTGGTGGGAATTATATGACCGATGGTTATGGAAACTCGGCTTCATCAAAGCTCGTTGTTACGGAAAACAATAACAATGGGTCAAACGTTAAAAAAGTGCATAAAGATTATTTAGGCATTGAGACGTATCATCTGATGGATGACCCGAACAGTACCCATATCGATCATATTGACTGTTGGGGAAAGTACCTTGCACCGGATAAGTTGCTCATCAGGGAAGTTCCTCAGTCAAACCAGGATTATACTGAACTGGAAGAGGTCGTCGATTATTTCAAATCCCAAAAATCGGCCTACGATACCCCCTTTAGAATTTACCGGGTTACCAGCACCGCCGATAATGAAGCCTACACCAATTCACTTATTCTGAATAAGAAAGTAATGGTACCTCTTGCGGGTACTTCTCAAGACGACCAAGCGCTTGACGCATATAAACAAGCAATGCCGGGGTATGAAGTGTGTGGGTATCAATTCGATTCGTTTCAGAATACCGATGCGTATCACTGCCGTACCAAGGGTATCGCTGACAGGGGTATGCTCTATATATGCCATCTGCCGTTGCATGATACGGTTACCAGTATTGATGGCGAAGGATATACTGTTGAGGCAACATTTAAAGCCTATAGCGGCAAGAATCTACTTTCAGATTCACTTCTGGTATTTTATAGACCTAAGGGCCAATCGGATTTCTCTAAAGTAAGATTTGAGAACATTTCAGGTGACAAGTATAAAGCTATTATCCCGCAGCCGGAGAAGAGCGTCGAGATGTCCTATTATGTGCATGCAGCGGATGCGTCGGGAAGAAGTGAGAATCATCCTTATATCGGCGTGCCTGATCCGCATGTCTATTTCGCTGAAAGCGTGGGTACGTTTGCAGATTTCTCCAACAATCATGTCCAGGCTGTGAAAGCATTGCGTAATTATCCCAATCCGGTTGTGTCCCAGACGGTAATAAGCTGCAGACTGAATACCGTGGCATCCGATGCCCTGCTGGCAATTTACAGTACTAATGGCAGGTTGATCCGCTGCTGGCTGCTGTCGCAGAATATAACTCATCTTTCCTGGGATGGCACCGATACTATTGGCAATAAGGTTTCTGCAGGTGTGTATTATTATACGGTCACTAATGGGACGATGTCCTTAACGAAGCGGATGCAGGTGATTAGATAATACGACAAAATAGTAGTTGTCCCTTGTTTTTCATTTAAAGCAAGCAGGCAAATGGGAAATAAATTCCCTCCTTTTCGTTTAAGGGTTTTCGAGGCATTTCTATACTGAAGCATAACATTGTGTACAAGCAGAAAGGTCATTCCCATGCCCTTCTGCTTAACACACTGTTATCCCTGAAAGCAGGTATGAAAGCTCCTTGATAACATTGTGTAGAAGCAGAATGGTCATTTACATGCCCCTCTGCTTAACACACTGTTATCATGAATGTTTACAAACTCAAGCATCATCACAACATTTTTTCACAGAAAAAGACGATTTAACCTTTGAACGGGGAACCCTGAACCTGTGAACGGTTACCTTTATTATATGCGAGATATTCAGATTCTATAGATACAATTTTTTACATTTCTTATATTATTAGTCGAAAAAGTAACATACTAAAATATAACCGGGGATAAAATACGGTATATGAGTAAAAGGGATGTTCTATTAAACAATTTGGGTAGTGCATGTTTAACCATTGGTATAATTATAATCACCGGTACGCTGATCTATGCTGATGAAGGTTTTAACTGGTGGGGAGTCGAGACGTTAAACAATCAGCATGCACGGGTATTTCTCAAAAATGGAACCGTGCTGTCAGGGTTGGTTAAATTGTATGTAGATAAAACTGAGAGAGAACCGGTGCCGCTTCCTCTGCCGCCGGAGTATGCCATCCAGGTCAGAACAAGAATAGTTTCTAAAATAGTGGATCTGATTCTAATTAATCTGGAAGGAAGAAAAATTCGCCCCTTTGAAACTGATTCAATAATAATAAACGCACTCACCGGAATACCGTTTGAAGATACCTTGTGGCTCTTTAAAATTATTGATGGAAAGATATCGGTGTTTAATACAAAACCTCTCTGGCAATCCGAAAAATATACGCACATTCAGAAAGAAGGGACAGGAATCTGCCTTTACTCTCACGAGTTACTGGTTAATTATTTACACGATAATGCGTATGCTCTTTCACTGTTCACATCATACAGAAATAAGAAAAGTAAAGTCCTGATAAACTACCATCCTGAAAGAGCACTTCGTGAATATAACTTTCAAACGACAACCAGGGAATTCAGAATCGGGGAACTGTTACAATTGCTGAAAGATGAAAAAAATGCTGACAAAAAGGTCTCATATTGTAAAGAGATAGTTTCCATGGACAGTTCTGTGTCTGGTCCCTATGAGATATTGGGTGATTATGCGGTGGCGAAGAAAAACAGTAAAGAAGCATACTTTTATTATACCCAGTTCTTACGGTACTGTAATAATGCGGGTTTAATGAAAAAAGTAAGAAGGAAAGTTAAAAAATTAAATAAGCCTTCCGTTTATTAATATCCCCTGTTACCCTCAGGACTCCGGACTTCATAGCCAAAATTCAATGAGTTACAATGATCGTTCGAAAAACAATAATGTGTTTTAAAGATATGCTTTGATTTTTTATAGAACCGTTGGGGCACAAAATTTTTTGCCCCTACGGCTATGAACGCAAAAAAATAGTTTATTTTATTTTACGGAGGATCAGAAGTCCTGAACCTTAAAAAGTAGTTGTTTTATAAAAAAACGCCGACATGATAAAATCACACCGGCGTTTGTATTCGCATATAAACGTTAGCAGTTATCTGTTAAAAATAAAGCTCGTTGAATATTTTTGTTTGTTATTGATTACTTTAACAATATAGCATCCATTGCTGACAGGCCTGCCTTTATTGTCCACGCCATCCCAGGTAACACTTGCCCACCCGTTAAGAGGAATCGTTTTTATTGTTTTCCCCTTTAAACTGTAAATACCAATGGTAGCATCCCTGCTGACTTTTTTACAGTTAATTCTCACCCCGTTTTTACAGGGGATAACGGTAAAAACATTTTTAAGGGCACTGCCATTGTTTGTAATACCGGTAGGATTTTCCGGCCAGAGTTGAACAAATAAATTGTATCTTTTATCATAGGATGAAATCTGAAAATTATTAATCTCTTTTGTAACATAATCTTCATGTTCGAAGGTAAGGGTATAGGTTCCTATATTCATATATTTTACATATCTGCCCGCGGAATCGGTCAATACCGTTCCGTTGGGCAGATCACCATTTCGAGATATTTCAACCTTGTTAATTGGAATAGTATCGCCATAGAAGGCCATTTGCGAATCAATGACTATACCCTGCAGGCCGGTTTCATAAAGGATCTCGTAAGATTGGAACAGCGCTTCTTTACAATATCGCCAATGCCGTGCTAAATCTACTTCATCCAACAACTTCTTTTTTGAAGACTCCAGCGTTAGCGATTTACCATTCCCAACCCAGTCGTTCATATCGCAACGAATACCATGGCATTCATACAATTCACTGTATATATTCCCGACACCATCTCCTCCACATGAGGTCATATATCCACTGTTATTGCAATCATCATGAATTTGCTTAACCAACTTTTTAGCAAACCATCTATACCAGTCCTCGTCCTTAGGCCTGGTTCGTACACCCCCATAGGGCCAGAGATAGGTTTCAGTACCGCCGTGCTGGTCCTGCGCAAACTGGAATTTATACCAACTATGAAGAAGCATTAATGCTTGCGTTTCTTTTGCATAATAAGTATAAAGACCCGTCTTTCCATGACATTCTGCCCCTTCGCATGGACACGGGTTATTACGATTCAAATCGAAATTATCCGCAAGATTACGTCTCTGTGCTCCCTGAACAGTATGATTCCCGCTTTTATAGGTAGCATCAGGATTCATATTCGGAATGAACCACATCTCCAATGAATCAACCAGTTTTGTAATCCTGTCATCCTTGCCATAACTGGAAAGTATGGTGTCTACCATATGTAAACAGTTCATCAAGTTAAGGACTTCATCACCATGGATAACGTTTGTTTCGAGGTATCTCGGTTCCGCTTCATTTTCCTCGACATTATCAGAAATCCTCATGCCATAAATCCTGTGGTTCTTACTCGCCACGCCACTCGGACCCAGGTCATACATTTTGCATATAGCCGGATAATCCTCTGCCCACTTTTCCAGGAATCCGACATATGCCTCATACGTTGGATATTTATACCAATTCTGTCTGCCTGTTTCACCGGATAAATATTCCGAATAATCGGACATGGGAACCGGACCAGTCATCATAACAGGCACCTGCACTTCATAATCAAACCCATACTCAAGAAATTTTTCAAAACCTTTTCTGTCAGCATTGGCAATTACTTTGCCCGGTTCTACGTGGATTATGGAAATCACATTAACCAGCGGTTTAAGATCAAAGGGATCATTCGGATAAATCTCCAGGTCTACTTCACTCCTTTCGCTAAGCCACTCATATGCCTTTTGCTGCTCTGTCAAGTGTGACATGTCTTTCACGCGGGGCATATCAACCCAGTCTCTGGAAAAAATTTGACTGTGTAAGAAAATAACTAGTATGGCGGTAAGAAATAAAAAATATTTCATAGTACGTCTCCCTCGGAGTAAATGTAAAATTTCAGGTAATGATTTTCTAATCCCAATTTTTTTCTCTATATTAAGGAATATTAAAAAAATATATTGTGAGTTTTCCGGATTAAAAGCATTTTGTAAATTACTGATATACTATATAATATATAGTAATTTATAACAAAAATTACGATTTATCTATAACTAATGTAATATACTTGAAATTATGTGATTATTCGGTGGGTTATTATTATAAATGAGGTAGGGAAATAATTTTTACGGAGTGTTATTACATCGCAGATTCTGCTATAATTGGTTGAATTATATAAAGATAGGAAAACAGGGTCTGCACATCCTGCAGACCCTTTCACCATACAACGTGTATGTTGTAAGTTTTTATTCTTCCAGCAGGTCACTTTCCGGTAATGGTGTTTGCTCGGGTTCCGGCGCAGTTTCCTCAATGGGCTCTTCATAAGAAGATATTACACTGGGAGCCGGTGGTGGAGGCGTTTCCGCAGCTTCGGCTGATTTATATTTTTTGCTGAAATTCACCGTGAGACTCGCCATAGCTGCTGAAGGTCCGGTGAGTACTCCCTGTCCCTGCCATTTCAAGAAATCGCAGCTTATATCAAGCGTACCGCGTCCTTTGGTTATACCGAAACCACCGGTGACCTTTGCTTGTTTATTAGTATAATTCGATCCCCAGAGATAAGATTTCCAGGGGAAAGCGTCATCACTTACACTTATTTCATCGTTCCCATTAACAATATGTCTCCATTGCTTTAGCCAGGCTGCCACAATACCACATCGCAATCCTATTTTGTCAAACCACCAGAAATTGTCGATATACTTTTCAATCCCTAATCGAAAATTGTGATAGGTGGTATAAAAAGTTGTGTCAGGTGACGTGTCGGGATCCTTTGCTTTATACCATCCGAAACCGGCGTCGTATTCCGGGGCAAAGTAAAGGTTGTCGGAAAATGAAGGTGTAAAAGCAAGGAAAAAGTGAATCCAGTTATCATTTCTTTCCGGACGAATTGAATCAACTGTTGTGGTGGTATAATCACCAACAAGTGAACCGTCTCCATTTAGTTGACCCGTTTTTTTTGTCACAGTCTTTTTGAATTGAGTCTGGAGCATTTCATAAATCACACCGGTAATCCAGAAGGTACTGCCGATATCTGTCCAGAAATATGAGGCCCCTCTTACATATAGAGCTTTTGGAGAATCCCAGGTTGAATCGGTATTTGCGTAAGTGCCACCGGTTTGAGCATTTGATTCTTTCAATTGTTTCTCTGCCTGATCCAGAATATCGTCGGAGTCTTCACCTCTTATTTTAGGGAAACCAACGGTAACCTGCGGATAGATTGTAAGCGGTCCTACCGTTATTTTTGCCTCTGCAATAACGCCATGGTTCCGTATTCTTTTGCCGTCTCTTAATTCTGTATATTCGATTATCGAGTCCTTGGTAGTATCGACAGGAATATAACCGATTTTTTTCGTTGCCTCATAATCTTCACCAGCCGCTTCTGAATAGCTCCCGATACCAAGTTTAAGATTATCATTGATTTTCAATCCGAGATTTACATAAGGGAGATTGGTGAAATCCTTTGCATCTTCCGCACCGGTTATATTTTCCAAATCAAGAAAAAGAGCTGCTTCTTCATACCAACTCTCTTGCAAAGTGTTTATCATGGTTCTGTTATTTAAGTTGACACCGACATACAGCAGCTCATTAAATTTTATAATTCCTATAATAGACCCGTATGTTACACCCAGACCTGCAATATCCATTAAACATATGGTAGATTGGACCTGATTTCCCCAGTCACAGATATTCGCCGGATGTTTAATAGTCCATCCGATATCAAGTGATGGTGCAGAACCTCCCATTGCATCCAGCCTCGCATTGATTCCCTCAATGTTCTGGGCAAAAGATGAAAAAGAAAGTGAAAGAACAACAAGAATAATAAAAATTTGTTTAAGCATTAAAACCCTCCTTTTTTTTATTTACTTGTGAATACCAAGCGCATGATAAAGAGAACGGTATGAGATTACGTTTACTGAAATTATCAAGATACTTAAGTAAGAATATAATATTTTTGCCTAAGTAAAATTGAAAAAATAGTAAAAATCTGCATGGATTATTATAAATAAAAGCGTTACCAGAGAATTGAGTAAATGACCGTGGTAACGCTTTTATTTGTGTGTTTACAAATTGAATCTATGTATCAACTTAATGTACTAAAATAAAATTATGTAAATAAATTTGATTATCAGTATCAATTCTTACAACATAACACCCGTTATTCACATTACTACCTGCGTTGTCTTTCCCATTCCATAAAACAGTGGAAACAGGTAACATTTTAACTAATTTTCCACCGATAGTGTAAATTCCTATCTTTATATTATCACCTAACTCACCACTGTTAATCTTAATGCCATTTTTATATGGAGTTATTTTGATATTATTTTTACCAGAACTTGCGGTGTTACTAATACCGGTAGGATCTACAGGCCAAAGCTTAACATTCAATTCATACTTTTTATTATAATCATCCATTTTGAAATTTGGAATTTCCTTTGTAACATAATCTTCATGTGAAAATGTGAGTGTATAGTTTCCATTATCAGTAAAACGTAAATAAAATCCTAAGGAATCAGTGAATACATCATTATTGTCGAAGTCACCTGTTCTTGTCATGTTTGCCAAATAAATAGGTTCATTGGTTTGTGAATCAGTAACGAATCCCTGTAAACCGGTAAAAATAAGGTTCTCCATATATGCTAAGTAAGCTTCCTTAAGCCATAACCAACGGGTTTCCAACAGACTCTCGGCCAATATCTTTTTTGTAGATGTTTCGGGTCCCATACCTTTACCATGGCCATAATAGGTCTGATAATCCATCCGGGGACCATGTGATTCGTACATTTCAAAATACCAATTTCCTACGCCATCTGCGCCGGCAAAAGTAAAATATCCATTGTTATTACAATCACGGTGTACCTGATTTGCAAATTTTTCACCAGCCCATCTATACCAGGAATAATCATGACACCGACCCCCATTATTTGCATAAGGATAGTATATAGACTCAATACCACCATGATCATCAGATGCAAAATTAAAGTAATATTTATCGTGAAGAACAAACATCGCTTTCGTTTCAGCGGCTCTCTTTGTATATAAACCATACTTATCATGATTCGGTTTGCCACACCAGCATGGAAAATTACGATTCAGATCAAAATTATCGGCGACACTGTATCGCCGCGCCCCTTGAACAGAATTATCGCTGCGCAGATAGGTAGCGTCAGGATTAAGAAGAGGACACATATAAAAATCAATACCATCAACTAATGCTGTAATCCGTGGGTCCTTGCCATACATGGTCACCATGGTATCTATTAAATGTAACACAACCATATAGGTCACGACTTCATCTCCATGAATCGCGGTAGTATTCATGTATTTTGGTTTTCCGTTGGTAACACTTAAATCGCTGGTAATTCTCATGCAAAGTAATACGTGTGTGGTGGGGCCTTCGGTCCATCCCAGGGTATCCAGTTTGCAGACTTCAGGGTATTGACTTTGCCAGGCATTCATTTGTGCTAGATAGGCTGGATAGGTAGGATAGCGGTAGAAATCGAATCGTGTTCCCCTTTCCGGATCATCATAAGAATCAGACATGGTTACCTCAGTTTGAAGACCGGGAGGAACCAAAACTTCAAAATCAAGGTTACGTTCTGCAAATTTTCCAAATTCCTCTTTATTTGCATATGCATAAACCTTATTTCCCTCTATTCGATCAATAGAGACCTCGGTTTCCATTGATATTTTATTGATATCCAGAAGAGAATTAACAAAAAATTTGAAATATACCTCTCCTCTCTCGTCAAGATATTCCTGAGCTTTCATATATTCTGCACTGCCATTTGCAAATAGAGAATTGCTCGTAAAGAATACTATCAAACCCGTCAAGACTCCAATAATAGTTTTCATTTTACCCCTCCTCCAATAAATTATTGATATTTTTTTTCTTCTAAATATAATGTAAAATTCTATAACTATAACTATCTTAAAATAGGAAAATATATGTTCGCTGCAACTGTCTAGTGATTGTTATTGATAAAATCCCATGAGGCCGAATTTTTATTCGAATTTATTCTTTGTTTATTGAGGTAATTGCAAAAGTCTCATAACGCCCCCAAGACAAAGCGTGAGCTTGCGCTCTGTCTCCCCCGAAGGAGGGACTTATATGGACTTTTTACTGTTATAATTCGACTTTTGCAATTACCTCTATTGACAAAATTACCTAAAATGTCATATAAGGATTTAAAAAGGCCCCCTGTAAACATAATCTAGCTATATTTCGTTAAAAAAAGAAAGGTTTTTTTTAATTTCCGTTTACTCCAGTGAACACCTCTCTATAATATCTCATATAATTTTATGTAATCTCTGAATTAGAAGTGGTATAGGTATTCCAGTCTTTACCATTAAAGTGGGTTAATCCACTCTCTTATGTAGAAATCCAAATACCACCTCGGTGAGTATCTGCTATAGTAGCGGTTATTCTGTTTTCCGGGAGATTATGCGTTATTTTGATATAAAATGTAAGAAGATTTTCTGTGGAAATTCAGACCTTTCCGAGACCACCAGTGGTACCTCCCCCCTCCCACATTGTATCAGCTGTAACGGTTAGTGCAGTGATATAATTGCTATTCGTAATATTTTGCTATGTTGATGTGTCTGTATCTTGTGTTAAATCAATAGGATTGCTGCATGAAATATATAGTATACAAGCACTTAAAATAATACCATAGCGTAAAGCATTTCCGGACAGATACCAGTTACGTGAATACCCGTGTTACCAGATTGTAATCCGCTGAGAATAAGCTGTGGTTTTATTTTTTGCAGTTACCACATAAATGCCGGTTGCATGCGGTACTGATAAAGTATTTAGCGCATAAGACTCTGCGTCACCTTTTTTAACGTTAAAAGCTTTTACTTTCGATCCGTTTACAGTATAGAGCACAAAAACGGCGTCTGACGTGGACGTATTATTAAATACAATTTTATCGGCAGCTATTTTCGCACTCAAGCTGTTTGCTGAAAGTGGTTTTGCCTTCTGGGAGATATAGGTACCGCTCATTTCAATAGTGCCAATGTCGGTTTTTTTGTTATCTTCAACTTTTACATCTTCAATTTCAACGGTGTATTGTTCATAGGTAAGTGTTAATGAATAGGTCCCGGCTTCAATTGGCCTTTGAAGATAGCCAGTAATCGGATCTGAAAAAACTTCTGAATTATATTTGTCATGATCATCAACAGTTAGTTTCGCTTTAACCGGATCACCTCCGCAGAGAATAACACCGTGAATGCCATTTTGAACCTCTTCCAGGAAATAGAGAAATCCTGGTTTGTATTTATTCCATGCAGAAAGCACAGAACTTGCAGTAACCGACTTAGATCCAAGCTCCAAACAGAAACATCTGCAACGACCATGGTATATTGAGTAGTCAAAAATGGTACCATACCCAGGATACCACTTAGTGTAAGCCCACCCCGTACCTCCAGACATGCCGCCAACAGCTGATATAAAATTATTAGCTTTTTTCATCAAATAACCGGTAAAATCAGGATGTTTATATGTCTGCGCTCCGGTACATGACCAGGGTAGAACAATGGAGGTCATACCCGTATGGAGATCCATCCCCATGCCAAAGGACCTTGTTTCATATAACTCCTGCATAGCATCCCCTTCCTTGTCACCATTAGGATACTGCGTGGACTGGTTAGCGAATGGTGGGGAGGGAAAACTTCTGTTAATATCGGTACAATTGGGCGTGCGCCTTACCTGGCTGCCGTAATTTCCGCCTCTATTATAAGAACCGCTAGGGTTGACAAGCGGGATAAAATGCATTTCAGTTTTATCAACTATATCTGTCGCCTGTTGGTCACTGCCATAGTTTTTCCCCAGCCAGTCAATAAGGTATAGTATACACATGAATCCTGTCGGCTCATCACCATGCATTGTACCTGTTCCAATAAAGAGCGGTTTACACTGGTTTGAATCAGGATCGCTGCTGACTTTAACACTGTAAATTTTCTTTCCTGTCGTTGATGTTCCAGCCACATCGACTTTTATAATGTCGGGATAGTCAGTTTCCAGGCCTTTAACCATATTCTCAAATCCGCTGTATGGGGCATCACTACTGGGTAGGTTAATCGACCGATGTACGCGTTCATTTTCCCCTATCTGTTCGTACAGCCGTTCAGGATAATCTCCGGGATGTTCAAGTACTTCATACCATTTATTCAACTCGGTGAACGCCTGGAAGCTTTCTTTATCAGCGTACAGATAGGCAAATGCAGCGTCAAAATAATCAACAACAAAATTCGAAGCGATCATCTGAGCCTCGGCATCACTGCTAAAATCACTCCTGAAGTACACTTCCCCTTTTCTGTTGAGATACTCTAATGCCCTATCATATTCCGTAACAGTCGCAGAAAACAAACTTGTTATAACACAGAAAATGGACAAACAAACCAGATTTCGAATTAGATGTTTCATCCTTCCTCCTTACATTTCCTATAAAGTTTAGGAAAGCAGATTATAAATTAAATACAATTCCTCCCTACCTAATAATATATACTAAATTCAAGGCAAAATAAAAATTTTTATTAATATACGATATTTTGTTTTAAAAGGCATTCGCAGTTATTCATTAATAGAAATAGATTTAATGACGAATAATTTTCGGTAAAAAACTATTTTAACTGAATATTATAAGGGCGAGGCGTATGGTATTATTACCTGTGCTATATCCATAATTACTAATAGCCCTATTTGGCATATATTTTACATTCTAATATTCGAGTTGGTGACAGTTTTTTCTCTAATAGTGGTATCACATAAAAAAGTGTATTTGAGAAATCAATAGGTAAATTTACTTAATACCTACTCATCGATTATATGGGTACGTACCGTGCGAAAACCATTATTATAGCTGCCCATATCCGGAAAACTTGTATCATCCCGCCACCATGCAGTGAATACCGGCCTGTTTCCATCATCAAGAAAACTTCCGCCACGCACGATATGTAAGGTGGTGCTTGAAGGCCCCATGGGGGGACCGGTATAGTCGATACGGTTTTTATCCCGCGTCGGCGACCAGAGATCCCAGACAAATTCTTTGACATTTCCAGCCATATCATACAGATGCCACGCATTATCTTTTTTCCGGACAATCTCCTTGGGGCCATTCGGATTATTGTTATATTTCCACCATACATATTCAGACATTTCTTCCTTATCTTCTTCAGAGACAGGATACGTTTTATCATAAGGAAAGTCCGGTGAAGTATTTCCATCCCTGCCCCAATAATATTCTGTTTGCTGACCGGTGCGATAGGCGTATTCCCATTCATCCTCTGTCGGTAGTCTGAATCCTTCAGCAACAAAGCTGCACTGCAGGTCGGCAAAGTATGCGATTGCTGTAGCATCAGTGTCAATAACCATTGCTGTATAGATAAAGCAGGTGTCTTTTCCTTTTTGCTTACTTTTTTCATTACAGAAGAGGATTATCTGATACCATGAGATATCGACTTTCGGTGTTATTGCAGTAGAAGTATTCTTCCCGAGAATATAATTCCACTCTTTCTCTGAAAATTCCGAGGTGTCGGTACCAAGGGTGCTCATTACCCTGTTCCACTCTACCTCGGTTACTTCAGTAGTATCCATAAAGTAGTCATGGGTCAGGGCTGCAACCGATGAATCCCTGCTGATAAAACATCCTGCAGGAATCAGGGCCATGCCGTCCTGTTGATCACCGGTAAAAACACCGCAGGTACAGGACTGTGTTGAAAATATAATTTCGTTGCTTTCCCGGTAGGCCGTACTGTTATAGGCAAAAACTTTTACATAATAGGTAGTATTCTCCTCCAGCCCGCTTAGGATAAATGAAGTATCATTTTTATAAATTGTTAATGTGGCATAGTTACTGGAATCACTCACTCCGGGGAGGGTATCGTAATATACGATATAACCCGAGAAATTATCAGAAGTTACACGGCTCCAGACAATTTCTGCAGCGGTCGCATATAGTTGCTGTGGAGCAAAAAGGGTAATGGTGCCCGGTATCTCGGGATCAAGAACTTTAACACAGGTGACCGACAGAGCTATCACCGATAGCACATAAAAAAGTAGTATTTTTTTAATGATAGTGCTATTCATTACCTATATCATCTTTTATTATCGTTATACATGAAGGACATAATGGTGTATATCTCCCGCAGAGATATGTAAAGAAATACCAAATCCAACTCTGTTATCAGGAGATTGTGGCCTTTCATGTTTTTATGGATTCCTCTTTCTCAATATAATATACGGTAAAAAAGCATAACTGTGTATAAAAAGCACTTCCCTTTCCCACAATCAAATTACTTGTCAACTGTTAAGAATAAAAATAAAAAAGGCCAGCTAACAGACCGGCCTTTTTATACATATAGACGAAAGAAATTGTTATTCAGTATCTAAACCAAAATCATCAGATGGTTCATCATAATCCTGCTCACTTTGTGATGCAGGTATTTCACTATCGAAAGGTTCACTTTGGGGTGGCGGTGGTTCGGAAACAGATTCATCCATCTTATAGCGTGGATTCTTTGCAATATCAACCGTTAATGAAAGTATTCCTGCTCTTGGTCCGGTAACTACTGTTCCAGTCCACGACATAAGATCTGTACTTACATCAATCGTAAACCGTGCTTTCGTAATACCTAATCCTGCGGCGAGTTTCGTTCCTCTATTCTGCGCAAATTTATCATTATTTGTTTCAACAAAGTATTTGGTAATGTCTTCGTTACCCAGGGCATCGGTTATCTTTAGTTTCCGTTGTGCATATTTATACACCAAACCGGCACGCGCTGTAATGTGGTCAAGAAACCTGAGTTTTTTTGATTTTTTCTCCATACCCAGACGAATAGTGTACATGTTGTACGTTTTCACCGAATCATGTATTGCGGTTTTATTTTCCAATCCTTCTAAATGTAAATTGACAAATTCAAGGTCCAGCTCAGGAGTAAACATGAACCCGTCACCAAAATGGATTTCTGAACCCAGGAAGACAAATACGATATTATTTGTAAAAGGTTTGGTCTGTATGGTTGTATCTAGATTCATACCTTTGGATGTCTTTGAGAATTGATAACGCTCCCTGATATAGTAGATACCGCCAACAATGGGGTATTTCAATGCAACAAACCATGCTGCAGTCCCCACTACTAATTTAAGCCCTGCATCTGATTCATAGTCCATGGTATGTGTTTCATTGGCGACCGTGGTCATTTTATCCTCACCGGTCATTCTCGGGAAATTAAGTAAAAATTTTGGCGCAAAACCAAACTTGCCAAGACCGATATTTGCATCAATGGCAAAACCCAAGTTTACATATTTCCTGCTTCTTAGAGAATCTGTGACCAGTGGTGTAACCGAGGAATCTACAATAGAATATTCGCTTTCTTGTCGAATACCTTCTCCCATAAATAAAGCACCAACATTTATATCATCAGTAATTTTAATATTGGCACCTATTTGCGGAAATGCCGGCAAATGAGTATAGTTTATATCTTGAGAAGTGAAACCAAAATCTCCACTCGCCTCCATAAAAATGATGCCTCTAGAGTAAAAATCACCTGACATCATTAAAGCGTTATTTGCCGTTAGTCCCGCAACAACCCTGTCGCCGATAGATTTAAGTACTATTAATCTTCCAAATAACTCATTTACTCCCCAATAAGATTTAATAACTGCGTTCCCCTGTATATAATCCGGGTATTTGATAAAATTTCTTGGATTAACACAGACCCACCCGATATCGTCCGGAATTCCTGCACCAGCCATACCATCCAGGCGTGCATTCACCCCTTCGATATTTTGTGCCTGATTCATGGTGAATAAAACACAAACCGTCAATGAAATAAAGAGTATTTTTTTTAACATGAAACAGAACCTCCTGTTAATGATGAAATATAATTTGCTTGATAGTAATACCTAAGTTTAACGATTCAATGTGGAAAAAATAATACTATCTATACCAGAGTTGGCTTCCAGGGATATGCTATTTTTTCCATTGCAGAATCATGAGTTAACTACCATTCTGCGTAAATTCAGAACTCCTGATCTCTGGGATTTTACTATGATAACTGGATTTATGCATTTAACACTTTTTATGGAGTATTGGAGTGATGGAATAATGGATAAAAAGCTATAAAATCCAACACTCCAGTACACCACTACTCCATTATTCCAACTTGGTATCATATTAAAATCCAGCCTACACTTATAAGCTTATTGATTTTTAAGTTATAGAGGTCAGCTTCTCTGAAATTATTGTTTGGTTAGCCGGATACGTTCTTTCCCCCGCAGGATAAAATTCTATAGAGTGAAACTATATAGAATCAGAATCGCCCCGCTTAATTAATATTAAAATATGATTATGCCTCTCTGAAAAGCAATTACCTTGAAATATATTTAGATATACTAACAGCGAAGAAAAGTAATGGTTTCGTAACACTATTTGCAAATAATTATTATAAATTTTAAAATTTCAATGAGGCAGGATTTATCTTAAAAACAGGATAATTATTCAGTTATTTATTCAAAAAAGCAAATAAATATATTGAAATAGAATTATTTATAATAGAAAAATTTACTACCTGCGGGAGGTAGTCTCCGTTGTGTCAGAGATATTCTTCGTAGGGGAAGGGGAACATTCATATTCTCAACAGTTCTAAAAATATTTACAAAGAGGCAAACGGTAATTAGTTTCCGTTAACAATTGACAAATGATCGTCATTCCCGCGTATTTTAGGCGGGAATCCATGCCCTGAAACACTCAAAAAGCTGGATTCCGGCCAAATGTATGCCGGAATGACATTCAAAACAAGCTAAATTTAACAGAAACTAATTAAGACCTAATTATTTTTTAAGGAGGGTTGTAATGGTACAAAGAATTGGTGCATTTCTAGTAATACTGTTTGTTACCTATAGCAGTATTGCACAAAACATTGAGGGTGTCAATGCGAGGCTGGATGCTATAGCAGGCTCGGGTATTTGTGATGATATCGGATGGACTATAGGTAATCCTCGCTCAATCAGCTCCTTTCCCGATCAGATACAGGGCTCGGCGATTAATCGAGACATTATAGGAGTTGGAAAAGCAATTTACGGTTCTGTTGTTGCAATTAAATCTATAGGGGAGCACTTTCTTTTTGGATTGACTGCAAATGGTGACGTTGCAATGGGTAGTGATTACTATATAAAAGCGGCTCAATTTATTGAAGGTGCAGGTGATGAGTTGTGGATAACTGATGCCAATTTATCGAAAATTCCCCGGTATCCGCATCTCAATTTATGCTTTAAGATAAATGATGATAACAGCATCGGCCTTGGCGGTTTTATAGAGCACACCAAATATGAAGCTTCACATAAACTGCAACTCTCGTATGATTATCTCGACAACAATTCGGTGACACAGACAACGAATGTTGAGTACGACTCCACCGATTATAAACGCATTTTTAATAAAGGGGTGATCCTTGATGCAAAAATTACTCTGGGACCTATTGCCTGGGTGCCGCAGATTAAGGCCTATTTCCCCAGTATAAAAGGAACCCGGGAGACGAACTACCTGGATAAGGCGGGTAAAGGTGTATTGGACGGTGCAAATTTAACCGGAGAAGTGACGGCAACCAATAGTAATGTTACCTGGGAATCGTCGTTTGAGAAGAACTATTTTTTACAAGGAAGCTCGATGCTCTGGACAGATATCGGAAACACCTTCTGGATTGTGGGTGTGTGGTATGGAAAGAAAAGTTATAAATTTCAAAAAAATATGGAAACAGAGATTTTTACAACCGGAGGAGCAACGACAATTGACAAAAAGATAGTATTGGATACCGTGTCATATAAATGGGAATCAAATGCAATTGACTGGTTTCTTGGTTGCCAGCCCTCATTTTCCGACAACCTCTATCTGGCTCCTGAGTATGACGGCGGTATTGAATTTGCCAAAAGAACCGGTGATTCATATGATACTACGGAGATATCCTCCACCTATATTTATCATACCTTCCGTTTAGGGATAGAAAGGCCGGTGAAAGATTTTTTGTTTCTCGATACGTTCACACCACGTTTCGGGCTCAGATACCGATGGTCAAGGGAAATTGTTACTCGTAAGCTAACACCGGATGCTATTAATAATATTATTCAGCAGAATATTGAAAACGCTGTCTTGACGAATATCGACGGTGAGCATACAGAAACTACTCGCATGAAAATTACCGCAGGATTGGGTTTTCAGAAGGGACGCTGTACCTTTGATATCAGTATGTATCTCCTTGAATGGCAGTATGGCTTGATTACCGGTCCGGCAGCTTCAATGGCGTCAATCACGGTTGACATAAGCAAGAAGAAATAGTAAGTAGCTCTATTTTAATAAAAAGTGACTATTCAGGTATAGTTTTTAATAATGTCATTGCGAGCGAAGCGAAGCAATCTTCTCCGTTTGAGAAATGAGATTGCTTCGCTTTACTCGCAATGACACTGAAAAAGTCACATCACCTGAATAGTTACATAAAAAAAAGATCTGCGGAAATGCAGATCTTTTTTTGTCGGTAAGCAAAATGATTTTCTACATTATATCCATTTTTTATAGGGCTTCAACGTGACAAAACTTTCCGTCGAGGCGATGTATTCGACCTTTGCCATCTCGTCACTGAGGAAGTTCAGCAGTTTATAGGGTTCAATGAAAATTTCGACAAGCAGGTCATACCTGCCGGTGATCATATATACCGCTGTAACATCCCGAAGATTCATAATAAGATGTGCAGCTTTTTCCAGGTTTCTTTGTTCAGATAGTGTAATACCAAGGAAAATGATCATTTTATCTTTGATCTTGCAGGGATTGATAAGGCCTTTTATCGAAAGAAACTCAGCGTCCATGAGTTTCTTGATTCTGTTTCTTACCGTTCCTTCAGAGATGTTTAAACGCGATGCTATTTCATTGTTTTGAACCCGGCCATTTTCCTTGAGCAGCTTTATTATGTTAAGATCGATTTCATCAACTTTTACATCATTATTAAAAATCATTTAGACCTCACTCCATGAAGTATAGGTTAAATCGAGCGCGTTTGCTACCGGCTCATACATCAAATTTCCTTTATAGGTATTAACCCCTAATTGTATTGGTTTAGAAGAAGCTACCGCATCCTCTAATCCTTTGTTTGCAATTTGCAGTCCGAAACGGTTTGTCACACTGGTCAGGGCATACGTTGAACTGAGCGCAACCACACCCGGCATATTTGCGACGCAGTAATGCACTACATCATCAATAATATATGTCGGATCTGAGTGATATGTTGGTTTCGCCGTTTCACAGCAGCCACCCTGATCAATTGCCACATCAACAATAACCGCACCTTTTTTCATAATCTTCAGGTGTTCTCTGGTAACCAGCTTAGGTGCTGCGGCACCCGGGATCAGAACGCCGCCGATGACCAGATCAGCATCCTGCAAGCACTCTTCGATATTGGTATCGTTTGAGTAGAGCGTTGTTATGGAGCTGCCGAAGATGTCGTCGAGATAGGTCAGTCGTTCCGATGAAATATCAAGGATCGTTACTTCAGCACCCATCCCCACAGCGATTTTACATGCATTGGTGCCGACAACCCCTCCTCCTAAAATTGATACTTTGCCCCGCCTGATTCCAGGCACACCGCCCAATAATACTCCCCGGCCGCCAAAGGCTTTTTCAAGATACTTCGCGCCCTCCTGTATAGAGAGCCGTCCGGCTATCTCCGACATGGGTTTAAGGAGTGGAAGGGTACCGTCATCTTCCATTACTGTTTCGTAGGCGATGCTGTTTATTCTTTTCTCCATGAGGAATTCGGTAAGCGGTTTGTTTGCCGCGAGGTGCAGATAGGTATAGAGTATCTGACCTTCATGAAACAGCTCATATTCTTCTTCCAGCGGCTCCTTTACTTTAACAATCATTTCACAGGTGTCGAATATTTTACGTGTATCCGCTTCAATGATACTGCCGCGTCTTTCATAAGCAGCATCAGTAAAGCCTGATCCTTCACCCGCTGCCTTTTCAACATAAACCGTGTGTCCATTTTTAATATATTCACTTGCGCTTGCCGGTGTCAGAGCTACCCGGTATTCTTCAGTTTTTATTTCTTTTATTAAACCGATATTCATGTGCCCCTCCTAAAAAATGTATAAATACTAAAATATGTAATTGTACTCATATATTTAAACAAATGATATTATTTTTTTTCACAGACGATTTTATCAGATAGTTATATTTAGTATAGAATTTTTTCGCAATATTTAATTATATCCTTTTTTTTTTCGTTTCAGGTAAAAAAGGGAGACTGTTTTGATTTTCAAATACCAGTCGATTTGGAAGGAAAAAATAAATTAATCTCATAATTAAACACACATTTATTGCGAAAAATGTATTATTTTAATAGCATAGAATCTGATAATGTAAAATATTGCAAAAAAATATAGATAATACGCAACATTTAGTGTTTTGTTTTTATTGTCGGACAGTATGGGTTAAAAAGCAGTAGTTACCCTGTCTGCTGAACACCTTCCCGATTTATCATCAAGAATAAATTTCGTTGATCAGGTACCTGTGTATCAGGGGCTTAATTAGATTATGAAAAAGAAAATGAAAACATTGATCATTGCATTCGGTGGAAATGCATTGATCAAAGATGGCCAGAAAGGGACGATTGAGGAGCAGTTTGAGAATTTGCGGATACCTTTAAGCCAGATAGCTCGGTTGTCAAGAAAGCATAAAATTATCATTACCCATGGCAATGCGCCGCAGGTTGGCCACCTGATGCAGCAGCAGCAGTATTCCCGTTTGCCGAAGCTGCCGTTAGAGATACTGGTAGCGGAAACTCAGGGGCAGATAGGGTATATGATAGAGCAGACGCTCGATAATGAGTTAATGAATATCGGAGTACATGATCCATTCATTTCCACAGTACTGACATACGTCAAAGTAGATAAAAATGATCCGGCGTTTAAAAATCCTACCAAACCGGTCGGCCCGGCATTTAAACGGAGGAAGAAGGGATTCAAATTGACTCTCAAAGGATGGCGCAAGGTTGTCCCCTCCCCGGATCCGGTTAAAATTATTGAATGGCGTGAAATACAGACCCTGATTAACAATGGGTTTATCGTTATCGCCTGTGGTGGCGGTGGAATACCGGTTACTACTGAGCATAAGCATTTTGAGGGTATTGAGGCGGTTATTGATAAAGATCTGGCCAGTGCGAAACTCGGTGAACAGATCGGTGCCGACCTGCTGGTCATTGCGACAGAGGTTGAAAAAGTCGCTATTAATTTTCAGCAGCCGGATCAGCAATTGCTGGACAGGCTCACTGTTTCCGAAGCGAGAAAATACCTTGAAGAAGGGCATTTCCCTCCGGGCAGTATGGGGCCAAAAATTCAGGCGGCCATTAATTTTGCAGAATCAGCTAAAAACCGAAAAACTATTATTACCTCTCTTGAGAAAATAGTGCAGGCGATTGACGGTAAGACCGGCACACAGGTATATACTTAATTGAATATATTCATTATAACATGAAGGAATAATGAACTATGGAACGTAGAAAAGCCGTAATAATGGGAGCAGCAGGACGAGACTTTCATAATTTTAATGTATATTTCAGAGAAAATAAATTGTACGATGTGGTAGCGTTTACCGCCACACAGATACCGGACATCGATGGACGGCAGTATCCGCCGGAATTAAGTGGACGGTTGTATCCCGATGGTATTCCGATTAAAGCCGAGTCAGACCTTGAGTTGATAATAAGAAACGAAAACATCGATGAGGTCTTTTTCAGTTACAGCGATATTTCGCATTCCTATCTCATGCATTTCGCATCCCAGGTTATTGCCTGGGGAGCCGATTTTACGCTTCTTGGCGCAAACTCAACCATGATTAAAAGCTCCAAGCCGATGATATCGATATGTGCGGTAAGGACGGGGTGCGGGAAGAGTCAGACGTCGTTACGAGTTGTTGAGATATTAAAAAACATGGGGAAACAGGTTGCCTCCATTCGACATCCCATGCCCTATGGCGATCTTGTCAAACAGAAGGTGCAGCGGTTTGCCACACTGGAGGATATGAAGATCCATAAATGTACTATAGAGGAGATGGAGGAATATGAGCCGCATATCGATATCGGCAGTATTATTTATGCGGGTGTTGACTATGAGGCAATACTGCACGAAGCGGAAAAAGAGGCTGATGTGATTGTCTGGGATGGCGGCAATAATGATCTTCCTTTTTATAAAGCAGATGTGGAGATTGTGGTGACTGATCCCCACCGGGCAGGCCATGAGCTTGAATACTATCCGGGTGAGGCAAACCTGCTCAGGGCTGATGTTATCATTATTAACAAGGTTGACACTGCCGAACAGAAAAATGTCGATACCCTGAAAGCGACAATTAAAAAGCATAATCCCACGGCCGTGGTGGTTGAGGCTAATTCTCCCATATCAGTTGATGACCCGGATGTTATTAAGGGGAAACGGGTGCTGGTTGTTGAAGACGGCCCCACGCTTACGCATGGCGAGATGAAATACGGCGCGGGTATGATCGCTGCACAGCAGTTTGGTGCCGCTGAAATTATCGATCCCCGCCCTTTTGTTTCAGGTTCAATTGCCGACACCTTTGAGAAGTATCCCTTTATCGGTACGCTGCTCCCGGCGATGGGGTATGGTGAAAAACAGATGAAAGACCTGGAAGAGGTTATCAATAAAACCAATTGTGATCTGGTTGTCGTCGGCACACCGATTGATCTCGGTAAACTGTTAACCATCAATAAACCGCACATTCGTGTCCGGTACCGGTTGGATGAAATCGGCTCGCCGAACCTTGAGGAACTGTTACAGCGTTTTAAATAATTCACACATGAGGAGAAACCACATGGCTCTTGATTTACAGGGAAAAAGTTTTTTAACGCTTAAAGATTACACGCCGCAGGAGATTGAGTATCTTATTGACCTTGCCATAGCAGTAAAGAAAGAGAAAAAAGAAGGTGTTCGAAAAGAGCGGCTCAAAGGCAAAAACATAGTGCTTATTTTCGAAAAGCCCTCCACCCGTACCCGGTGCGCTTTTGTTGCCGCTGCCGTCGATGAAGGCGCTCACCCTGAGTATCTCGGTAAAGGTGATATTCAACTGGGGAAAAAGGAGACGGTCAAGGACACTGCACGAGTCCTTGGCAGGATGTTTGACGGGATTGAGTTCAGAGGGTTTAAACAGAAGACAGCGGAAGAGCTTGCCCAATATGGTGGCGTGCCGGTATGGAATGGATTGACCGATGCGTATCACCCCACTCAGATACTTGCAGATTTCCTGACGGTTAAGGAATGTCGTGGGAGTTTAAAAGGAATAAAGTTCGTCTATGTCGGCGACGGCAGGAATAATGTCGCCAATTCACTGCTCATTGGTGGTGCCAAGATGGGTATGGATATGCGAATACTCTCCCCGAAAGAACTCTTCCCGGGCGATGAACTGGTCTCGTATTGTGAAACGGTTGCACAGGAAAATGGCGCTGCTATCACGGTTACCGATGACATCGACAGGGGTGTTGAAGCTGCTGATGTTGTCTATACCGATGTATGGGTTTCCATGGGTGAGGAGGATAAATTTGAGGAGCGCATAAAACTGCTGAAACCCTATCAGGTAAACAGGGAGATGCTTTCCAGAGCAGTGGATAATGTTCTGTTCATGCATTGCCTGCCGGCTTTTCACAATAGTGATACTATTGTTGGTCAAGAGATCCTGAAAAAATTCGGTGTCACTGAGATGGAAGTTACTGAAGAAGTGTTTGAAAGTTCACATTCTGTTGTTTTTGATCAGGCCGAGAACAGGATGCATACGATTAAAGCGGTCATGATTGCGACATTGGGTTGTTAGTATATCTGTCCGAACGTCACCACACCATCATTTTAATCCTTGGGGTACCATTACTCCAGCAATCAGTTCTGCCCCTGCCAAAACCGCCTCTCTACTGGTTTCTGCAATACCCGCTTTTTGAAAGGTTGCTATTGCCGTAGTAAATGCTTCCAGGGGAAACATGCCGCTGTATTTCAGCAACGATGCCATCGCGACAATTGCAGCAGTCAGCCGGTTAATTTTTTTAGCGGTTTGAATTATGGGCAGTCGGATAATTTTCGCTTTGGTTTTGGGAAGTTCCAAAGATTCTTCTGCGAAAAGAATGCAGTTTTTCGAAAGCTTTTCGATTCGGTTCTTTATTCTCTTTATGCCATCGTCAGAGAGTACCACAAAATAGTCCGGTGATTCAATAGCGGTATAATTTATACGTTGGGGCGATACAATTATCTCGGCAATTGAGTGTCCGGTCATGACCGTTATTGGATAGTCGTCTTTTTGTGTTGCTTCGAGCCCGCTGAACATAGCCGCCTCTGCAAGCAGGGTGGCCGTTGATTTTATTTTCTGCCCTGCACCGCCGGCAATAACAATACCGGTCTGCCTGCTTACAGAGTGGGAATATTTTTTAGTAATTGGCGGGTTGTGTTTTCCTATGCCCTTACCTTTTTTATACACTTTTCTGTAATGAACGCTGTATTCCGGCCGGGGGTTATTTACTATAAGTCCCCGTTTATACTCGTAGTGTTTAAGA
>CBDVBE010000012.1:0-34683 GCA_965372145.1 uncultured bacterium | reverse complement strand
CTGGAATTCCTTAAGCTTCAGAACGGAAGTGACAATGACTGCAAATAGATACTTTTCGGATAGCCTCAGAATTCTGTACAGAAGACTTTTCAGGCCCAAGTGTTTCAAAATGAAACGCCTCAAGAGTTTTTATCTTGTTTACTGGGATTCTTGCATCGAAATAAAACTTTATCTGCAATTATATATCTATTTTAATTTTTAACTGAAATTACTTATATTTAGCCTTATATTAATAGATATTCCAGTTTACTAAAAAATTTCGAAATACATGAAAAAAATATTCTCCTATACTAATTATCGTACATTATTAAAAGATTTCTACGAAGAGAAAAAAAGCTCAGGCGGATATACATACCGTGATTTTTCTTCACAGGCCGGCATGAATTCCTCTTCCTGGCTCCTGCGTCTAATAAAAGGGACAAAGAATCTATCTGAACAGACCGCAGTCAAGGTGGCTGAGGTTCTCAAATTAAAGAAAAAAGAGACCGAATATTTTCTTCTTATGGTGCAATTTACCCAGGCTAAAACCAGTGATGAGAAGAATAACTTTTATAAACAGATGATTGCCCTGAAACGGCGCTTGAAAGTTATAAAGATCACAGAAGAGCAGTATCAATACTATACTAAATGGTATCATCCTGTTATTCGGTCGCTGGTCAGCAAGGTAGATTTTGGAGATGATTACTCGCTGCTCGCTAAAAAGTTACTTCCGGTTATAACACCGGCTGAAGTAAAAAAATCTGTGAACCTGCTTAAAAAGCTTGGATTTATTAAAAAATGTGAAAATGGGAAATGGATTCAAAACAGTTCAGTGCTCTCAACAGGAGATGAGGTTACTTCACTGAATGTGGTTAATTATCATAAACAGGTATCCAAACTTGCAGAGAATGCATTTGACCGCTGCTCAAAAGATATACGTGATATATCTGCATTGACTCTTGGTATTAATAAAGCGGATTTTAAAAGGATTAAGTCACGGATACAGGAATTCCGCAAGGAAATTATGGATATTGCCAAGAATTCTGAAAATGATGATAGAGTGTACCAACTGAATTTCCAGTTTTTCCCGGTAAGCAAGTGGGAGGAACAATAGAAAATGATGAATACGCGTAACTATTTACTCGTAAGTATTGCTCTTATATATGGTATCGGCCTGCAGTGCGCTATGAATATGGCCGGCGACGTTACGGAAACCGGTAATTCTTCTATCGTGTCAGGCGTACTACTAAATATGGATAGTTCTCCGGCTGCAGGTGTTGAGGTCGTTATTTTCAAACTCTCGGATGACAGCCTGGAAAAGCCAATTATAATAGATACACTCGTCACTAATAGTGACGGCAGTTTTACCGTGGAGTTGGAACCGGCGGAGTATGTATTGGAAATGAAAGATACCAGTAACAATTTTGCCGCTATGACCATGCCATTTGCGGTGGACACCGGTGAAACGGTTCAATTACCCCCTTCTGTTTTAGAGCCCTATGCTTCGTATGAAGGAATAGTGATCAGCAGTTATGGGATCCCCGGCAGGGTGTTATTATGCGGGACACAGTATGAGGCAGCAATTGATTCAAAAGGTGCCTTTACCGTATCTGATATTCCAAGACGGCTCTATCCGGTATTAATAGAACTCTGGGATAGTGCCTTTACCATGAGCGAAATAGTATTTGTAAAAGATGTTGATTTGAGTGAAGGTTCCCTTGTTGAACCGGATACTATATACGTCAGTTTATCAATACTTCTGTTGGATGATTTTGAAACATCTGATAATTGCAATGGCCTTCATCAACATCTTGGCGGTGGCTGGTGGGATGCCCAGAGTGATGCGTTTACTGATGGTGGTTCCAAAATCCTGCAGCCCGTTAATGCGTCACCACTGGTATTTGATTCAGCTATACAAGATGGCGGCCCCGGCCATACCAGAAGCCTGGAGGTACTTTACACACTTGCAGCTACCAGTGGGAAGGAGCGCGAGTATCCGTTTGTATACGTCGGAATGAATATCGGTACTATTGACAGTATCGGTAGTAAATTGTATGATCTGAGTGCCTTTGATTCACTTACCTTTCAGGCAAAAGGGAATGGGACTCTCCAATGTGATTTTATTCAGGAAGGTTCCTATTTCTTTATTAAAATTTCAGCAAATGTACGGTTTGCACTCTCTTCCGAGTGGCAGAAGTATACAGTAAAGCCAGGGGATTTATCAATTGTGGTTCTGAATTTCCCGTATGATCCCACTATATATAATAAAGAGGATTATGCTAAGTATAACTTACCGCATTACACGAAAAAGCCTGAGTCATGGGAAGAGATGGGTGGTATTGTGAATATGATTCTTTTCCTTGGTATATCTGGGGATGAATTCTGGCTCGATGACATTCGTCTGTTCGGTATTACACTTGACGATCTGAAAAAACAATAATTCTTCAAAATGTATCTTCCGGTTGTGTACAAGATGTACACCTTTTCAGTAATATGCTCTGACTATTTATAGCGGCATTTTACTATATTATTAGCTGATAGATGTCATATCAGATTTATACCCTCTGACAATATTTCAGGTTTTTGTATACGACATGGATACCGGAAGGAAGATTCTTGCTCAATTACACCGGAAAAAAATACTATTCTATATTCCACTGCTCTTTCTGCTTCCCGCTCTCTTTGCATTATTGCATAAAGAAATAATTGTTTTCCCTCTTAACGATACCTATTCGGTATACTGCTATTCAGATTCCACAGAGGAGAACGGCAAATCGTCAGTTACTGAGTTTACAATTGACAGTTCCGGGATCGTGTTCGAATATATCCTTCGGGAAGGTTACGAATATCCCTATGCCGGATTCCAGATTAATGTCAATACCGATTCGACCTTTTTGGATGTCTCCGGATATGATTATTTACAGGTAACGCTTGAACCTCACAATTCGAAGCAGATCGATGTCTACTGCAAGACCTATATCGATGGTTTTACTAAAATAGATGACTATAACACCCATCGATTTCTTGAAAAGGAGATTGATTTAGAAATAGAGAAGACTCAATACCGGCTTGCATTAGATAAATTTGTAACCGCACCATGGTGGCTTAATGATAATAATTTCACTGAAACGGAGATCGGTGAACCGGATTTATCGAAAATGATGAATATCGCGATTGCCAATGCTGATTATGCACCTATTGATACAGCCTATAAAATTACTGTAACGGGCATTTTTTTTACAAATGATAACACATTAATCTATACCTTCTGCGGCATTGCAATTGGGATCTATTTTCTTTTGTACTGGCTTGTTCTGCTTATTCAGAAACGTATTTCATCGCCAGTAGTAATTCCCTATAAAGAGTTGGAAGTAGAAAGTTATATTGATGAAGAAGCTGGACGAATTGTCGAGTTGATTGCCCAGAGTTATCAGGATACTGATTTGTCTGTTGCGAAAATTGGACAGGAGGCTGGTGTCCTGCCGACACGCATACCCGTTATCCTTAAAAAGAAATTCAATCTGACTTTCAAGCAATACCTCAATAAAATCAGGTTATCCGAAGCAATGCGACTGCTGAGGGAGACTGACCGCCAGATAGCAGACATTGCGTACAATGTCGGGTATAAAAATGTAACCCACTTCCATAGAATTTTCAAGCAGCATGAAAAGGTATCACCGAATGAATACAGAAAAAGTCAGGTTGTCAAGGCATGATATCTGAGCGTAATGCATTTTTGCAGGTGAGTTCCCTTCATAAGCGCTAATTTTATATTTACAAGGTAGATAATTTGACAAGAGAATATCGAATATCGAATAAAAAAATGTCGAATTTCGAAGTTTTTTAAGCTTTTTCCCATCAAAAAAACTGATTTTCAACACCGATACAACAATGGTCAAGGCTTCTTTAACTCATTACTATTTAATGAAATAGAAAAAATGTAATAAATCTTCATTGAAAAGGTAATATGGAAAGGGCAGAAAGAGAAAATTGCCTATTGGTAATAAATTCAATGAGTTAAGCAAGTTTACAAAGGGATAAGGCGAATTGGCAAGGGATCAATGTGAGAAAAGTAAATACGGTAAAGAGTATTTTATATGTGAGGACAATTTGAAATTAATAATTTTACAGAATTTAGATAAGGGGAATCGATGTATGAAAAAGAATAGAAAAAATATTTTCCCGGTTATGCTGGCCCTTCTGTTTTTTCAAAACGTTTCTTCAGAAAACCTCATCAGGAATGGCGGTTTCGAGGAAGAGATTACCTGTTGGGATAATTGGGGTGGCGCTCTTTCAAAAGAGGCGCATAACGGCAAAACAGCTATTGTAGTAAAAAATAGTGAATTCAAATGGAGTGGTATGGACCAGATCATACCGCTTCCTGCAAATTCCCGTGTGTGTGAAGTGAGCGGCTGGATGAAAACAGTAGATGTGATACAGGGAAAGGAAGAGTGGGAGCAGGCTCAGATAACAATTGAGTTTGTAGATGAGACGGGTGAGATGGTCGGTGGGTATCCACCCAAAGTAGGGGAAGAAATAGGAACGACGGATTGGACTGAGTATACACAGCCCTACAGTGTCGCATTTGGTGCACGGGGAGTGAAAATAATCGTGGCACTGGGTAATGCAACCGGGACTGCTTATTTTGACGATTTAACCGTTACTGCTAAGGATAATGATGGTAAGGTCATTACTAAAAAGACGCTTGAGGGAATGAAAAAAACAGAAAAGGAGAAACTGGATAAAGCGGAGAACCAGCTTTATAACAGCAGCTTTGAGAAGGGGGCTGACGGCTGGGAAACTACGGCAAAGAACATCACTGCAGCAGCGGCGCATACCGGTAAAAAGAGCCTTAAGGTCGAAAGCAAGGAGTTTGACTGGAAGGGTATCGGACAGCAGATCATAACACCCAAGAATGCATACAAAGTAACCTTTTCAGGATGGATAAAGGCCGACAATGTGGTACTGGGGAAAGAGGATTGGGCCAAAGCGAACCTTACTATAGAATTCCGGAATAACGGGGGCGGTATGATTGGTGATTACCCGCCCGTTGTCGGTGAAGTGGTCGGTACAACCGACTGGCAGTATTACCAGAAGTCATACCGTATCCGGCCGGGTACGAAAAAAATAGCAATAACCTGTGGCCTGGATCAGGCAAAGGGCCGTGTCTTTTTTGATGACATCAAGGCGGTGATCTATGATAAGGAAGGGAATACATTGCAGGCGGTCAAGGTTACCGGCCCGACCGATGAAGGGGAGTGGTATCCGCTGGATACGAAAAATACCGCGTCTGGAAGTCACTTTGTTGACTGGTCATCGCTGCTTGATGCGCCGGCCGGTAAACACGGGTTTCTTACTGTCAAGGAAGACCGGTTTGTTTTTGAGGATGGTACACCGGCAAAATTCCTGGGGGTAGTCCTCTGCGGCGCAAACGCTATTGTTGATAAAGAAAAAGCAGACTCTCTCACCTCCCGTCTGGCTAAAATGGGCTGCAATATGCTCCGGCTGCACCATCTCGATGCGGAATGGTCAAAACCGAATATCTTCGGGAACGCAAAGGGCACCAGGAAACTGTCTCCCGAGGTCATGAAGAAAATCGATTACCTGATTTACAGCTGTAAGAAACGCGGTATCTACATGTTCCTTGATGTGCTGGTGAACCGTCAGTTCTTTCCGGAAGACGGCGTGGAACACGCACCGCCGGAGCTGGGCGCAAAACAGGTAGGCTTCTATTCAAAGAAACTTATCGAGTTGCAGAAAGAGTATGCCACCCAGTTTCTCACCCATAAAAACGAATACACCGGTCTGGCATACAAGGATGATCCGGCAATCGCCATATCCGAATTTATCAATGAAACAACTATCTTCACCGGTTTCGGCGGCGACCTGGTACCTGAGGGCCCGTATCGCAAGGAGCTTGAAGCGCTCTGGAATAAATCAAAATTCAAAGGCAAGAGCTTGGCCAGTTTTGAGCTCAAGTGGGACTCTGATCCCAGGGGAATAATAAAAAATCAGAAAAAAGGTGCACATGTTCCTGAGAGTATAGAATTCCTCATGGACCTTGAAGAGCAGTATTTCCTCGATATGCACAAGCATTTTCGCGGTATGGGGGTGAAATACCCGTTAGCCGGCAGCAATATGCCCCTGCCGATTCTTGCCATGATCAAATCGAACGCAGCAGTTGACTTTGTGGCAAATGACGCCTACTGGGACCATCCCCAGTTATGGAAAATCAATGCCGGCTGGGACATGGTGAAATACGCACCTATCAATAATCTCTCGCAATTGCTTGCACCGCAGAACAACTCCACCTGGGCAGCATCCTATTACCGGGTTAAAGGCAAACCCTACTTTATCTGGGGAAACCACAGCTATCCCAGCGAATACCAGATGGAATGCATGCCTTTGCTGACCAGTTATGCGAGCCTGCAGGGTTGGGGTGGTGTTTTCCAGCATGAGTTCGACCACACGCCGCTCGGTGCAGACTCTCTGGAAAGTTTCGGTGTGGCCCGTCAACCTGAAGATGTCGCAATGTGGGTTGCAACCGCTCCATTGTTTTTACGGGGAGATATTAAACAGGCTCCCGGAATGTTCGTTGAAAAGATTACCCGGGATATGATTCTGTCCGACAGTAGTTACTCTGATGTAATAAAAAATAACTACTTTCTTCCGTTCGTCACCCGCGTTGCAAAGACATTCGACCAGGAGTCAAAGGGCACTGTTAAAGCATACAGACAATATTATAACGAAGATAACCAGATATTCAGATCCGAAACCGGAGAGCTAACCCTTAATAGTAATGATGGAATACTGCAAATTAATGCACCGAAAGTGCAGGGTGTAGTAGGATTTATTAAAGGACAGAAATTTGAATTCCCGCTGTTTACTGTATCGGTTGGTAATACCCATGCTTCGGTAATTGCCATATCCCGTGATAACAAACCGCTGGCACAATCAAAACATTTTTATTTAGCGGTTATTGGTCCTTCGAAAATGACCGGACAGCAGTTTAACCACTCGCGCACCGCACTGAAAAAGCTCGGCAGCCTGCCGGTATTACAGCAGGTTATCAATGGCACGGTTGTATTTAAAAACCGTACGAAAAAGAGTAAAATGCAGGTCCTGCCGCTTGCGCCGAATGGCGAGGCGGGCAAGCCCATGGCGTTGAAAAAATCGGATGATGGCCTGGTGCTTGATCTCGGTAAAGGCCGGACATTCGTGTATGAAGTGAAATTGAAAAAACTTAGGTAGATTGGCATAAACAAAAAATACCTCTTAAAAAAACGTAAATGTAATAGAATCTACCTGAAATCAGGTAGATTCTGTTTACCCTGTATAATGAATTATGGATTTTTTGTATGAGAAGACCGGGTACAGCCTCTGAGACGACGAATGGGAAAGTGTTATAATAATTACTCTGCACAACTCCTCTGAGTATATAAATATTCTTTATGTGTGGCTTGGATCTATGAACAAATAGGCGTAACAACGAGATGCAAAGTCACACTTTGATTTAATCTATGCCACCTGTCCGTTTGAATTAACCTTGCTCAAGAAAACACTTTTTGGCTTATTTTTAACACTTTTTTCGATTTGGTGAGAATTATTCTCACAGAAAGGATGAAAAGGTTGATTTTATGCACTTTTTACTCTTACTCTTAGGCTCAAAGTATCTGGGGCCGGACTAAATTTAAAAACTTAAGAAATACTTCCCCGAGTTCTATATCTCATTAACTACAAAGAAATAATCTATTCAACTTGTTTTAAGTTTCTAAGTTTAGTCCGTCCCGGACTCATTATTTTATCCTATTAACGTTTAAACGTTTACTTTTAAGGTGCAATATATTATAATATATGGTAGTAACAACTAAACGATTAAACGATATTAAACGATTGTAAAATCTGTTTCAAAGGGCATTAATCATGGAACGAGAATCTAGAATACTTGAATATAAAAGAGAATTACCCAGTTTAAAAAAAATTGCTCAAACTGTCGTTGCTTTTGCAAATGGTAGTGGTGGGCAGGTTGTAATTGGTGTTCATGACAAAAATCGATCAGTAATCGGTTTGGCTCCGGCAGAAATTGACAGGTTATTGGAAAAATTACCCATGTCATTAGCAGATCAGATTCAGCCAACTTTATTCCCGCAGGTTTTTGAAAAAACAATCGAGGGCAAGGAGGTACTTATTATCCAGGTTTTTCCTGGGGGGCAAAAGCCTTATTTTATTGCGTCAGAAGGAATAGGAAGAGGGGTATATATACGAGTTGGATCTCATACAAGACGTGCTGAAGGGGAATTACTTGAAGAATTAAGGCTGCAACGACATCGACTGTCCTATGATGAAGCATTGGTTCTAACTTGTTCATCAAAAGAGCTTATCTTAAAAATTCTCCCATCTTCTCTAAGATCACAAAAGGCACTTTTATCGATGGACCTAATTAAAAATGATCCATTTACGGGAGACATCCATCCAACTCGAGGTGGTATTCTTATGTTGCACCCGCATCCCGAAAAGTATGTTCCCGAGGCATATACTATTCTCAGTAGAATGCGGGGTAATTCAGGAAGAAATACTATTGAAAGCCTTGAAATTAAAGGCCACCTTTCACAACAGAGTGACTCAATTTATGATGTATTGACACGCTGGCTTAGTAAGAACCCTCGAATTGTTAAAACACGATATGTCGGTCAAAAACCTACTCTTCCCATGGAGGTTGTAAGGGAAGCTGTAAATAATGCTCTTTTTCACAGACAATACAGTATCGCAGGCCCTATTAAGATCGCACTTTATTCAGATAGGCTTGAAATATTCAGCCCGGGACATTTTGCAGGTCCCTTTATCCCTTCGTCGTTGGGTGATGGGACCAGTTACATCAGAAATAAGGTAATTTGTTTTACTGCACGGCATTTAAATTTAATTGAGAAGAGGGGGACAGGAATAAGACTAATTATGGAAATAATGTCTTCAGCGAAATTACCTGACCCGATTTTTGAGGAAGGCCCTAACTGGTTTAAAGTAACGTTGTTTAATATTAAAAATAATTCCAGTGCTAACGATCCAGCCTCTTATGATGAAATAATACTTGAACTTTTTGAGGAAAAATCTCTTATCTCAAGTGCAGATGTATGTGGCATATTGGGTGTCAGCAAAGCTACTGCAGTCGGGTATCTTGGCAAATTGAAGCTAAAAGGGTTGATTCAAACGATTGGTAAAGGGCCGAAAACGAGATATAAGATTAGTAGTATGTAACTCACTCTGGTCATATTTATTAGTATCTGTTAAATAGGGACTAAATAGGGACGGTGGTAATTTAATAGCTTATAATGTCTATCATAACAAATACCACATAAATCCGGAATAACAATAGAATGAATTTCCCCATAAAAATTAAAATTCTTTAATGACCGAGAATTAATAAAATCCCATCACCCTTCCCTTCGATAAATTAATTTCTTGTATTAAATCTTATACGAAACTATTGTCATTAATGTATACGTAATCATAAAGAAGTACCTTAATTAAAAAGGAAAATCATCCAAGTCTTAAAGAATATTTGACTATAAATGGAGCACACACCATGCATACCATAACTTTACCGGACCATAGATTATCAGAATACACCCTCGAAAATCTCCCATTACTGAAAAACCTCCGGGAGGATTTACTAAAAGAAAAAGCCAATGTCTGCATTGAACGCGCACGATGGGTTACACAATATTTAAATAATCAAACATCTTCATCCGATTCAAAGGGGATGCAGTATGCTAAAGCTGTTGCTCATTGTCTCGTGAAAAAGGAAGCATACTTTTTTGATGATAACCTGCTTGCCGGCACAACCAGTTCTAAACCGTTCGGCGCACCGGTATATCCTGAGTTTACCGGTATAACCATATGGCCTGAGTTGGATACCATGAGCACTCGAGAAAAGAATCCGCAAATCCTGTCGAAAGAAGATGCTGAAGAACTGAATTTTGACATATTTCCTTATTGGATGGATAATACTATCCTAGAATATACCCGTACAAAGTATGGCAACCCAAAATGCATGGGTCTTTTTGAACGGATCGTTTTTTTCATCACCAGCAAAGCAGGGTGCATTTCACACACAATACCTGATTACAAGGTTCTTCTTGAAAAGGGGATAGAATATATCATTGAGCGTGCGGAAGCTCTGGAAAAAGAGGCCGCGGAAAAGGGAAGTGACAATACTACCATCGAATTTTATCAGTCGGTACAAATAATGATGAAAAGCATACTGACCTATGCTGAGAATCTGAAGCAAAGCGCGGCTGAATGTGCCAACAGTGAAACTGATCCGGACCGAAAGAAAAATTACCTGGCAATGGCAGAGGTGTTGAATCAGGTACCCGCCAAACCGGCGCGTACTCTTCGCGAAGCGGTAAATGCATTATGGATTGCAAATATTGCAATACATGCTGAAAATATCAATATGGCGATGAGCCCCGGCCGGCTGGATCAGATATTGTATAAGTATTATCGGGAAGATGTTGATCAGGGACGGATAACTGTCAGGGATGCTATTGAGTTGATTGGCTGCTTGTGGCTCAAATTAAACGATAATACCAATTTAGTCCCGGAGACTGCAGAGGAGCTGTTTGGTGGTGCGGGGACAGTCCCGGCAGTAACTGTCGGCGGTATTGATACAGAGGGAAATGATGCGGTTAATGATTTGACCTATATCATGCTGCGTGTGACAGAGCTGCTCAAAATGCGTGATCCCAGTATGAATGCGCGGTATCATTATGAGAAGAATTCGAAGGGGTATCGAAACAGGGTTTCTGAGGTAATAGCTTCGACGAAAGCGGTGCCGGCGTTTCTCAATGATGTTACAAATATACAGGTGCTTGAGAACCAGGGGACGAGCACTGAACATGCCCGTGATTATGCCGTTATAGGGTGTGTTGAACTTGGTTCAGCCGGCAGGAGTTATGATGCGTCAAGCTCGATCATGATGAACCTGGTATCTATACTTGAGTTGACGCTGCATAACGGAAAGCGTCCGGTTACCGGCGATGAACAGATAGGGCCAAAGACCGGTAATCCTGCCGAATTTACTACCTATGCACAGTTCCGGGAAGCATTCACCAGGCAGGCAAAGTGGCTCATTGGGGAAGCGATCGAGCTTAACGAATATTTAGGAAAAGTTCATCAGGAGACGCATCCTTCTCCTCTTCTTTCATCCTTTTTTGAAGGGCCGATGGAGAAAGGTAAAGATCTTATCTATGGCGGGGCTCTCTATAACTCGTCAGGCGCTACCCATATTGGTTTCGCAGACACGGTTGATTCTCTCAGTGCCATTGAGAAAGCAGTATTTATTGATAAAAAATGTACCTTTGCCCAGTTGCTCGAAGCGTTGAAGAATGATTTTAAAGGATACGAGAAGCTGCATGCGTATCTTGTCAATGAGACACCAAAATACGGTACCGACGATTCGATTGCAGTAAAGAATGCAAATGCGCTTATCCGATTCCTGTATGATTATTACCAGGAGCATACTAATTATCGCGGTGGCAAGTACCGTCCCGGGTATTGGACGATGACCAATCATGCCGGGCAGGGGAAACTGGCTGCAGCACTGCCGAACGGCAGGAAAGCCCACAAGGTGTTTGCCAGTGGTATAACCCCTGTCTCCCAGGCTGCTAAGGATCTGACTACCTGTATTCGAACCGTTGGCAGCCTCGATACAATGAGTATCCCGAGCGGCGAAGCCTTTAATCTGAAGTATCCTGCTATAACCGGTGAAGAAGACATTGAGCGGTTTGGCCAGGTAATTGATTCTTATTGTAGATTCGGCGGCCAGCATATTCAATTCAATATCATGTCCTATGAGGATCTGCTCGAGGCAAAAGAACATCCGGAAAAGCATCCGGAACTGCTGGTACGGGTTTCAGGCTATTCCGCCTATTTTAACGACCTTAACGATGCAATGAAGGATGAAATTATTACGCGGACCGCGTATAACCTGCAAAAGGGTAATGCGGTTTCTTTCCCTGAAGATCATGCGTCCATGCAGGCTTCTCAATAGAAAAAAGTGGAGGTACCATGTTACAGCAGATTATAAACCTGATTCTATTTCGTTCATTGAGAGCGAAACGATTGGCAAAGAAATTATGCTCAAGTGTTGAGTCGGAATTAGCAGAGGAGTTTTTGGAGCTTCTGTTAAAAGGAATGGGCCTTTTTATATGTATTAATAAAGAATTTCGCAGGAATATTGAAAACTTCAAAGGTAGATACCTGTTTAAAAGCAAGGATAATCAGATAACGGTTTCGGCGAGCTTTACCAATAGTAAAATGAAGGTAAAAGAGGGAGTATTGAAGGATACTGATATTGTTGTTAATTTCAAAAATGCTGCGGCATTACGAAACTTTTTACTCTCACCAAAACCTGATATCCTCAACTCTATTCTCAACCAGGATATTACTCTTGATGGAAATCTGAATTATCTGTATAAGTTTGCGTATATGGCGAAGCTGCTGCAGTTGACAGTGGCGGGAAAAGTGTAAGTTCAGAGAACCTGACCGCAATACGAAGAATCAGTACGTTATAAGAGCAGGCTGGATTCTAATACAGGATTTAGTAATGTACCTGAAATTGATAAATGTAAATCGCAGGTTTTTTTCCTTTATTATCCTCCTCGTCCTCGATCTGTTTATTATATATCTAACAAGAAATAACCGAGGACGAGGACGAAGGATTTTGACCTACGGTTTCATCTTAATGAATTAAAACTAATTACTGAGTTCTGGTTTAATAAACCCTGCACACCATTCCCTTCAAATAGTTACCCTCCGGAAAATTGGTCTTAACTGGATGGTCAGGGGATTGTGAAAGCTGGCGGATGATCTGAACCTCACGGCCTGCATCAAGAGCGGCGTCTGCAACGATTTTCTGAAACAGGTCTCTGCTTACAAGTCCGGAGCAGGAAAACGTTACCAGGATACCATCAGGTCTGAGAAGTTTGCATGCCAGAAGGTTGATATCCTTATACCCGCGGCTTGCTTTTTGCACCTGGCTGCGTGATTCGGCAAATTTTGGCGGATCAAGGATAATCATGTCAAACTGCCTGGCAGCATCCCGGTAGTGTCGAAGAATGGCAGCAACATCACCAACTCTGTTTTCTGTTCTTGCAGTGTCAAGATTATTTACTATGATATTTTTTTGCAGGAGTTCAAGCGCTGATGCGGAAGAGTCTATATTGGTGACTGATTCAGCACCTCCTTTGAGTGCGGTAACAGTAAAACCGCCGGTATAGGAAAAACAGTTGAGTACCTGTGCATTTTGCGCATAAGCTGCAATACTATTACGATTCTCTCGCTGGTCAAGATAGAATCCGGTCTTGTGGCCGTTTTTTATATCAACGAAAAATTTATACGGCCCTTCGTTGATTTCAAGCAATTCCGGAGGCTCATTGCCGGAAAGAACACCGACCTGTTGAACAAGGCCCTCTTTTTTGCGGACCGCTGCATCAGAACGTTCATAGATACCTGAATTCGGCATACGTTTATTCAGTTGTTCAACAATAGTGTCTTTCTGGAATTCAGCACCGGCCGAGAGAAACTGGCACACCAGAAAATCGGCATACCGGTCGACTATCAGCCCGGGAAAGCCGTCAGATTCTGCATTGATCAGCCGATAGGAGGGTAAATCAGATTTCTGTATTATATGATCACGTAATGCCAGCGCTTGCTCAAGTCGTGTTTGAAAAAAAGTGGGTGTTACCTCTTCACCGGGATTGAAGGTCCAGACACGGACACGGATCTGTGAATGAGGGGAATAAGCACCTGAACCATAATCAGTACTGTCAGCACCTTGAATGTTTACTGTTTCGCCGGGCTGTGGTTTCCCTTCGACTTGTGCAATAGCACCGGAGAATATCCATGGATGCCGCCGGAGTAAGGACCTATCACGATTTTTCTTTAAAACAATTGAGGGCATAGGTGATAAAATATATCGTAGCCGTTCACGGCTTGAAATTGGAAATTATAAACGACTATTAGGAGGTTTACCTCCAATAGGAGTTATACCCCAAGGGTAGAAATTGGGGAAAAATATGAAACTTGTATATGAATTGGATATTTATCCATTTAAATGGACAAATAGTACAAAAGCATGAACACCAAATTTCAAGTTTCCCCTTCGACAAGCTCAGGACTTCGCAATTTCAGCGTTCTGTGAACGCTTACAATATATCGTTGCTTAAGAGTGGTTTAAATGGTTATTAATTAGTGCTTGGCCGAAAACAAGCTAGAAATGAAGAGTTTTCGGACAGACACTAATTAGTTCTATTAACAATTAATGTAGCAAGTAATGTTTTGACAGGTAGTAATTAAGTATAGTATCATTTAGGAGTTGATTCCTGTTAACACGGGGAAAATATTTTATATTATTGTATTGATGTTGTCATGTGGGTATCCGGAAACATTTCATTAGTGAATTACCTTGATAATAAGGGCGTTTTGCGATTATTTTCAATGGGTAGAGATTTTTTAAAATACTAACACTCTCTTTCTGCCTCAGTGGGGAATATTTCCAATTAATAATTGTATAAAGAGCCTATGATACTTGCTGCTAAATATCGGAATGTTGCAATCGTCGGAATTACCAGAGAGACTACGTCTATTCTTTCGCAGTTACTGGAAATCCAGGGAATACGTATTGTCAGGATAGTTAACCCGGAAGTTGAAGACCTCAGGGAGCTTGAACGATACCAGTTTCTTGACGTAATTATTAACGCGACTGACAGCCATGAAGTTGCTGAAATGCTCAAGCAGCTGCGATTTGAAAAAATTGATATTATCAGCGGTTTAAGTGCGCGAATATTATTTCTCTCCGGTGGGAGGGGAATTGGGCAAACTACTGACTTGGATCAGGAACGTACACGTATATTAAACAGTCTTCACGAGATTAAACAGGCGGTTCTGTTATCTAAAAACAAGGAAGAATTTCTGAAACTCTTCCTTGAAGTCGCTATCGGTTCATGCGGTGCCGATTCAGGATCAATCATGCTGGTTGAACCGCAAAAACGGTTCCTGAAGATAGAGATGGCAGATGGATTGAATGTTGATGTTGTCAGGTCAACAGAGCAGAAGTTCGGTAAGGGCGTCGCCGGGAAAGTTGCACGAACTGGGAAACCGGTTTTACTTACCGGACCGGTGGGCAGGGAAGAACACAGTGATGGCAAAGAGCGGCCTGACCTTGTCTCAGCGATATCCTGTCCAATGCAGATAGGTCCTGAGATAGTCGGGGTAATCAATATAAACAGCAAGAACAAATATCGTATATTCAATCAGGCTGATCTTAAATATGTTGAGGACCTTTCACATTTTGCGGCCGATGTTATAAAAGCCTCCAAAGAATTTGAAATGACTTCCAGTTCGGCTTTCTCGTTATCACTTATGGGCAGTGCTCAGGCAATACTGGATCTTGACTTTCCTTTTGAAGAGCGGCTGAACCTGCTGCTTATGAAGATAGCCAATTCCTCCGGCGGAGTAATCTGTAACTATTACGAGTATGATGAAGAGAAGAGAAGATTCTATGTGAAAGCCTCAAGCTCGTTTAATATGAATTTATTAAGGGGCAAGAAGATCAAACTCAATGGATACATTACCAAAGAAGTGTTGAAAGATTTGAAGACAATCAGTTTACAAACACCGGATCTCAATTCAGCGCAGCGCCGCTGGTATATTGCCCACCCAATCAGGTTACAGAAACGCCTGGTAGGGCTTCTGTTTCTTCATTTGATATCGATAAAGGAAGATATGACCGAAGAACAGAAAATAGTAGCCCGTATCGGGGAGATGATTGCGCATGAGTTTAATAAAAATGCTGAAATGCAATTTCTTAAAATGCAATCGACAAAACTCTCTGCTGTTTCCGAAGCCTCTTTTAATATTGCCTCTTCCACAAATGTGAAAGAGTTAATTAATTTTGCATTGCCCTATGCCTGCCTGATCATGGAAGCTGAGGCAGGCGTATTCTGGTTTCTGAATCCGGTTACTGACCGTCTTGAAATATACAAATCCTTTTCTATAGAAGATCAGTATGCCCGCCTCAAGAGAATTGAAGAACTTGACGCTGTAATACTTGACAAGACAGTACCCAGTGATGAAGTGCTCCTGGTTGAAGACCTCCGCCAGGAGGGTGTTGCAGTTGGTAAAGAATATCCGCACTCCCTCCTGAGCAAAACATTCGGCAGAGGTACACAGATAGCCGGTGTGTTATCGCTCTATGGTAAGAAATCTCTTGACCTTTATGGTTCCCGCAGTTTTACCGAGCAGGACAAAGAAGTATTCCTCAAGTTCTGCCTGCAGTTATTCAAAGGCCTCGCTAATCTCATGCCCTATTTCGATGAGAAGAGATAATGCCCTGCAATCCGATGTTCCAATCTTCACCTAAAAAAAGTCTACGAGTGTTATTAATCATTTCAATTCATATATGAGGATCGCCTGTTCGAACAGTACTGCCGGAATTAGTAAATCTTATACTTTGGTTATCCGGTACAAGTATCCCACCCCTGTGACAGTGTAATCAGTACACTTTAACTTCCCGGACTGAGCTTTTGTGTGTCCCTTGAGACCCCTTTATAAGTGATTTAAAATAAGCGGGGACCTTTGTTGTGAAGGTCATCTTCTCTTTTGAATACGGATGAACTATCGTAATCGAGGCCGCATGAAGTGTGAGCCTTTTAATGCCCTTCTCCTTTACTCCATACTTTTTATCTCCAGCCACAGGACAGCCTTTGTCCGAAAGATGGACCCGGATCTGATTCTTCCTGCCGGTCAACAGGTCTATTTCCAGAAGACTGTACTTTGGTGATTCTCTCAGAACTTTATACCCGGTCTTAGCAAGCTTGCCCTTTTTCGGATCAGCAACAGAATACATTTTGTGAACACGATTTTCTGCAAGATAGGAAGTAATTACACCCTCCTTATCCTGCAACCTTCCATGTACTAGGGCATAGTACTTTTTTTGAAATCCCTGCCACTCTTCCTGAAGATAACGCTTGGCATTCTCATTCTTAGAAAACACGATAACACCGGAAGTATCTCTATCCAGACGATGCACGATAAATATCCGGTGTCTTGATTTCTGATTCCCTTTACGCACGTACTCATTCAGGAGATAATAAGCTGTATTGTCTCTGACTTTCGCATTGCTCACTGTCAAAAGACCGCTCGCCTTATTCGCAACCAGGATATCTCGATCTTCATAGAGAATCGAAAGCCCCTTAGGCTGATATTTTTTCGGGGGCTTTTTAAAGTGTTTCTGACTTTCCCGCATAGTGTTTACCTAAGACGCCCGGAGGCTCTGTCCCTTCCTGTTTTCATCGATCCAACAATGCAAATGAGGTGGTCATCAACTCCATTTGCCTGGTTATAATTTATAAGTAAACTCTCAGTTCAATCTTGCTGTTACTGCAAATTATTTATAGAATTGAGGGTTTTGTATAGTTTTCAATTGGGAATTCTTTATATGGAATTTCACTTTCAAGGTAAATTGCGCCAATTTTAGATAAATGATTTAAAAGGTATTTGTATAAAACAATTAATTCTTTTAATGTTTGCCTGCTTTTAATTACGCCACTATATTGGCTATACAAATCTCCAATTTCATTTGCTTTAGAAGTATATAATACTCCGTTTTTAATATTTAAATTGGGAATGGAATAAAGTTTATTTCTTAATTCCTCGGGCTCAAGAATTGACTGTATCAAATTCAGATTACTTGATTCTATAAAAAATATTTTATCTATATGCTTTATCAATAAATAATTTCCTTTTGTTGAAAAGAACCCGATAGGGAACATTAAGTAGACTGTTTCTAAGAATTTTAAAACGAAATCCAATTTTATTATAAAATTTTGCGGTTATATATGTATTTGATCCGCCATGCCTATGCCGTTTATTTTCAACGTTGATTTCCCACTTATCTATCTCCAGATTAATTGACATAAAATTATTGTAATCGTCTCTTTTAAATTCAGCATTTAAATCTACGGCAAGCTCTGCCCATATTGCTTCAGCTGGTTCAAATATTTTCATAGTAAAGTTAACACTTTAAGTCACACAGATCCAGGACATTTGCGTAAATAGTAAATAATAATGCTTGAATTATCAGTAATTAAGGGCGTGGTGTATACAATTGAACCGGGAGATGTTTTGTAAATCTTAAAAAGTCTTTATCAGTCGTATATATTGGAATTCCAAGTCTTTCTGCTACTGCACATATTAATAAATCTGTGTTCGAGCCTTGTATTCCTTTCGATCGTAATGCGTTATAGTTTTCTGCAGCTTTTTCATAATCCGATGTAATTACTTCCACATCTTTAAATTCATTAAGCTGCTTACGCAAATCCTCGAATTGCTTTTTTGGTTTAATACCTGATAAGATTTCTTGTCTTATCGCTCCGATTATTTCAACACGGGCTTCAGATATTAATTCTATTAACTCAGTAGTGTTTCTGGAAAGTGTGTTTTTCTTTTGGTATCGTAAAGCTTCTGACCAAATACAAGTATCGATGAGAATCTTCATTTCACACGTCTTTGTTTTTTGTAGTCATATTTAGAGTCATACTCAATTTTTCCAAAATATTTTGTAACTTTAAATTGCTTTCGCCTTTGAATATATTCATTTAGTGCTTCAATAACAGCGGCCTTCTTTGTTGGTTTGCCACTAATTAGGCGAGCTTCCTCAATCAGGGAAGAATCAATAGCTAAATTTGTTGCCATAAGAAATCACCTCCTACACATAAATATACACAATATAGTGTGTGATTTCAAGATAAATTTTAAAAATAAACCTTTAGATTCTCTGAAAACTGTATTACAGAGCGTAAAACAGAAGACTATGGTAATAGGCTTTCTGTTTCTACGCAATGTTATACACTACGAGTATAACAAACAGTGGAAATGAATTTCCTACTGTTAGTTTATCTAGGAGCATTCATTCTTTTGTTTCAGGGATAACTCTATGAATATTAGAAAAATAACCTTCCCAAAAGTTGCAAACAAAGAATTTAACTCAAACAAGCAGATAAATTTCAGAATATTTGGCTCTTTCCCAAGTCTGCTTTTCATCGTAAAGAAAAAAACGAGGCAGTAGACTTAATTGTTGAGAATTAAAGAGAAAAGATTTATTATAAAAATCAATAAGTTATGAGAAAATAGGATGTTAATTCATAAAATAAAGAGAAAAAATATACAGCGGAACAGCGAAAAATAGAATATTTTATAATGTATAGGGAAATTCTACATGGGGGAATGGTACCTTTCCATTTTATAATTATAACTGTTTATTATGAATCCAAATCGTGATATAATCTATTATACGGATTACCGTAAATTTTTACGGGATTACTACTCTGCAAAAAAGAAGCAGGTAAAGGGATTTACCTACCAGGTATTTGCTGATCAGGCAGAATTCTCTGCAGTCAGTTTTCTGAAAATGGTTATCGATGGTAAAAAGAACCTGACCGAGGAGAGTGTGGGTAAAGTTGCACGTGCATTAAAGCTGAAGAAAAAGAGTGCTGAATATTTCAAAAATATAGTTTTCTTTACCCAGGTCAAATCGATTGCAGAGAAGAAGAGGTATCTGGGCAGGATTGACCGGTACCGCAAGCAGAATAAACCTGAGCTGCTGCTGGCGGGAGAGTATGATTATCTGCGGAACTGGCTGCACGTGGTTGTACGTGAGACAGTTGAGCTCCATGACTTTGATGAAAACCCGGTACAGATCGCTAAAAAACTCAGATATGGGGTAAAACCTGACGAAATAAAGAAATCGCTCACGTTTCTTATAGAACATGGATTTTTAAAGCGGGATAAAAAGGGCAGGCTGGTAAAGAGGGATAAAACGTTGTCTAACGGAACTATCCCGCATGATGAGGAACTTGAGCTGATTGCCCGGAGCTATCATCTGAAGATGATCGAGCTTGCAGGAAAAGCGGTCTCTGAGCTGCCGAAAGAGCTGCGGCATGTGATAAACGGCACCCTGTCCATGTCGCGTGAAAACTATGACATTGCCTGCAAACGGATAGGGACACTGTTTTATGAGTTGCTTGAACTTGCAGGATCCGATGAGGGGGCAGACGAGATTTTTCAACTGAATATTAACCTGTTTCCCATGTCAAGGGGCAGTGATGAAGGGTAAAATTGACATACTCTATACCGTTTTAGGTATACTGTTGCTTGGCCTGGGGTGTGCCAATGAGCAGAACGTTGCAGGAGGGGGCACGGTTGTGACCAACAGCTATGTGACTGGCCAGGTCATATCGGATAACGGCACTCCTGCGGTTGGTGCTGAGATTAAGCTTGTTCCCCATGATCATAATCCACTCGATGCTACCCAGATGTCAGATATATTGATTGCCTATACGGATATGGCAGGAGGGTATACCTTCGATGAGATAGATACCGGTCACTACAACATTCAGGCACTGGATCCGGCTACGGGGACGCAGCTTCTCATTACCGAAATACGGGCAGTACAGGAGACAACGCAGGTGGAACCCGATACACTCGCAGCGCCGGGTTGTTATTAAGGTCATAGTACCCGATTCGGTTGACACGGCTGATGGCTATGTCTATATCAAAGGTACCACCATATTCGAAGATTTCTCCTCAGCAACCCTGTTATCCGGGAACCATGTATCGCTGATTATCGATTCGGTTCCGGCGACCTGTATCCCGCCGCTTATCTATACAAATAAGAGTCTCACTATTTCACCAATAATTATTGCTGATTCTGCTACGGTTTTAATTAATGATACGATTACCATTGGCATAACCGATACGGTTTTCAAACCGGTCTGGCGGTTCTGTTGTATTGTCGGTGTTACTGAGAAAACAGCGACCTATTTTGGCGGTCTGGATTCAATCAGGGCAAGAATTGAAGTACAGGTTGCTGCCTCGGAAATGAGGTTCAATACTACTGATAATTTCGATGGGGTTCTGGACTTTGCCATAGATTCCATCTACCAATTCTCGACTGATGTGGCAGCGGAAATACAATCGCCAATTCAGGGATTTGATTACCGTCTCATTTATGATGCCTATGCCGGATTGAATGTCGGTTCCTATACCGATTCGACCAGGACAATCTTCATGGTATGGATGTCTGACGGTATGTTCGGGCAGTACAGCATTGATATTCTCAGCTGGCATTTCGGCAGGGCCCGCGGGTGCATCGGACTTGAATGGGTTACGGTTAAGGCTGCACAAAATCCGGTAAATAAACAGGCATATACCGGAGTGAAATCAATAATGAACTGGCCCTATGGCGAGTCTGCCTGGGATGAGTACAGTATCAATGTGATCAATTATTATGCTGAAAAGGTGTATTATGGGCCGAATCTGATTGAGAGTATTTATCCTGCTTCATGCGGGGTAGTCGTACGATCGGGTCTCGGGGAACCTGTTGCCAATGCGACGGTCAATTTGTACGGCATTGCCAAGAGAACCTTTACTGTTGATACGCCGGCTGTTGTCACCGGAGTAACCGATGCTTCCGGTGAGTTTGTATTGACTGGTAATCCCTATAATCCGGACGCAGCAGGACCACTGGAATATCTGAATTTTCTTATAACAGCGGTCAATGATAATGATACCGCCTATAATTGGATGTCGGTAAATGAAATAGGAAATGTCTGGTTTGCCAATCCCGATAGTGCCTATCGTTTACTTGTACATTTTTAATAGCAGGAGGAATAGCGCGTGAATTTTTTGATGCATTACACGAAAATGTTAATCTGTTTGGCAGTTATAATGGGGAGTGTAATTGCCGGCACTAACAAATCCCAATCATATCTCTATCTGCACCTGAAGAAGTGTGGGGAGGAGATTTCTTTAGTATCATCTTCACTTTTCGAAAGTGCCTATAAAAACAGGTTTAAAAGTTACTATGGTGGAATTGAATATGTGGTAAAGACCGCACAGGGATTGGTATATACCACCGATTTTATCAAAGACCCGTGTGTCATACCCTATGATTATCTCGATGCATCGAATGGATCGAAAATTGCGGGTGGTATCCATATTCTCGATGAGACCTCTTTTGCGGTTCGGATACCCTATACCGAGCCGTTGCAGGATATCTCTTTTTATATGAGAACACCTGAAGGTACCCGTGGAAAACGGTTGTCAACGGTATCCCTTGTTGGCATTGAAAAACGTACGAAAAGCATTATTGCCGATAGACAGGCTGAGATAACACTATTCCAGGGCGACAGTGTTGGCAACCGGGTCAATTATGTCTGTTTTTCAGAAGGATATACTCAATCAGAACTGGATAATGGAAAATTTATCAGTGATTTAACAAAAGGTGTCGGGATTCAATTTAATGAAGAGCCATATAAGAGATATAAGGGCCATTTCAATGTCTGGGCCGTAAGTGTCCCTTCCAGCAGCTCAGGCCTCGGTGGCTATTTCAATTCTACGGCGAACGGCAGGCTTATATACTTAGGTTCCGGCGGTGCTGATAAAGTTGAGGCATTGCTTCAACAATTAAAACCTGAATATGATATGGTATTGGTTTTAATAAATACCACGACGTATGGCGGAGCTGGTGGTACATTCGCAACTGCCACGATTAATAGTGCAAGCGGAGATCTGATTTTGCATGAGACTGGACATGGGTATGCTAATCTTGCAGACGAGTATCAAACTCCATGGTCTATTACACCCAGAGAGATGCCCAACTGCACGAAAGAGACAGTACGGGAAAATATAAAGTGGACCATATGGATTGATCCTTCCACACCAGTACCGACACCTGAAAGTTCGGGGTATGATGAAACGGGATTGTTTGAGGGATGTATGTATCAGACTACCGGTTGGTATAGACCAAAAGATTATTGCAAAATGCGTGTATTGTCAAGTGGATTTTGTGCAGTATGCAGAGAAACTATCATTACAAGGGCATATAAAAGTGCCAGCCCGGTTGATGGGCAGTATCCCGAGCAGTCACCCGTAAATTATTCCGATATTAATGGGAAGAAAATGACTATCACCCCTTTGCAGCCTGCTACAAATTCAATAACAACAAACTGGACAGTTAACGGTATCTCCGTACTTGAGGATTCAGATGAGCTCGATCTTACCCAGGTATCTCTGAATAATGGTACTAATACTATTAGAGCGTATGTTGCCGATGAAACAGAGTGGGTAAAAATACCTGAAAATTTACCTGCTTTACGGGATACTATTACCTGGACTGTGAATTATGATCCCAATAGTATATCCGGCACTACAGTACAGCTGTCGAATTCGCCGTTGAGAATCTTAAGTGATAAAAGCGGTTTTCCTGTGAAGATTACGTTTACTATAAATAAAGGTGGGACTATCTCTGTAGCACTGTTTGACACCAAAGGTGCTGTAGTACGGTCTTTTTATAATGGGGACTTGGGAAATGGTACCCATTCTATTTCAGTAACGGATCGTACTGCAGTACCCAGCGGTGTCTATTTTCTAACCTTGAAAGCAGGGGAGAGTATACTAACGCGAAAAGTTCGGATTGTGAAATAGATTTTTTAGCTTTACCATGTTAAAAAAAATATCCTCACCTGGCCCACTGCACCACTTACTTCTTCCACCCCCCAGAGAAGATGCAAAAGAGGTGTAAAGGTGAGGATTTTTTTTATATATACAGGCGGCTATTTACATATGTTACATTTACCTAAGATTTTATTGTATAGTATCTTGCTTCTCATTTTTCCTACTGCTGGGAAATCTTACCTTTATTCTACACCACCCCCTGGCCCCGTTCGTAATATCGCTGAATTTGAACCCATGGAAGGGGTGTTGATCCGTTATCCGGCGCAACTACCTACTGAAATGGTTAAAGAGATTGTTGAGGATGTTCAGATATATTGCCTTGTTGATTCCGGCAAGGTAGCTGAGGCTGGTACCTATTTCTTTACCGCAGGGATTGATACAAGCGGTATAACCTTAGTCAGCCATACTCCGGGAACCTTTTATGAGCAGCCCTGGACACGGGATTACGGGCCGTGCTGGATTGCCGACGGTGAGGGCAAGATAAGTGTCGTGGATTTTACCTATACTGACAGCACCACCGATGATGTACCTTCACTGATAGCAGGACTGTTAAATGTCAATTGCTATGCAGCGGATCTTACGCATGTGGGTGGAAATTATATGACTGACGGTATGGGTGTCTCGGCATCTACCGATTTGGTACTTACGCAAAACAGCAATTACACATTGGACCAAATCAATGCTATTGTTAATGAATATCTTGGAATTAGCACCTACCATATTCTCGATGATCCGCTGACTATAGAACTTGACCATATTGACTGCTGGGAGAAATTTCTTGCTGTAGATAAAGTACTGATACTGTCGGTGCCTGCAAGTCATCCCGATTACAGCAGGCTGGAACAGGCAGCGGAATATTTTAAAACTCATATATCGTCCTATGGCACACCGTACCAAGTCGTTCGGGTGTATATATCCGGCTCAGACCTTGAAGCCTATACCAATGCGCTTATTCTAAATAATAAAGTGCTGGTCCCCCTCAGTGAAACTGCCAATGACAGCAGTGCATTATCAGTCTATAAAAGTGCCATGCCGGGCTATGAGGTGGTTGGTTTTACCGGCCCCCCGCCGTCAGGCTGGTATCCCCATGATGCGATTCACTGCAGGACAAAGGGTATTCCTGACAGGGGGATGCTCTACATCGGCCATAAACCATTACACGATACTATCATTGATACCGGGAACGGCTATTGTATTGAGGCGGCAATTATACCATACAGCAAGCAGGCGCTGATCGCAGACTCCTGCGTTGTCATGTGGAAAACCGATACGCAGACCATATACACTACAGTAAAGATGAGTCCGCTTTCAGGAGATACGTTCAGGGCAGTCATTCCTTCGCTGGGAAAACATGCCGATTTATCGTATTATATCCAAGCTGCTGACGAGTCAGGGAGAAGAGAGAAGCATCCCTGCATCGGCGCTCCCGATCCCCACACATTTTATGGATTATATAAAAATTCATCAATTTCCATAACACAGGGTATCTATAACACACTGGTATGCACAAGCTATCCCAATCCTTTCAGGAAGAAAACAGTTATCACGTATACATTGGCTTCAAAATCCACTAACGCAACATTGTCGATTTTTAATACCAGGGGCAGCCTGTTCGCAGGTGGTTTCTGCATACCAGGAGCGCGTCGATTACCTGGAGTGGCAATAATCAGAACGGGGAGCCGGTTGCTGCCGGCATCTATTTTTATAGAATCAGAAATGGGGATTTTATAACGGTCGGTAAAATAGACGTAGTACCCTAGCTTAGTACTATCTACAATAAATGATTTGTATTTTGAATCCAATGTAATAACGCTTATGAACGGTTTAACCTTCAGCAGTATGGTATAGTAATGAGTGCCTGACTGAAGTAATCTATCCTTTTGTGTTTCACAAATAACTAAATCCATGATGTATATATTTAAGGCATCGTGTCCTCTCAAGTGGATATTTCAATGTACACCGGTTGAGTACACTTTAATCAATTACAGTAAAATTATTATTTGGTCTAATTGTCGATAAATTATATTATCAACTCTATAAAAAACTAGGTATATTGTTCATCAAGGTTGTTTTGCTTTTGTATGAGGGGAGGGGAACAATAGTATAACATTATATCACCCAAGGAGGCTTTTATGTTGAAAGTAACCTTTACTTTCTTTGCTGTAACTGTATGTATTATTCTTTTTTCAACCTCTCTTTCTGCCCGAAACACTTCACCCGGTTCAATAACTAAAACCCAGGTTGCTCAGGAAAACTCAGAAAAAATATTTAAAATCTACCCGGTTCCCGGTGGAGAGCCTGTGATTGTTGGTGGAGTGAAAGTCCCGACTCCCGAAGAGATGGCAAAAATTCCAGATTTAAGGTTGAAGAAAAGGAGTCTGCAACTACCGGAGAGCTGTAATAATGGCGATGAAAAATATTTTCCAAATCCTGTGGTGCAACAGGGCCAATATGGCTCATGTGCGCAGGCATCCGGTATTGGCCACCAATTAACTTACGCGTTGAACCTTGCAAGAGATGTAGCAGATCCTCCCTATCCGCATAACTATACCTGGAACTTTTTAAATGGCGGTGTCGGATCCGGTTCAAGTTTTTTAGAAGGTTGGGAGATCGTTAATGAAAGTGGATGTCCCACCCGGTCTGAGTGGGGCTCAGGTATCAGTGCAGATACAAAATGGATGACCGACTATGATAGATATTACAGTGCGCTGAAAAACAGGTATCTTGAGTATAACAAAGTTGATATCAGTACCCCTGACGGTATTGAAACACTCAAGCAATGGATTTTCGATTACGGTGACGGTTCTCCAATAGGTGGCTGTGCCTCATTTAGCTGTAATTGCGTCCCGCCAATGCATGATGTTCCAATGATACAATTACCTGATGATTCACCAGAGGCCGGCTGGCCTATTGTTCAAGCCTGGGGACATTTTGGTGGTCATGCGATGGTTATTGTCGGGTATCATGATAGTATTAAAATAGATGTTAATAAAGATGGAAAATATACTAATGATGTAGATTTGAATGGTGATAATATTTGTGATGTTCGTGACTGGGAGATTGGCGGTTGGCTGGTTGCTAATTCGTGGGGTAATTGGGATGTAAAAAAAGGATTTTATTATATGCTGTATAGAACGGGTGCTTTAGATCCGGGAAATGCGTATGATCCTGTAGATACCAGTTCATCAAATAATGGAACTGTTGTTGATTTTAATACAGGTGGATTTACCTCAAACAAACATTGCTTTACGCTCCGTGCCCGGCTTGTCGATGATGCTGTTAATCGACAGGTAACCTATAAAATTAAGATGAATTATACCCAGCGTGATCAGATAAGTATCTCCTCGGGTGTGTCAAATACTACCAGCGACAATACACCTGAATTTTCTCACCGCCATATCATTTTTAATTACCAGGGTGGTGCTCACGCGATGCAGGGGAGCAATGCCGGCAGTGATATGGAAATGGCACTGGATGTAAAACCCCTTCTCAATAATGTGGATAAAAAAGAGGCTAAATATTTTCTTACGATAGATTCAAAAGGCGCAGGTTCAGGTAAAGTTGAAACCTTCTCTCTAATGGATTATCGCAGTGGAAGCCTGGTACAAAAGGACTGTGATCAGACCGATGTTACAATAGATGCGGGCACGACAGTGTTGTCTATCGTGTATGAATCAGCCATGGATCCGCTGACAATTACTACTGCAAGTCTGCCTCCCGCGAAAAAAGGTGATGCATACAATCAGACGCTTGCAGCTTCGGGCGGTAAAAGCCCATATACCTGGGAAATGTTGAAAAATATCTATTATGAAGTTGATAACAGTAATAGTTTTCCTTCAATTACCGATGATGCTTCACCCAATGACACTGATGACGGTCTTGCTGAAGTAGACCTTGATTTTGACTTCCCCTTTTATGGCGAAACAGTGAAAAAGATTTATATAGCCACGGATGGTCATATTCTGTTTGACCCGTCATTTGTCTATGTGCGTAGTGCCAAGGCGCTCATGGCAACAAAATGTATTGCCGTTTTAGGTGCTGATCTCGTGATCACCTCCACAGATGGGCTCTATTTTAAAGGTGAAAGTGATAAAGCGACTATCAGGTGGACAACAAAGAACATGTGGAGTGAGACCGGTTTAATTGCTGTTGATCTCGATTTCGCCGCAGTTATTTATCCTTCAGGGAAAATTGAATATTACTACGGCAGCAATATGAGCGGAGATGTGAGCGGCATGGCTATTGGATCATCAGGTGGGAAAGGCGCCTATGTGTCATATGATTACGGAACATTGGCGGATATCCCCAGCGGCCATAAGTTCGGCCTGGTTCCTGAAAAGGAACTTGCCGGTATGGCCATGGCCACTGATGGCAAATTCACCGGTACACCGACCGATGATAACGGCGACTATCGGGTTTCCTTTGCGGTGACCGATGCGCTGGAAATCAGGAAGGTGAAATCATTCACTTTTAATATCGGAAACACTGCTATTGGTGCGCTTCCCCTGGTAAAACCGGTTTCTCCATTGACAATCACTCATCGCTCTTCCAATGCAATTCTGTTTTCTTTTGCGACCGGAATAAGTGCCAAAGTTGCTCTTGACATTTATTCTTTAAATGGAAGAAAAGTACGAACCCTGTTTGCCGGCAGATTACAATCAGGTAATCACAAGATGATACTGAACCTGTATGATGAAGAGAATGTGATTACCAATGGCATCTATGTGTGCCATTTAAGTGTTGGTAACCGGAAGGTAGTTGAAAAATTCACGATTGTTAAGTAGTAAAAGAAACATGGGAAAAAGTACCTGAGAACCGGTAAAGTAGTGTATACTCTACCGGTTTTTTTTATTAGAAGAAAATAACGATATGTGACGGTGATCACAGAAAGTACCGGTATCATTTTATATATTTACTATCATGAGGAAAATACGTATCTAAGAAAGACTACAAGAACGTTATTATTAATACGGTAATAAAATAATAGAGGAGACACTGGTATGAAGGTACACAGATATGCTGTAATAATTCTTTCTACGATGTTGATAGTATCGTTAGCCTTGATTTTCTGCACGGATCCAACAAAACCGGATTTCAATACTGAAGCACAATTTACTAACGATCAAATACAGAGTCAGGGATTTCCTTATGTCGATTCATTATTGTATTTATATGTCTTGGCTGAAGGTGAAGAACCATTATCGTTTCAGTGGAATAGAAACGGCTCGGAATTAGCGGGTGCGAATGATGATACGTTGACATTTGATACTATATGTGTATCTGATAGCGGTACGTATACCTGTGTTGTCTGGAATGAGCATGCCGGTGATACAAGCTTACCATATTTTCTGGTTATTTATGATCCACCTGCAATAGTGAGTCATCCTCAAAGTATAAGCAAAGTTGCAGGCGATAGCGCAATGTTTACTGTTTCGGCAACAGGTTCTCTGCCTTTAAGCTACCAATGGCAGAAAGATACAATTGATATAACAGGCGCTGCAGGTCAAATCTATACAACACCGCTGGCGCTTATAGTTGATAGCGGTTCTACATACCGGTGTATTGTTTCAAACAGTGTCGGGAAGGATACAAGTGACGCGGCTGTTTTATCAGTTGTTTCTAATGTTACCAAACCTGCTATAATGACACATCCGCAAAGTAAAAGCATTCTTGCAGGTGATAGTACGATTTTTATTGTTTCCGCAACCGGTACCGCTCCTTTGGGTTACCAATGGCAGAAAGACAGTGTTGATATCAGCAATTCTGCTGAGAGCTGGTACCAGACACCCGCAGCCACATTGGCTGATAGCGGCTCTCAATACAGATGTATTGTCTTAAACAGTGCCGGTCGGGACACGAGTAATGCGGCAATTTTAAGTGTTACGGTAAATGCTGTCAAACCGGAGATAGCAACGGAGCCTCAGGATAAGGGAGTGGGTGTCGGCGGTAGTGCGACATTTACTGTAACTGCCACAGGCACTGAGCCTTTGAGTTATCAATGGCAGAAAAATGGTGCTGATATAACAAATGCAACAAATACCGGCTACACAACACCGGCTGCTGCATTAGCAGATAGCGGTTCTCTATATAAATGTATTGTGACAAACAGTGTCGGTAGTGATACGAGTAGAGCCGCAGTGTTGTCAGTTTCTCAAAATGTAATTAAACCGGATATAACAAAGGACCCCCAAAACAAAGACATTCTTGTTGGTGATAGTACAACTTTTTTCGTTTCAGCGACAGGAACAATTCCTTTGAGTTACCAGTGGCAGGAAAATGGTGTTGATATCAGCAGTGCAACTGACAGCAGCTACACCACCCCGGCAGTGGCATTGGCTGACAGCGGTTCTCTCTTCAAATGTATTGTTTCAAACAGTATCGGCAGTGACACGAGTAAAGCCGCTGTTTTAACTGTTACACAAAATGTCATTAAACCTGATATCACCACCGAACCGCAAGATAAAATTATAAATGAAGGTGCCACTACTACGTTTAACGTGGCAGCGAGCGGAACTGAGCCATTGACTTATCAATGGCAGAAGAATAATACCGATATTCCGACTGCAACCAGTGCCGGCTATACAATAACACCTGCGACAATGGCAGACAGCGGCTCGTTATTTCGTTGTATTGTCTCAAACAGTGCGGGGAGTGACACGAGTAGAGCCGCAATACTGAGTGTAAATAAAGTAAACCATCCTCCTGTATGTAGTGATACCACGATAACGGAGAATGAAGAGGTGCAGGTTTCGGTTAACATTTTCGCAGCGGATCAGGATGGAGACGCACTGACCTGGACAATTATCCAGGGGCCGACAAAAGGCACGGTTACCGTCACAACCGGTTCAATCGACAGTACTAATACTGAGTTCGGCTATACCGCTGATAATATAATCAGCTCTTCTTCTGATGCAATAACAGTGCGGATTGATGATGGGGCAAATCAGATCGAGATGACCGTTGGTATCACCATCACTGCTGATAATGATTTGCCGGTAATCGACCAGGTGCCTTCGGTAAACGCAGTCGAGGATATTACCAATCCCTATTCTATAAATATTTCCGGTCATGACCCTGAAGGCTCAGCGGTGAAATGGTATATCGATAAACTTCCATCAAAAGGTACTCTGGATAAGCTGGAAGGAGATATATCAGCAGGTATCGAGATGCTGTATACTTTGAAACCAGATTTCAGTGGAAAAGATTCATTAACATTTTATTTACGAGACCTCGAAAACAATAGTAGTGATACCCAGACAGTTCAAATAACCATTACCAGTGTGAATGATGCCCCGGTTATAAACAGTCAGAGTGCCACGTTAAGCTGCCTTGAAGATAATAATCTTATTCTGCAATTAAGTCACCTTGATGTTACCGATATTGATAACCCTGCAAGCGACCTGACTCTTATTGTTAATGATGATGTAAATTACAGTATTGTATCCGGAACGACAATCAGACCGGATCAGGATTTTAACGGCCCGCTTACGGTAAAAGTAAAGGTCAGTGATGGAACCGATGAATCCGGTGTATTTGATATGAGTATAACCGTTACTCCGGTTAATGATAAACCGAGTATTACAATCACCAGTTGTCCATCAAGCAGTCCCTTTGGGACTATTGTGGATATTGTTACCTCATTTAGTGATGTGGATAATAACATTGATTCTATATTTTTTCTAATAGATTCACAAGTTGAGTATAAAGGGGCAGTAAGTGGAACTTCTTATACATACAATTGGACAGCAGCATTCGGGCCGCATGTTATTGGTCAACATAATATTGAGGTAATTATTTCTGATGATCAAGATGCCAAAGATACTTCACAAACAACTATAACAATTACAGGGACATTTATCTCAGATACCCTTACTGCAAGGGCGCTGCTTGATTTAAATGGGCTTACCACAAGACCGGCAGTTTCTACCGGTATATTTTATACAGATAACAGAATTACTCAAATAGATGCCGGATGGGGGCAGTTCTATGTTCGATTGCTTGAGATTCCTCCTGAAATCGGAAATATATCGGAAACATTAAATTACATGAATATTCATAATTATAGCGATGTAACAGGCGTTAATTTAAACCTGCCTGCAGAAATAGGGAAATTAACAAAAGTAGAATATTTATTACTAAATGGCAGATACATGACTGATTTGCCTGATGAAATTGTAAATCTGGTTAATGTTCTGGTTGATAAACTTGATCTTTCAGGAAATAAACTGCCAACAGATGCAAATCCACCCGAACCTTGGGAACAATGGGCAACGGATAGAGATTCTGACTGGAGGGACAATCAATAAAAGAAATGATATCATAGAAGCATGGAGATGTATAAAAATATGAATAACACCATTTATTGTATATTTACATCTTTCAGGAGTAATAGAAAAAAGGGGATAAAACTTTGAGTATTATTAATATTTATCGTGACTTAGAAAACCGCTTTGAAGATTATGATCAAATACACAATATCTCAACTCATCAACTTTCTACCTTTAGGATATTGTCTAGATGTCCACAGGAAGATCGTCACAATGAGACTTTAGAAGGTATTTTAGTTAATAATTCTGCTGATGACAGAAAGCTAGTAAAAAGTTTTCGCAATGGTTGTTACCAGCATATAATGTTTCTGGGTATATCCGGCTTTGTCATATGTAATCATTGCGACCGTGACATCCTGCTTGTTGATCCCTGGCCATCATATCTTTCAGAATGGTCTCGGCTTATTCCCAGCTGTTATGATAGGAGGTTAACAGATGAACAAACTTATACCCAATTGCAGGGAGAGATTGACGAAGATGATGTAGCCCGGTGGAGGCAAGATATAAGATCTGCGAAATCAAGACTGGAAGGTCTGGTAAATTTTTTGCGTGAAGCGTTAAGCGGGAATAAGCCTGAAGAGGAACGGTATATCTTATCCGGTATCCTTCTTTCCCACATGCATTTTGATCATGCGGAAGATATTGTTATTCTGCTTGAACTGCTGGCTGCCACAACAGATTCGGAAACATCTGGCTACACAGACCATTGTGGCAGAACATTTGTTCTTTCCGGGCCACCGGTTTCCGTTGACCGATTACCTAAAATCTATTGTGATTTTGATTCTATTGTATATCTGTTGAGTTACTATTTTTATGTTCCGATTACCAGTATGCCGGAAATAAATGATGAAGGCCACGATTACTGGGCCGGCAAAGATGAATGTTGGAATGTCCTTTCGACAATTGCCCGGCAGTGCCGACAAGATCCTCAAATTTCCACTATTTGGACACGAACAAAGGATGGCAGGGAGCTTACCAATGATACCTGGAAACAGGTTCAGCAACGGTATAGTTTTGTGCCACAATCTTTTAATGCCAGCATTTCCCAACTAATCGAAAATGACGGGTGGTATGAGATACGCTCCGGCAACAGCCGACTTTTCTATGATGACTCATACAATGATAAATTAGATGCAGACCAACGATGCAAAGCCGGTCTACAATGTGCTGAATTTGAAGTAGGACATTTTAGAGTTACACCCTATGTGTGGGACCATATGAACACCGGTGCCTTCAAACTCTCTCAAAGGGAGATTGATGAGCAGAGTTCAGGTGATTTACAAAGGATTACCGCTTTTTTGATTCAACAGGCAACGATTGCAGGGGCAAAGAAAACATTTATTGTCGGCAGTTCCGGAGAGATGAATGAACGACTGACCAGTGCAATTTTAGATGAACAGGATTTGCCCCAAATTGAAGCCCATCTTCTTATACACGCTATCGTCCGACCCTATCCTATAGGAGGAGGAAGGATTCCGTTCATAGGTCTTATTTTAAACTTTGTCGTCGGAATAGAAGCGTATACTGAGTATCTGGCGAAGCATATAAAGGCGGAAGAAGCGTTGATATTTACCCATCTGGAAGAATTTTGTCGATTTGTTGCCAGGCCAAACGAATATAAACAGAATTTTAATGATTCAGTCAATTACAATCTTATAAAACTTCGAGAAAAAATCGAGAGAATTAAAGAGGGAGATAACCAGGAAAATATTGAATGTGCGGAAAGTATTGAAAATCTTATAACGAATAATAAAATATATATTTTAGGTCGACGTGGCTTTGAATTAGATTATCCGGCAAATCCCAGAGATTTTGCTTTGGAACGGAATGACTATCTGGGATAATCAAACGAATTCTTCCTAAAATTATGGTTTATCCAATTGTTGGTAGTTGACTTTTACTATAGATATTTTATTTAATGTGACGGATGATTTCGTAGTCTAATATGGTAAAAAATATCAAAAGAATTTTTGTTATACCATTGTTCATAATATTGGTATCGTTCTCCGCTTCAGCTTTTAATGTTATAAAAATGGATGGCTATCCGAACAAATATTTACTATATGTCAGTACTGGTATTTCAGGTTCATTTGACCACGATCACAATGAAACCAGAATACACCTGGGTGGTGGAATAAAGGGTATTCCATTAGGTGAAGGAGCTGATTTTGGTGCCTATGGTGTAGTGTATCTACTACGCACAAGAGGAATGCTAGGAATAAAAACTGGTGATAAAGACAAAGAAGTAATTAACACCATTGATTCGAGAATAGATGTATTAAACATATTCGCAGCTCTGGGCAGCAGTGCCAAATCATATGGTATTTTTACCTTTTCCCTGGGTACAGCTAAAATTACTCGTGACATATTTATAAACGAATATTTATCCCTGGCTTCAAAGGTGATTGACATTAAAGGACGTCTGGTTCGTACGACTAGTAACAAAACTGCTGTGTTCTTTTTAGGTGGTACCTTAAATGCTATTGGCTTTCGCATGAGGAATTACTATGAAAAGAAAGCCGATTTTAGAGGTGTAGATATTGGCACCCTGGGGTTGGAAATTGGCAGCTTTTTAGGGCCGGAAAATAAAAATATTTCTTTCGAGTTATTCATAGGGGGCAATTCGGATCTGGCTATCGGTAAAAGCAGGTTGTCTGACAGTCATGTTCTCACAACTGCAATACTGCATATAAAACGCCCAATATCAATGAGAATAGATATTACTGGCGGATATCATTATTATCATAATAATAGATTCAAATATAACATTGAATCGAAATCAATCAAATCAACTCTTAATGTG
>CBDVBE010000011.1:0-35280 GCA_965372145.1 uncultured bacterium | reverse complement strand
TCCCCGCCAGATATACACCAGCCGTTTACCTTTGCTGTCGTATCCCATTTCATCTTTATATATAACGGTATTGCCGAGGGGGTCAAACAGCGATATCTTTCCTGAAAGGCTGTCATATTCGGTATATTTCTCTATTGGATCGGGTTCCACAGTTATAATCATAATACCTTGATGTCCACTGGTGATTGAACCGGTTTCATCCAATACCTTCATGAGCTGCGGAATTGTATAAAAATTGTCGGGTACATATAGTGGTGGCAAATCAGGATCATATATCAGCGCTTTAACTATAAGGTCTATGTCATCCGGTATCTTCTCTACCGTTATCACCCGGTGCCTGTTTTCCAAATTATCCTGATTATTACCAAGCTCATCACTCACATTGTCATCATATATCCAGTGTATCCATATCGAATCACCCGGCTCGATTGAGGTCACACCTGTAAGTGTCAGGACTTCAAAGCGACCGAAATTGGCATTCTGCGATATAACACTCAACGTGGCATCAAAATTTGAAGCCGGATTCACCCGTAAAAACTTGAAAGGCTGATCACGGGTAATTGACCCGACATTTTCAGAAAAAACAACATCCAGCTCATCCCGTGCCCCACTTTTTAACGAGTCACGCAGATGCGCAGACATAATAATCGGTGCGATAGAATCGATTGCCGTTATCTTCGAAGGGATCACCGACTCGCCATCGGAAAACAGCACTTCCTTAAGGACTACAATGGTATCCTTGTCAGTAACGTAGGTGGTGATGGTAGTATTTTTCTCCGTTACATCAACCGCAATACCACCCGTGGAATAACTATACGTATTAACAGTAAAGATACGATAGGGAGGTAACAGAATTTCTTTCATCAGGTCATCAACATGCTCCGCGACTTTCTTCCCGGATATACTTATAAAAATGCTGTCCACATACCCGTCCGCATTATTGTCAAAGTACACACCCTGCTCAATCTTCATTCCCTTTTCAACAAGTTTAACATTTATTTCACGGCGGATATTCTCTGGATTGTCCTGGTTATTACCGAGCGCATCATACACGTTACTGGCGAATATCCAGTTTACTCGTATCGAATCGCCATGCTGGATCCGGGTCACCCCATTCAGCGATACCACCTCGAAAACACCTATGGTACCGTTCTGGCTCAAGGTGTTCAGGGTGGCATCATATACCTGCTGGTTGTTGATACTGTAATACTTAAACGGCTGGGCCGCGGTAATACTCTCCACATCTTCGGAAAAGGTCACGGTGAGTTCATCGCGTGCACCAACCAGTACGGAATCAACAAGGCTCGCCGTCATGATAACCGGCGCCATGGAATCGATTATATTGATTTTTGCGGGCATTATTACCGCATCAACACTGAGAACAACGGAATCGGTTTCAATAAAATCATCTGCAGTCACATAGGTCAGGATTGCCGAGGCTTTTTCCGTAACATTCAGGGTGATTCCCCCGCTGACTGCTGCATAGCTGTCTACGGTAAAATCCCGATGGGCCGGCAGTTCGATGTTATCCATGATGGCGTCGACATTCTCATCAAGCTTCGTGCCGGAAATGCCCAGGTAGAGGCTGTCAACATGGCCGTTAGCATCGTTGTCAAAGTAGATCCCCGTGTGAAGAGTATACACAGACCCTTCGCTATAGGGAATAACTTTTTCTAATGTATCAAGCGGCAGATAGGTGTTTTTAAATAATAAAACGATTGTATCCTGAGCGGCAAGCTGTAAAATACCGTCATTCTTAACCGGGGTCGCATTATTACCCGCAGTGGTAAAATTACAATCGAAAAAACCGGTATTGGTTTCAAATGTAAGCTCTTCCTCATCGCCGTTAATACTGCTGCTTACTATCAGCTCCATCTCGTTTATTTCATATCCATACGTCGTATCAACCTTATATTCCGTGAATCGCACCTGCAAATCTGTCATTTCCTCATTGGCAATAGTGACAACGTTTCCATTGTAATACAGGTCCATGTTCCTTCCCCACCACGTCAGGGTCATACTGTCAGGTACGGTGGTGGCCGGCCCCACTTCCACATCGTAATCGAGTATGAATGTGGTATCTTTTTCAATGGTACTTATAACGTTGCCATTATCATCGAGACTGTCCCTTTTAATATGCACGTCAAGTTCCATATTAAAAGATGTTGTACCTTTTTGAAGAGGGAACATTCTTTTATGGAGAAATCCTGTACTATCCCAGTCATTTGATGTTGATGTATTTACCGTTATACTGATAGGGGTTGTACTGGTACTGGTGAGGATCTTATTAAAAAGTTCTATGAGTTTCGTCTGGATCGTTGCCCAGTCATTGAGGCTGATACAATCGGAGTAAATAGGATTATTTTCTGAATACCCGTTGCTTTTTATGTTATTTGTCATTTGTTGAAGTTTTGCAATAGCACTTTGATCTCCACCATAGTATACCGTGAAAGTTGTTGGTGTGTTTATTCCATCTATATAATCTTCAAGATAAGGATAATCAGGATTTCTAGCCACATCCAGTGCAGCTATACCATCAGAAAAAAATATATTGAAATGACGATTTTTGTTAAAGGGAGGAGGGTATAGATGTGCCTGATTAGCTCCATCAAAAGCTCGAGTAATATTTGTGAGTCTAGCGTTATGTGAAGTCTCCCAATATTCGGTGGTATGAGTTGGAGTATATTTTGCTACAATTCCGCCCCACGGATCCGTTTTCGTTTCAAGATACATTTGTATAACTTCAAGACCTGTTTTATTATAACTAATTGTGCCTCCGGGAAAACCGCTGGCTTGACCACTATACGTTTCATTCAGGCCAAGTGGAGGTATTACACATCCATTTCCTCCATGAAACTGATCTGCAGCAATAGATACAAAAAGATTCGAGTTATCTGGTTTATAAAACCATAAGCGGCTCCCAAAAAGGACAAGACCGACTTTTGTTTCCGGTGCTTTAGTATAAATATATTCGACAAGCTCCCTTACTGCATCGAATCGTTGACCATCTTGATCAGTATTACCATTACTTCCGGAATTATCAATAATAAACACAATGGAGCAGGGATCCGGTTCTGTCTGGTCAAAAATATTAGACGATACATGTATATATTCGCTCATTGCGACAGTCTTCAGCGGAGGATTAAGCGTTGTGTTATCAAATCCCGCTATAGATCCTGTCCAGGCAAATTTTCCAACCTCTTCCGCTGACATATAAAAAGTACTAAAGAACAAAATACAGAACAGGAGTATCCCTCTCCGGAAAGGCATAGTACTTTTTTCTGGTGATTTGCAGGTTTTTTCTGCAATGGATGGTGTTAAAAAACAGGATGAAACAATACTTGATAACAATCCTAAAACAGTACCTTGAACATCTTTTTGTGTTGTAATCACGCTCTCCCCCTCAATATGCACCTACAATGCAAACAGCTATTGTAAATTGTTCTATTTATATTCCCACACGCCGGGATTTGTTTTCTTAACCTCTGTAAATAGCTTTTCTTCCTCTGATTTCTCTTTTTATTCAGTAAAACGCTTTTTTCTATATTAAGTACTTTTTAATAATCAAATTTTCTATATTGTATCAGGAGAAAAAATCCTCACCCGGATCCTTACTCTTCCCTTAGCGTGGGGAGAAGAAAGAACAAGGTGGGGAGAGGGTGAGGATTTTTTTCTACCCGTGTATTTGTAAAACTGCTGTATCCGTGTCTCTCCAACACAACACCAGCAAATCATTCCTTTTTTATCCCGGTAACTGAAAGTGGAAAAGTTACATATGTATACACGGAGGGTATGAAATAACTTAGAAAACATGCGCGTTATATCTGCGCATTCAAGTCTGGACATCTCTCCCCTCCTCTATCCACTGTCGTATTCAAGGGTTTATCACAAAATCTTTTTATTTATTTCGTTTGTATCACAGCCTCCCCGTTTTGTAAATATTACACAGTACCTCCCCCGCGCATGCGTGGGGGAGGGGTGGGGAGAGTTACTGCGCAATAATAAATTCCATCCATACCAGGCCGTTGTTCCCGGTTGCAAAGTACAGAGTGTTATCCGCATCAACGGCACTCCTATTAACGGCTCCGGCTCCGGAAAGCTCGGAGACATTTGACCCGGAATAAACCTTTGTTTCATCGCCGATTTTTACAATCACACCATTGCTGTAACCACCGGCCCAGACGACATCATTGTTATCGACCATGACGCTCTTGTAATTATTCGTCGGCAGTCCCGCAGTCGTTGTGTTGTAAACCTTCCACTGATCATCATAGTACCTTATTACGCCGCGGGGTGTGGCCAGCCAATGGGCGCCACTCGCATCAAACGCGATATCATCGACCTTTGTATTGGTGGCATCACCAAGAATCGATATGAATTTCCATGTCGTTGTCTGGTGAAACAGCCCCTCAATAGTACCGATACTCATGGCACCAATAGTATTGACTTCGATAGCATAGACTAATGTCAGGGGAATACCACCGGCCATGGCTATCTGCACCCATGTGCTGTTAGTAAAGGACAGTATACCTTTATTTGAGCTGAACCAGCCTTTTCCCAGGGTATCAATAGCAATATCACTGATATGTTCGTTAGCCATTGAGGAATTGGCCTCGGTATAAACTACCCAGCCGGTATTCGTGGTATGCACCACTCCGCCCGCAGTACCGACCCAGATATGCCCATTATGATCTTCGGCAAGTGCCTGTACCGTATCGTTGGGCAGTGTGGAATCTCTCGATGTAAACTGTGTCCAGATTGTACCGTCAAACCTGACCAGGCCATTGCTCTTCGTTCCTATCCACAAAGTACCGTCGCTTGCGGCAAGCAGCGACAACAGATTATTCTCAGGCAGTCCCGAATTTGAGGTATTATGAACACCCCAGGATTCAATAAAGGTAATGGTAATAGTATCGCCGGGAATAATGGTCAACTGCTCTTCTATTGATACCGGTGTGAATAATGAATCCTTTTCACTGTAATATATGGTAAGCTGGATATTTGACGGCAGCCAGTCAAAGACGAAGTACTCCACGCCATTGATTTCGAAAATCTGATCCGGTGAAAGCTTTTTGTAAATGTCGGTGCCGGGGATGAATACGTATCCCTGTGTTTTGTCAATGATATCGGAAACGACAATCTGTATCGCGCCGGACAGCTCGAGCACACCGGTCTCAACTGATACGGTATCACCGGTATACTGGATACCGGTTATCAGCGTCCGTGTACCGCCCTGGAAATAAACCGCGCTGATATTATAGACTGCCGGAATCGAATCCTCCATGATAAAGGAATACCGGCCCGCTGAATCAGTGGTATCAACGGCAATTTCCTCAGAGGTGTTGAGTACCGGATTGTAATCTTCCGGAATAAGCGATACAATGACACCCTCAACCGGATTATCCAGAGAATCGACGAGCGTACCGGCAATAATAGCATTACCCGTATCAGTAGTACCACCCGCCGTTGTCGTCGGATTAACACTACAGCCGATAATCAGTACAAGCAACGTAATCAGTAGTATTCCTAGTGTTTTCATAGGTCTTCGTCCTTTTTGTCACCAACATCACGGACATCAACACTGGTCGGAAATAAACTGATATTCAGCTGATACACACGGGAACTGTGTTCATCACGATTCACAATAGCCTTTATCCGGTCCTTGAATGCGTCAATCTCAGCTGACAACACATCATAGGTCTCTTTCGAGACACCCATTGTCAGACCTGAAATATGGCGCTCCGATTTATCAAAAGTATGCAATGCAGATTTTGCATGATCAAGCATATTCTCTGTAAACGACCGCACTGCCATTGATGTAATTGTATCATCCACGGCAATTGCCTGGCTAGTCTGCTTATAGGTTCCACCGCTTTTCCTCTTAATAAATCCGAGTTTTACCAGCAGTACTACTGCCTTTTTCGCCTCTTTCGGTGTAATTGAGGGAGTAACGGCCCTGGCCAATTCCTTATAGTTATCTTTGAAATTATATAAGCAGACCAATTCACGGATAACAACGGTATACCATTTATCAAAGTAGTCGAACTGACTGCTTTTAAGGACCGATTCTTTAACCCCGCCGGCCATGGCACGAAGCACTGCATAGTGTTCCTGTTTCTCGTGTGATGTCTTTGCCTGATTGAAAAGTACCAGATGCCTGAAATAGATCGACTCTTTCTGGGTAAGTTTGAGAGCCTTACAGAATTTCTCTATTGCGGGGCTGGTAAGATTCCTCTTCCCATCGATAACATGTTTCAGAAAGGAAGGTGAATTGATACCGGTTTTCTGAGCAAAGTAGCGATAGGAGAAGTGACGTGAGTTCTTCTTCTGCTCCTCATAGTAGTGCTCAAGAAATTTACGGTAATCAATAAATTCATACAGTGCTTTCATATCTATATAATATACAGCGAAAAGGAGTAAAAAAGCAGTTATTTTTTCAAAAAACTTCATAAAAATGGATAGGCAGTGTGTACGATATTTTATATAACACATTGATATATATAATATTGATTTAATTTAAACGCTTATTCTTAATATAAAATGTGTACACCATTCCTTTGTGTTTTTAGTATATTCCAGTATAGAAAGAGATATTTTATTGCATCAGGGATATATTTCAATTTTGACTGTGTGTCTACAGAAAATTGGCATTATTTTAATCTGAGCAAAAAGCTCTACTGTTTTGACCTATATTTGTTATTGAAATAAATACCCTTTGATACAATGAGTTTACCTCACGGGGTCTACATTCTAAAAATGCAAAGCGGCAGCACTAACGTATCCGAAAAAATGGTTATAACGCAATAAGCCTGCGAGTATAAAGATATAGATTTTGATAATAAGATTCTTTTCATACGTCACATCAGGCCAAGGGACAAAAAGATCGAACGGTGCCTCTTCCGCTGTCGATAGTACAAGCCATAAAAGCTCAGATTTCCGCGGTTAAAAAAATGTATGATGACGATACAAGGGTCGGCTTTGCGGGTACCTTTTTAATGGATAAAGAGGATAATAAATTTAGAATAAAGTAAGGTGGTGCATTTTCAAATCAGTGAAATACATACAAATTCTTAATTACCCTGCGTTAACGGTATTCTAATGCAAAATCAGGGATTATTTTATCTCTCCCGGTTCATTGCCTCGCACTTTTTTTTGTGAATAGTTACGTATGTTAGATAGAAAGACTGTATATTTTTACAGGAGAGTATTGTACGTTCATTCCTAAGGGTATCGTGATGGATTATACTAACACCCCTCTTGTCATTGGTGCAACCGGAGGTTGGGGCACCAGCATCGTTACCCGGATCTGCCAGCAGGCCGGTTTTTATATGGGATCTAATTTTAACAAGTTTTTTGATGCGCAGGATTTCCTTCCCTTTTATGACAAATGGGTGCATACCATGCTGTCCAGCAAAAGGTCGGCACTAAACGATGACGATAATAAAAAAATGTTTCATGATTTCCTTGCGTGTATCCAGAAGCACAAAAGAGCATTACCCAACCACGCAACCCCATGGGGATGGAAGAATGTCAGAAGTATGTATCTGGTCCCATTTTTTCATGCGCTGTATCCGGGCATGAAATTTATCCATGTTGTCCGTGATGGGCGTGACGTGGCGTTTATTAGAGAACCCAAACAACTCCTTTACTATACCCGTTCTTTCTTTGATGAGCAATATGACTCCCTTCTTATCCCGTATCGATTAATGCTTTTGTGGAAAGCAACAAATTTAACCATTGCCTCGTATGGAGAATCCAATATGCCCGGCAATTACCTGCGTATTCGATATGAAGATCTCTGTGAAAATCCATTCGGTATTATTAAACGTCTGCTTCGGTTTTTGAGTGTGCAGCATGTGGATATTTCGAAACTTGCATCAGAAATTAAACGACCTGATTCGTTTGGCCGCTGGCATGTTTTCCCTTATGACCTCGTTGAGAACCTTGAGGAACTGGGGAGGGATGGGCTTGTGAAGTTTGGCTATATATAATACCTGAAATTTTAGGTCAAATAGTATGTGTGACATGCAATTAATTGCATGAAAATTAAATGTGCCTATATGCGCAACGCAAAACACGAAGAAGCATTAATAAAAGCTTTTTTTCTATCCGGTAGACAGAAGCGTGCGTTATCACAGCTTGCTTCCCATAAGAAACGATCACAATTCCTTAATCGCCTTTCAAATCTCGGTGTTGATTATATTGAGGAAAAGTTTATCATTTCCATACCGGAGGACCAGCAGGACGGCTCTTCTCTGTATGCACTGGCAAAATTCTACGGTTCTCTAAAATCATGTTATTGCATCTCTCAATGGAAAGAGGTTGACTACAGGGAACTTTTAGTACAGGATGCACTGCGTAAGGTGGTTAATGCGGGATGGGGAACCCTGCTTTCGATGATTCCGGGAAAACTCGCCTACTATGAGAGTAAAAAAGGTAACCGTTTCATTCTCAAACGCTCCGGGTAGTATTTTCACCTGCCGGAGTGTTTCGGGGAGATTTACTTCGAAGAGTAATTGCCTTTAATAAAGAATACTTATATTTTTTCACATCTCATAAAGGGTATCATCATAGGCAGGAGGGTTACTTCTTTTTCTGCCGCCCTTTTTCCCGGGAAGGATAAAGGGCTCTTCATCACCGAGTCCATCACCCATCTGCGATTCGATCTGGTCGGGGTCCTCACCGGCTTCCATTCTGCTGAGCGCTTCCTGAATACTGTCATTGTACTGTAAACCGGTCATCGTTGAAAGTTTCTGCATAAGCTTTGCCGCCTGACGGGGATCATCTTCGTTCATGTTTTCAGCCTCACCCGCCAGTTGCTGCATCGCATGTTCCATTTTCGTTTCATCAACAGGAAGATTGTCCGTCGGATCATCTGATTCGGATTTGCCGCTGGTCGTGGCAAAGAGTGATACCTGCCTCTCCAATATATCTTTTTTACATTTGGGGCATGAAGGACTGGTGCCGGTGTTGACAGTACGTGATAAGAATTTATATAGAGTGTTGCATTCCGGGCAGAGGAATTCATAGATTGGCATTATATGATCCTTATTACATAGTATCAGGTATTCACCGAGTTGTTTTATTTTGTAAACGTACAGCAAAGATACAGAGTATATATAGTAACACGCATTGACAGTTATAGATTTTCAATACTCGCTATTATTTGTTTAACCACTGTTTTGTCGGTCTTTGGATTAAAAAATACAGCTTTCCATGCAGGAATATTTATCCCGTGCGGAGAGTATCCTATTGAAGTAGTAAAACTCAATCGTGCGTCCACTTTTGAATCCAGTCTTGAAGCACGGGTGTCAAACAGATGTTTTATTTCCGAAAAGTAGCGTTCACGATCGTCCCCCGGCAGCTCCCCGTGAATGAGTTTTTCATAAATATCTTTTGCATTTCTTCCCTTTGGCAACACCCACCAGATAACACTTACCCCGATAGATTCTTTGTTAAGTACTTTACAATACTCTAACTTGTCAATAAGTTTTTTTGCATAGGTTGTCAATTCAAGCGCGTGGGCAACCAGCATCTGGTATCCGTTCAAGCCTATACCGTTAAGGCTGGCCATGACTGAATATGGCCCGATAGCAGGGCGCGAGCATTCAAGGGTAAAAAGCGCGGGGTCACGACGGTGCTCTGCCTCCGAAAAATAGGGCGTTTGCTCCGTTGTCCGAAAGATGTAAGTGAGATCGTCCCGGCGATTAACAATAAATGCACTCGACGGATAATGTCCCCAGCCCATTTTATGGAAATCCACCGTTACAGAATCAGCGTACTGAAACGAACGGCCATACTGTTGAATCTTCTCAATAAGCGGCAGCACTTCTGCATCAATACCGAATGGATTCTCTGCAAGATTATATTCATTAAAAAAACAGAGCACCCAGCCGATTGCCGCATCAACATGAAGCTGTGGCGCAGGCACACCGTATTTTTTTGCTTGTTCATCAATAATCTTCCGTATACCGGCAATATCGTCAATCCCGCTTGCATCGGTACTGCCAAACGTGGCGATAATAAAGGCAACCAATGTTTTCTCTGTATACAGCGTATCAAGCACCTCAGAGAGGCGATCAAGTTTCATGGCAAATAACTCATCGGTAGGTATACTATAGAGATTCTCTGTTCCTATGCCAAGCCAGCCGGCAAGTGTTTCGTTTGAATAATGCGCGGCTTCAGATACAATACCTGCAAGTTTTTGTTTGTGGATACCATGACGCATTGCATGGGGCAGTACTTTCTCTATACCTATCTTGCCGCCGTATAAATTGGAGATAGTACCTCCCATATTAAAAACGCCCCAGGGTGAATCCGTATGGTAGAACACAAGGTTTGCAAGTGCAGTAATAGCTTTTACCTCTAATTCATTTGAACGTTGACTATAGGTATCTACACAGAGATTCGGATTCTTCAACAGGCAGGCTAGGGCGCCTATTAATGATGCATAATTCGCCGGCCCTTTCACGTTCTCGAGATGCAGTTTCGAATACCAGTCATCTGTTCCCCAGTAAAAAGGAAATATTGCATCACGGGCATTCTTTAAATTTCCCGGCAAGGTATTTATCTCGGGATTAGCCTGTGCCGTCTCATAATTCCGTGACATTGTCCCGCCCGGGGGCAATGTCTCCTCTGCCTGTAAGACGTCAAGAAATTCACTGAAAATGACTATTAATTCGTCCTTGTTACAGGTAAAGAAGGTGGCGATAAGATCGTTCAGTACTTGTTCTTTCATTGGGATATACTCCGGCTTAGAAAAAAATAGAATACTTTGTATGCCATTATTTACACTGTTTCATTGTTTGAATCAGTAGTGGTAGTAATAATATAAAACGGACACTGCGGTATACCTATCTTCTTCGTAATGGAATAATAAAATATTCGTAGCCGTTCACGGCTTGAAATTACGGTTTGAAATTTGAAATTTGAAATTATAAACGAAAGATAGGAAGTTCACTTCCAACTTGAGTTATACACTTTTTGTGTAGAAATTGGGGAAAGACGTGAAACGTAACCGTTCACGGGTTCAAAGGTTTTGGGTTTTGGGTTCTGGGTTGAAATCCAAAATCCAAAATCTCGTGTCCTCCAAAGCTTTATTGAAGGAGGGAAAATCTAAAATTTCAAGTTTCCCCTTCGACAAGCTCAGGACATCGCAATTTCTGCGTTCTGTGAACGCTTACAAATATTTAAAGAGATAATTACCTGCTATACCCATCAAAAGGAGCACCGGGAATGGCAAACTCAATTCCTTCAATATATCTCTCAAGTTTTTTTATTTCCAGGAATTCTTTACCGTGAAGATTTTGTATCGTGCAGTGTTTTTCGAAAAGTGACCGAGGGCCGGAGATTGACAGAGTGACCCCTTCGGACTCGATGACAAATCCCAGATCAGCAAGAGCCTGCTTTGTATGCTGAACTGTTTCCGGTGTCGGTTGGAAGGATTGTATTGTCGCCGCAGTGGGTTTTCCGGTTACAAGAGAGTTGCCCGTGGCAGAGCGCATATACACCGTGGCCATGCGTATTTCTGATTCAGGCATATTGTGAATGGACTCTGTTGTCATACAATAAAAATGGAAACTGCCATACGGGGATAGCAACCAGTATGACAGTTTCAATGAAAAAAATTATCGTTTTGAATCACCGATACAGTAAGCACAGTTATCAAACGCCTGATGATGTGCCTGCTCAATATCGCTAAAAGGCAGCTTATTGTAACTGCTCATCTTGTGGATCCATGAACATTGTCTGCGGTGAACCTCTTTGGTGTTTCGATTACCGACAAAGGCAAAATGCGCAACCCTGACCACTTCAGTATAGCCGCCGTCATGGTCACCGTCGATAAAGAGCCTGCATCTGATAGGATAATCGCCATTTTGCACATCTTCAGGTACCATATAATAAACGGTTACCTTTGTCTTTTCATTGGATTTGAAATCCATGCTCTCGATTTTCCCAACGTCACCGTGATGATTAAAAGTTGTATATATTTTTGATGACGTGACAACATCCATATTGTCAAGTGTTGCGGTGTCTGCCAGCCGCTTGACCATTTTGACCAGAACCTGCCCGTTGTCAGGAAAATCGGAACAGTCCACCTCAAGGTCAGCCTGATGAAAGGTACCCTGCGGCCCTTCCATATAGAAACTGAACGATGACGAACCGCCCGGTATGACATCCTCAATCTGGACATTCTTCCAGGCCACATTGTTTCTGTCCCGTACCATCTGGGTAAAGTCGCTACTGGAATTGATCGTACCAAGGTCCGGCGCCGGATCATTCGGACTGTCAAGGACAGCGATCAGGCAGAAGTGTCCAGAGTTGGGAATATCGGCATCCGCCCATTCGATGGGGCCGACAATCCTGAATTCCCCCGGCTGTAGATCCTGAATCTGCACCGGGTCTGAATTGACTTTAATCCAGTTATCCGGGTTTGCAAACATACCGGGATCGGTGAAGTACACATCTGCGGTACAGTCGCCGGTTTGCGTGCCCCTGTTCTGGACACGAAGGTAGATATAGTTAGTCTGGCCGTCTTCAACCGTATCGCTGAGATCATAGCGGTGTTTTACGGTCTGGCCGAGCTCCTCTTGCGGGTCATCCACCTCCTCGGCGCGGACGATAATGTCGGGACTGGTCCACAGGCGGTTGGCTGCAACCGGTTCAGTGCCGTTATCGTCAATGCTGTCGCGGATAAATGCGTTGAAACTGTCCTGCTGAAGATAATCCAGGGCAGCCTGGCCGTCTATCAGGCCGAAACCGGTTGCCGCGTCCCAGCCGTCAGCCGCAGCGTCTCCGGGTGAGCTGTTCCCGGCAGTAATATCCTGAGCTGAATTCTGGAGAATATTTTTCACTGCCATAGGGGTAAGATTAGGGTGTTGCTGCAACAGGAGTGCGGCAATGCCGGCAGTCTGCGGCGCTGACGCCGAAGTTCCGCTGCATACACACCAGCCGTCATCAGTACCGGTCTCATCGCAGTCAGGAAAATTTTCACCCACCGCGCAGGCGAGGCCATTACCGGCATTGTCATCCATTGCATTCTCCGGCTCGGTCGGCAGCATAATAAGTATACCTCGCGGATCTTCACCAACCAGGCCGACAACGTCGGGGCAGTGACGCTGGGGATTGGTAAAGATGAAGCTGTCATAGCTGCTGGCAAAATCAGAGGCCCTGAGTCCGCCTCCCTGAATGGGATACGCACCGCCGACAGAGATCAGGTCAGGATGCGCAACCGTTTTCGATGACCATGAGGCCGGATTATCAACATGACCGTTTCCAGCGGCAAAAATGACGACTACGCCATTTGCAACGGCATTGGCGACATCACCATACAGCGCGTTGTTAATCGCACCCGTTCCCCAACTGCAGGTGATGATATCGGGATTTTGATTGGCCACCGCTGACTGAAAAGCGGCATGAGAAAACTGAAAATTTTCACCGCATTTAACAAAAGAGAATATTGCGCCGGGTGCCACTGCAAGAACGTTTGCCGCTTCCGCGGTACCATGCCCTAATCCGTCACGGAAGAGATCGAGGCCGCCAAGCGTACGGATATCATCAAAGGTATATCCCTGATTCGTGTAATGCGGATGGATGCAACTGTACACGACTTCAACCTGGGTGTTTGCTGCGGGAAGCGGTGTGCCGAGGGTGAGTACGTTATTGGCGAAATTGCCGCCGGTATAATAATTCGTACCCGTATGATTCGGGTCAGTTGCCGGCCAGACTCCCTGAATATCCTGCCATACATCATGATCAACCGTAACCTGTGTTGCAGTATCGGATGGGTGCTCTTCAGTAACGCGTGTGATAAAACCGGAATCTACCATGGAAATACGCACCCCGGCGCCGGTGATGCCGTTGGCATGGAGATTGTTGACATTAAGGATAGCCGGCACCTCATTAACGACATTCAGGTGATAGTATGCAGGATTCGGTGGGTTGACATTATGAAAGGGTACCCCGGGAATAGCCATGCGAACCGTTTCTACCAGGCTCGAAACACGAGGGCTTATAAGTGAATCCTCGACAGCGGCAAAATAGTTGATTTTGTGCTCCATACGGCCGCGTTTCTCAACAGCCAGTTCTTTCCGGCTGATAGTGGTCTGAAATTCAGACTCAAAAAGATCCTGCGGGCCGGAAATGGAGAGGCCCATCTCTGTCTGGGCTTCAACAGTAAATCCCGCCTGAGTAAACAGGTTAACGACCTGGTCTACATCAGTCGCCTTGGGACGGAATTCATCGATACGACGGGGACAGAGTTTCTCGAAATGGGAATAAATAGAAAGCCCGCCCCGGGACTTGAGTGTTACCGAAGCCATTACACGCTCTTGGGACATACCGATACCTCCTGTAAAGTGGAATAAGAATGTGACACATAAGTAATTACTACTACTACTACTACTATTACATTCAACGGAGAATAGAAGATAGTAAGCAATAAATCGAGAGACAAGGGAAAGTTTAATTATCGGCGTAGGAAGGTATGCTTGCTGGTAGTGTTCATCTGGAATTTCTCATTTTCATAAGAAAAAGGCCCCTCCCGCAAAGCGGAAAGGGCCCATGGTTTGACGTTGTAATGTCGTTATTTAAGTGCTACTTTATTGCGATAATGCAGTCCCGAATTCCCTGTAATGTTGAGGATATACATCCCCTTTACAATACCCAGCTTATCCATCACTATTCTATTTAAACCGGCAGAGAGATTTTCCTTTGAAGAGTAAACAAGCTTTCCATTAAGAGAAATAAGTTTGATCGACACTTTTTCTTGCGAAGTGATAGTGAGTATAAGTTCGTTATTAAATATCTGCACTTCACTGGGAATGAGATTGTCATGTAAAGAGATGTAGGTACTGACGCAATCATCATTAAGAGCGTTATTAGCAGCAGTAGTGATTGTCGCCTCTTGATAACTAGCGATTTTATCAAACTCAAGTTTCGGGTGGCACATCCAGGTAGGTCCGCCATAATTGGCCATACCGAATAATTTCGCTAAATCTGAAGCACCATCGGGAAAGAGTACTATAGAAAAGGTAGGAGTTATACCAGCTTTCTGCTGATAGGCACTTACAATATCCTGTTCATCGTCACCGCTTGAAATGTCAATTGCCAGTAAAATTAAATCTTCCTTATTGCTCCCGAATTTTTTATATACATTTTCGATTCCGGCCCCGGAAGAAATGCATGATCAACCAGCAAAAACTTGATGAATTACAATATGCTTACCTGCTTTCAGCAACGCATCAAAATCCCAGGAATTACCGTCAATATCTTCAGCAACAATGCCGGTATTTGCCGGTATGGTTCCGGCAATAACAACCATTACTACTGCAAGAACCCATAGGAATGAGAGAATTTTTCTCATAAAAGCTCCTTTTTGTTAGATATAAAAATGACACGCCTCCCGATTTTCCTTAATTTAACCGTTATAGTCCCTGCATATAATATACTGAAATGTTCAGCAATCCAGTGTACTTTTTAATTATATCCATTATAGGTATAATAGTCAATAAAATATTTAAAACGGTAAATGTTATATACGGTGCGCTTGAATGCGGTACCAATAATCCGGATGGCTATCGGGTAGTGGACAGAATCGGTTACTATAAACAGTATACGGGGATTTTCAATGTTTCTATTGGGAATGACTGCAATTGCCATAAGATGCAGCCCTATTTAGAACTCCTTTTCCCGCCTCTTCTGCTGCTGCGATTTCTCCCACAATTTTGCCCGTTCCCGGGCACAGGCCTCTTCAAGCCCCCGGGCCTGGGCTTTGAGGATTCTTTTCTGCTCGGGTGGTGCCCTGCGCGCATGTTTTCTCAGCTGGAGTGCACGTCTGCACACGGGTGGATTGCTCCCGCAGCCGATTAAAAGAAGAATAATCGCTAAACTGAAGAATGGAGTAATACACATAGGATGAAAAGTCCTTTTTGAGAGTGTTATCAGTTTCAGCAGGTTGTGTATTAGTACCTTAGAAATGATTTTCTGCCAGTTCTTACCCTGAAGGGCACGCGTGGCAGAAAATTATTTTGTTAAGGTACTTATCCGGTTTATCTGGGTTAGAATAATATGGTATAATCTACCATGTATATCAGTATAAAAGCAAACCATTTGTATGTAGTAAATATACCGGTTTTGTTAAAAAGAATCCTTATAGTGAGATAATTATAGCTAAAAGCATGGTTTTTGTGGTAACATTATATCACTGCATGGATTGCAATCGGAATCCGTGGTAACACGTCTCATCTATAACTTTTGAGGAAGAATGACTCAAAAGCAATTTAGAAAACTCCGTTTCATTATTATCATAGCTCTTCTCGCGTTCATCCCTTTCCTTTTATTGAATAAGGGAGGATGTGCCTTTTTTAAATCGCATGTCCATGAATACTGGCTGTTAACCCGCCTGCCGTTAGTCCTCTTTCCGCTTATCGCCTATCTTGGCTCGAAATTGAATCAAAGCAGGTCCTTTTTCATAGCGCTGGCTTACTGGGTACTCTATATCCTGCTCTATTCGTCTTATACGAGAATACTGGACTGGCTTCCTTTGACCGGAGCGATCTCTATTGCTTCAATCGCATTACCAACCAGCATCATTTTTATTTTTTATATCGGTGAAGGAAAAATAGTCGGGCCAAAGGGAGCGCAATTAGCTGCGGCAAGCTTTTTGCCGACCCTGGTCCTTTTTTACATGGTGTATCAGCATCCGACATTTACCAATACCATTCTGTTTTTTCACGGCCCTGAACTTGAACGTATCTGGCATATACCCATTGTTGTTGTTCCCCTTTTCATATGGGCTGTTGTAGGAATTGTTGCCGAACAGGATAAATCATTTTTCCATTTCAGGTTCGCAAGCCTTCCCTCTTTTCTGTTGTCCATTATAACGCTGCACCGCATGGAGCAGATGATACAGAAAGAATCGGACCCACTTATCTACCTTACCGTGAATCTGACAGTGATTTCCGCAATGCTCCTGTATGCACTGTATCAATTATACTGGGAGCGGGCCTATATCGATGAACTGACCGGTATACCGAACAGGCGCACCCTTAATGAGCGGCTGAAAAAAATTGACGGTGCCTATTCACTGGTAATGATTGATATTGATCATTTTAAAAAATTAAACGATACATATGGCCATACTGAAGGGGACAATGTTCTCAAATATCTTGCTGCTCACATGGGGCGTGTATTCGGTGATATCGTGTTTCGCTATGGCGGGGAGGAATTCTGTGTCATTCTGGAAGGGACTCCTATGCATGAGGCTGCGGAGTTAATAGACCGTTTCCGGAGCAGTGTCTCTTCGAAAAATTTTATCCTCCGCAGAGATGAAAAGATCAGGCAGAAAAGCTCCAAAAAAAACCGGGGCCATGAGGATGACTTTCCCTATATTCAGGTAACGTTCAGCGCCGGATTGGGCTGCAAGGATTTTCCCGGTGAAGATGCGCGGGACATTATTGACCAGGCGGATAAAGCATTGTATAAAGCAAAAGAGAACGGGCGGAACTGTGTTTTTTATTATGGGCCATCGAGGAGAGCTGTATAGATTAAATGCTGCTTATGGGGACGGAGTTACGTTTTTGCGTGCATTTTCAAGGCACAAGGCACAGGGCAAAAGCATTACGTTACTGCATGCATGGATAAAATATTCTACAATAAAAATATAGATGATAATGATTGTTCGTCATGTTCGTCAAAATACATACATCTTCATTCTTTCGCTTTATGTATTTCGACTTGTTTGATAGAATTCGGACTTAATCGTTGTCAGCGTTGAAAACATTCTCGCTGTCATGGCTTTGGTTATTCAGGTGATGAGTATCTTCAGACTGTTCTAGTTGAAATGTTAGTTACGCAATATAGCATCCGTCCCTAATTATGTAAATGATTTGAATTTACTCGGAGAAAAAGAATTCCATGCTAATTGTATGTTAATTGTAGAAAAAACATAAATTTAATTTCCATAAGATTAGTCGCACAGGATGTGCGAAGTTATGATTAATGCGTAAAACTACTATTCCAACTACTATTTGGACTTCCAGTACATTTGTAAAGCCCAGATAAAATAGCATATAAAAAGAATCATAAGAAATCCGCCAAAAAACTGCACTATCGGCCTGAGAATAATGCCGAATTTTGACGTAAAATATTCTGCAGGCATAAATATTATTCCCAGCGAAACCGCAAAACCTAAGAAACAGAGTAACATTTCTTTTAATACGCCTATCATAAACATACTATGAAGTTTTTTGTTGCCGGGCAATTTACTGGCAAGATTACCGGCTGCTTTCGAATACCATTTCGAATCCTTTTTAACGAGTAGTTTACGGCTGCATAAAAGACCTTTTGTAAACCATGCGGTTTTCTCATATGGTGCATCTACTCCCTCGTTAGAAAGGTGCTCTGCTATGTCTTCTTCTGATCGCCCGGTGATTATATCAAAAGCCAGTTTGTCAAAATCAACCGTATCATTTTTTGTTTCTTTTATATTTTGTAATTCTTCCATATTTACCCCTCCAACGATGGCAATTATCTGCTCGAAGAGTCAGGTGCATTGGCCTTGTGTTTTTTGTAAGGTGGTTTCAAACCTTTGAACATTGGATAATGCTTGACATTAAGAGTATTCAATTCTGAATCTGATATAATGCAAGTGGCAGCAATAATTGCATCTGGTATTTCAACAGAGTAAGATGGGCGGTACTGTTTGACGAGTTTGCCTGCTTCACGAGCTATTTCATTTGTTGTTGCAATAACAGGAAAAATAGAGAAGAGTCGCTCAACCTCAGCCTCTTCTTTCTTACCTTTAATTCCGGCATAAATCTCGGCCACAGTAATTGCTGAAAAACAAAGGGATTCAGAGTCGGCCTTGAAATGGCATATTGCCTGCTTGTCTCCCCGTAAGAAATCTATTACGATATCTGTATCGATTAGAACGTTTCTGCTCATCGCACCGGTCTCCGACGCCAACCCGTTCTTAAATCACGAATGTCAGGAATGTCTTTTCTGTCGGACCAAACACCTGCAATTTCGTCAAGAATTGCAGCCTTATCAATATCACCAGTTCTTGCCAACAATTCGTCGATTGCCTGCCGAATCAACTCGCTTTGACTTACACCTTGCGACATTGCAACCGACTCAAGACCATTCTTTTCTTCTTCTGTTAAATATATCTGCGTTCTGACCATGCGGCTTCCTTTCGTAATGTACAATCAATATGTATACATTACTATTATACATCATTATTGGATTTAAATCAAGCATAACATTTTAACTAACCATACTCTCCTTCACACCCATTAAACATGAGTTAAGCGGAGGGATTTGTGAAAAGCCATTCCGCTTCTACTCAGATTTATCCAGGAGCTTCCGTTTACAGTTATCAGGGATAAATACTTCCAACATCTTCCCTTATCAAGAAAAATTTACCGGATGGTTATAGGGTTGTGCATGTTAGATATTTAATTCCACAATATCCCTATCCTGCAGGACATGGTCGCGGTGGACCATCTGCCCGTCGAATACGCCTTTTCCCCAGACCCGGGCATTTTTCAGTTTTTCCACAAAATCAAGGTGTACTTTAGAAGCGAAGTCTTCAACGGTACCGCCGATTTTGAGAATAAACGGTGCGGTCATGTCAGGATCTTTGTTGCGGGCTTTGGAGTATACGCGCATGATTTCAAGCCGCGATACAATAGTCTGTTTCAGTTCTTCGAGGTGCCGGCCGGTTTTTGCGGAAGCGGTAACCATAGGCCAGTGCTCTTCGAGCAGTTCTTTGAAAATCTCTAGATTTTCCTCAGTACTTTCATCGTCGTTTTTATTTGCCAGTATCAGAAAGGGGATATAGGAGGTGACCCGGGCGGCTTCGTAGGTGTCACGCAGGTGCCGGGCAACGATGCGGTGCTCTTCGAGGTAGGTCACGGTTTGTTCGAGCTGTTTAAGCGGGTCGGTGAGCAGGTCAACCACGATAAGTGCGAGGTCGGTGCGGCGGATAAGATCGGGCAGTTCATGCTCAACATAATCCGCATCAAGCGGCGGCGTGTCGATCAGTTGTATCTGGATATCGAGGACCGGCATCATGCCGGGAGTCGGTTTCCAGGTGGTGACGGGAAAATCTGCGACCTCGGGTCTGGCATTCGTCAAAGCACAGACCAGTGAGGATTTGCCGGTATTTGCCGGGCCGATAACCATGACCTGTCCAGCGCCCTCTTTTTCAATCTTAAAGGCAAGGTTCCGTTTACCGACCGCCTTTTTTGTTTTTGCCTGGTCTTTAAGCTTGGATATACGTTTGCGCAGGTCAGCGCGGAGTTTGTCAGTACCCTTGTGTTTGGGCATGATCATGAGCATATCTTCAAGGCAGGTGATCTTCTCGGGCGGTGTCTTGGCTGCGCGAAAGCGCTCTTCGGCAGCATAATAGTCAGGTGGTAGGTTTGCAGGCATAAAGGGATATACCTTGTCAATCGGGATGTTTCTGCCAGTACATTACATGAACATGAAGAAGCAATTATTGATAATATAATTTGGTTGTAAGGGAATAAAAAATCCCCGAGGTCTTATAAGACCTCGGGGATTCATTCATTAGCCCCGTATTACAAGAGCCCCCCAGAAAAAAAATCCCTACTTTCCTATACCCAGGAGAGTAGAAAAGCACAGTAATCCTTTTCAGTTTTCCTCTGTGCTCATCTAATAATATATAGCAAATTTTCAGAAAAGCAGTTAAAATTTTCAACGAAATTAGTATGATGGCAATAAATACCATGTCGTGTTCGTATATTAGCACAATTTACCAAATTTAATTTGATGACATAGAGATTTATTCCCTTCTATTCTTTCTGATAAACCTATTTGAGAGAAACAGGAAAGGTAAACTTATAATATTAGTTAAAACTAATAAAGTATCTAATAAAATTAGGAATTTGAATTTTTGAATTAGGATAATAAAAAAGATTTATTTATATTTTTGGGGAGGTATCTTATACTTTCTGTATACCACCTGAAGATTGGAGAGAGGACATGAAAGCAAAAAAGTTAGATCAGATTAATCAGAAAATTCTGGATATACTTCAGGATAACAGCTCTATTACCAATTCAGAACTGGCATCTAATATCGGGCTTGCGCCTGCATCAACCCTTGAACGGGTCAGGAAACTGGAGAAGGGCGGGATAATAAAGAAATATGTGGCCCTGATTGATGGAGAGAAAATTGGAAAGGGAACCGTCGTTTTTGTCATTATAAATATGGCACTTTATTCTATTGAGACGATTAAAGAATTTTCAGCACATATTGAGAAGATACCGGAAGTCCTTGAGTGTTATAAGCTGGCCGGTGAACATGACTATCTTTTAAAGATTATTATAGAAGATATACAGAGCTATGAATCGCTTGCGATAAAAAAGCTGGCAAAAATACCCGGTATCGCAAGAATGAATACCTTTTTTGTACTGTCTTCAACAAAACAGCAGACAAAAATTGCCATATCGGAGTTATAAAAAACAGGAAACATGAGTCAAATGAAAAAGGCGCACTTTCAGGTACGCCTTTTTTTATATGATTAGCCTATCTGTGGGTCTGGATGCCGGATCAAGTCCGGCATGACTGGCATGTAGTAATGAAATAGAAAAAACCCACTATTCCTGTCGGCGAAAACTTACTCCATACGTGTGACACTATTCTTTTGGCTTGCCGAGCACTTCTTCAAACATCTCTGTATCCCAGGGTCTGGACGCTGCAATGTTCTGCCTGAACTTGATAAAATCAATGGTGCCCTGACCGGTTATTTTCTTGGTATTGAAAGCGCCGAATCCAAGAAAAGCTTCACCGCCCATATTTGCAGCAAGCCAGTGCCTGTTATAATTCTTTGAATAGTCCCAGAAGAATTTCTTTTTCGCCCGGATACTGTCTATTGATTTAATCAGGCATCCGGGAAAGAGATTTGCAAATGTCCAGACACTGTTGTTTACCTCTTTATCCAAAAGCTCAAAGTCTGCGTCAGGCTGATGCTGTTTTACCAGCGCCTTTGCTTCTTTAAAGGCGTCACCGGTTTTAAATTCACCATAAACGACTTCGCCATCTTCAATGTATTTATCGGTGATGACCATAGGGTTGCGTACCCATTTCCCGTCAATTTTGAGCACGGGCACACATTTACTGATGAGGGTCTTTTGTTTCGTTTTATAAGCGGACCACATCTCGCATGAAATACAGTTCCACATGGCATCTTCGATACCGAGATACCAGGGGAGGAAATCTGAAGATCCGCCGTCTGGTGCGGAGCCATGCCGGGGACCGGCCTGCCCGAATACGGCAAGGTCTGAGGCGATGCTGATATCACAGGCCATACCGATTTCCTGGCCGCCGGCAACTCTCATGCCGTTGACACGACAGATAACCGGTTTTTTGCAGGCAAGGATGCTATCGACCATATGGTTGAAAAGCTCCATATATTGCCCATACTCGTCCGGCCGCATACTGTAAAACTCACTGTACTCCTTGGTATTCCCCCCCGTGCAGAATGAATACGGGCCTGTTCCGGTAAAAACAGCGGCAACAACGCTCCTGTCAAGAGACGCATTTTCAAATCCAGCAATAACGCCTTTGACCATTTCTGTCGTATAGGAATTATATTGCTTCGGATTATTCAGGCGGATCCAGGATACATAGAGGTCTTTTACTTCATTTCCTTCCGGATCGGTTAACGGCCGTTTTTCAACAACCACACACGGCGCTTCAGTACCCCAGTGAGCGTCAGTATGCAGCGCATGGTCTTTCTGCTCATTATCTCTCGGCATCCAGTCTAAGCTCATACATTTCTCCTTTGTTTAATGGGTGTTTATTGATAAATTATTTCATTCGATTTGAATTTATAAACAATTCAGTTTACTAAAATAATTTCAAAATCAAACCATATTTAAATAAAGTCACTTTGCCATGAGATGTGCCACAGCCTTTTCCAATCCGTCAAGAGACAATTCAAACATGGGAAATACATGACGAATGGTGCTGATTGTTTTGGTATATCCCCACCAGCGGGATGGTATTGGATTCAACCATATCGTGTGGGGAAACAGTTCTGCCAGAAATTTCAGGCACTCGATACTCGGCTTGCCACTCCGTTTTTCAAGATGAATTGATCCATCCGTAATCATCAATTCATACGGCGCCATACTGGCGTCACCTACCAGTACGATTCGGGTTTCCGGGTCGTACCGTGCAAAATCTTCAATCCGCAACGGTTCCTTGTGCCGTGTCGGGTCTCTCCAGAGCGTGCTGTATATAGTATTATGGAAATATAATGTTTTTAAATCCTTGAACTGTGCACGGGCATAATTAAAGAGAGTCCGGACTAACGGGATATAGGGATCCATGGACCATCCGCCATTATCGATCGCCAGTATTACCTTAAGGCGGTCTTTCAGGCTCCGGTCAAAAACGATTTCAATCTCCCCGGCGTTTTTCATTGTCTGATATATTGAGGCGTCAATATTAATTCGATCTTTCGGGCCGTGCGGAACCATATTGCGGAGCCGTTTTAATGCTTCACTGATCCGGGACTGGGTAAGGGGGCCTTCGGTAGTATAATCCTTATACCGTCGTTCCATTGCTACTTTCACGGCTGATTTGTTTCTTGAGATACCGCCGATACGCATACCGCCGGGATAATATCCGGAGTGCCCCACCGGTGAGGTCCCTCCCGTGCCGATCCATTTACTGCCGCCGTCATGCCGCCCGGTCTGCTCCTGAAGCCGCTGCTTGAAATACTCAATTAATTCATCCGGGCTGAGCCTGCTCAGTTCCGATTCGTCAACACCTAGTGCGCGAGAGAGCGTCCCGGGATTCTGCAACCATTCCTCCAGCAGGGCTTTTGCCATTTCATTTACCTCAAAACCGTCACAATCGGGCAACTCAGCCCCTTCGAAATGATGGGCAAATACCTGGTCGAACAGATCAAAATAGCGCTCGTTTTTAACGAGAATTGACCGTGCAGAGGTATAGAAATCATCAAGCGAATTGATCAGTCCCAGGTTCAGGGCTTTATGAAGGGTTAGAAAAGATGTCGGTGTTACAGGAATTCCAGTCTCTTTCAACGTATAAAAAAAATCTGTAAACACGGTTACATCCTGTTAAATTTTTCTCTACTATTTTTAAAATCTTCCGTGATTGATCACATCCGCAGCGCGATGATAGTCGCCGCTTTTTTTAAACAGAATCCCTAAAAAAGGTATGGTACCTTTACGTAATGAATCAGTATGTAAATCCGGATCGTTTTTCAAAGCACGTATCCAGTTTAACAATTCCCTTGTTGCAGGCCGTTTTTCAATAGCCTCGATATCCCGCAGTCTGAAAAAGGTGGTCACCGTACTTTCCATCAGATTCATATCAACATCCGGAAAATGTACCGACACAATATTACGCATCATTTTTGGATCGGGGAAGGCTATATGATGAAAATTACACCGGCCCAAAAAGGGATCGGATAAATCCTTTTTCGCGTTGGAAGTGATTACGATAACCGGACGATGCAGTGCCTTGATAGTCTTGTCAATTTCAATGATGTCAAACTCCATCTGATCCAGAACATCAAGCATATCATCCTGAAAATCAGTGTCTGCCTTATCGATCTCATCTATCAGGAGCACGGTTCTTGCCTCAGAAGTAAAGGCCCGGCCGATCTTTCCCATGCGGATATATTCCTCAATATTGCTGACATCCCTTCCCGAATCGGAAAACCTGCTGTCATTGAGCCGGGTAAGGGTATCATACTGATACAGGGCATCAACCAGTTTCATACTCGATTTGACATTCAGCACAATAAGGGGCATGTGCAGGTTTTCCGCAATGGCATGGGCAAGCATTGTTTTTCCGGTGCCCGGCTCGCCTTTCAGTAACAGCGGCATCTCAAGCGCCATAGAGACATTCACAATATTTGCCAGCTCCTCATCCAGCACATAGCGGGACGCGCCCGAAAAGTCTTTTGTCTCTTGATTATTCGACATTGTCAATCCTTCTCTTCCTGGTAACCATCGTGTCAGTATCGGTACTTTTCAATAAAAAATATTTCTGAAGACGGTATGAATGTCTCGTTGACATGTACACATTTTCCGACAACGTGTTTTAACCGTAAATACCATAATCCGCAACACCGTATGTATCATTAATATCATTAAAACCCAATATTTTTATACTTCATACTCTTAATCTTAATCCTACTCCTAATCTTAATCGAAAGAATGTAAAAATTGATTAGGATTATGATTAAGATTAAGAACATGATTAAGATTATGATTGAGACATAGTATACAAGTACTTCAACTGATTTGTTAAATGATACCTGAACAGTCAATAAAACTTTGTATTTGTGTATTTGTAATACATCTGATATAGTTACAAAATAATTATAAACATTCTGCTGCGGGGTGATACATTTTAACGGTTACAATCTTTAGTTGACTCTTCCTTAGGGGGAATATAGCACCCTGAAAACATGTTGTTACATCATCGAAATATACTCTATCTTTTCCTTGCTTTTCATATATTTTTTCACGTATCTTGTATGCTGTAAGTACCGAGTATTCTGATATGGCCCGGGAAAGATGATTGTCGGCGGAAGTTAACAAAGCTGTAATTGAGATACTCTGAATAGCAGTGGTAATCTCCCGGGGGAAATCGTTATGGCGTTACAGAGAAAAATTGCATACATTGATTTACATACGAAAAAAATTGAGGTCGCTGCTATCCCGGAAACCTGGCGGCGAAGCTATCTGGGAGGGCAGGGCCTTGCAGCATTTTTACTTCATCAGCATGCTCCTTCGGGGTGCGATCCGTTATCCCCGGATAATGTCATTATCATCAGTGCAGGGATTTTGGGCGGGACCGTTGGCTCTCCGCCTGCGCAAACCTATGTAACGACCAAATCTCCGCTGACCGGTTCGTTTTTCTCTACTTCCGTTGCCGGCCCCTTTGCATCGGAGTTGAGATGGGCCGGTTTTGACCATCTTGTTATTTCAGGAAGGGCGAAACGGCCGGTATATCTCTTTGTAGAGGATGGTTCAATCAGGATTAACAATGCATCCGGCCTTCGTGGGCTTGGGACGTATGAGACCCAGAGCACTATTCGCAGCTGGCTGAATGACGAAGAAATCCAGATTCTTACCATCGGTAGTGCCGGTGAGAAGTGTGTCCGCTTTGCCCATGTCCTGTCAAGCTTGAGGACTACATCCGACAGGCCGGGCGCCGGAGCCGTATTCGGGTCAAAAAATATGAAAGCAGTAGCCTGCAGAGGAAGTATAGACATCGAAATTAAATGCCCTGATGAAGCAATCATATGCGGCAGGCGTATTATTAAAGAGATGCAGCGAATGACAATTGACAGGAAGAAAAATTCCCAGACTATAGATACAGCACCGCTACCGTATCGAGAATTAGCTAATGATTATGGCATTGATCTGGAAACAACCGTGAATCTGATCGACTGGATTCAAACCCTTTATGCCAATGGTGGTCTGGGGGCAAAGCAGGTGAAGCGCCTTCTTCCTGATTCAGGTACTGCCGACAGAATACCTCACGGTATACAATGTATTGCCGGTCGAAAAGGATTTTGCGATATACTGGCGGAAGGGCCGGTAAAGGCAGCGGAGTCTATCGGCGGGAACAGCCTGCAGTATTATAAAAATGGCAAAGGTAAGCCCTGTGAAAATAACGATCTGCAAATTGCTCTGAAAACCGGAGCCAAAAAAACCGGAGCAGACATAATAAGACAGCTTTACACTGACAGGGCATTAGGTTGTTTAGGTGTTCCGCCACAGTACAGCTGGTTGTTACAACCGAACCAATCAGTTCACGAGGATTTTATTCAACTGATTCAGCTGAATACCGGTGCACCTGTCTCCTACAGGAAATTGAAAGATGTTGCAAAACGGTGCTTTACCATTGAACGGCTGTATAATCTCAGGGAAGGTATAACACCGGACACCGGAGAAATAGGGAAAGCTCTTTATCAATGTGGTGACTGGGATAAACACGGTGTGCCGACAAACCGGCTTTTAGAAAAGCTCAAAATCAGTGAACTGCGGCAGCCAAAGCCTGTTACAGGGAGCAGGGCGTGAACAAGAAAATACTCGTGGTTGACCCGGAAAAATGCACCGGGTGCCGTCAGTGTGAAATTGTATGCTCTGTAAAACACAGCGGCGTCAGTAATCCGTCACGCTCGCCGATACAGGTGATTAAAAGAGAGAATGAAGACTTTAATATTCCTGTCTGCTGCCAGCATTGTGTTGATGCCCCCTGTATCAGTGTATGCCCCAAGGAAGCCATAACATGGGATGAAAAGTTAAACAGGGTACTGATCAACCGGGGCCTCTGTGTGTCCTGTCAGAAGTGCGTTTCAGTATGTCCCTTCGGGGCTGTTGAATTTGATAAAATAAAAAGGATGATTTTTAAGTGCGATCTGTGTGGCGGTGATCCGGAGTGTGTTTATTTCTGTGAATCACAAGCCATCGAATATGTGGAGGATTTTAAAGCGCAGCACCAGCAGAAGCGTCAGGCTGCTGAACGATTACTTGTGGCGACACGGACGTGATGTTGATTATAATAAAGGAATAGTAGGGGCGTATCATTATACGCCCCTACGGATGGTTGAATAATTTTATACATTTTATCAAGGAATTCACCGATGTCTTTTTTCCGGGTGAATGATGAATGTGACGGCTGTCTTGCCTGTATACAGAATTGTCCGGCAGGTGCGTTACAGTATATCGACGAGGGGGATGAGCGGAAAATACTGCACAATATCACGCGGTGTGCGAGGTGCGGCCACTGCTGGCGTATCTGTCCCCGGAAAGCCATTGAGTTTCAACACCTTCTGGAAAGTGAATGGGACGATGTCATCAGTCTGGAGCTGGTTCACTGCCGCGTCTGTGGTGAACCCCTGTATACTGCCGGATTCAAGGAGAAACTCGATAAGGATTGCGATGAAGAAATCGAAATACTGTGTCCCGAACATCGAAAGGGTACCGTAGTAAATTCCTGGAAACATAAAATGAAAAATCGAAACAAACCGGAGGCAGCGACAGAATGATAGTTGCAGAGCTTAAACCCATTGAAGAGATTGCTGCTTCCATAGCGGAATTTAACAGGGTATTGGTTGTCGGGTGTGACAGTTGTGTTACCGTGTGCCTTACGGGAGGCGAAAAGGAGACCAAGGCCCTTGCAACAGAGCTTGCCCACATCCGGTACTATGCAAAAAAACCGCCATCATTTGAAACAAAGACAATTCAACGGCAGTGTGAGCAGGACCTGGTAGAGAGTTATCTTGAAATACCTCAAAAAACAGATGCAGTACTATCACTTGCCTGCGGTGCAGGGGTCCAGACCCTGGCCGCACTCTTTAATAAAATCCCTGTGATTCCTGCAGTAAACACCAGCTTTTTAGGTGCATTGGATGAACCCGGTGTATGGCGGGAAAAATGCCAGGGATGCGGCGATTGTGTACTCACCCTCACCGGCGGTATATGCCCGATATCCCGCTGTGCAAAAAGCCTTTTAAATGGTCCATGCGGCGGATCGAGTAACGGGAAATGCGAAATTGATAACGAAATTGACTGTGCCTGGCAATTGATCCTCGATCGCCTGAAAGCGTTGGGACGCCTTGACTATTATGAAAACAATTCTCCGATCAAGGACTGGTCAACGGATCGCTCAGGCGGGCTCCGCACCCTGAACCGGAATATTGAGCCGGAAGATTAGTATTACCTTGAGTAAATTACATTAGATAAAAATCGTCCTCGTCCTCGTCGTCGTCCATCGTCCTCGAAAAAAGAAAAGAAAGAAGAACCGAGGACGAGGAAGAAATTTTGATATCTCATAAATCGCAGTACCAGTATCATTTTGTCATTATTTTGTTACTCTCCTTCACATAATAAATCTTTTTCCCGGAGGTCAAAAGCAGGTATGCTTACACAAAGTGAACGCGACAGATATGACAGGCAGATAATGATCGATGAGATAGGTGTGGAGGGACAAAACAAACTTAAAAACGCAAAGGTGTTTGTTGCCGGTGCCGGAGGGCTTGGCTCAGTTATATCGATATACCTGACAACAGCAGGGATTGGGGAGATACGGATCGTTGACCATGATCAGGTGGAGCTGAGCAATTTAAACAGGCAGATTCTGCACTGGGATACGGATATCGGCAGAAACAAGGTTGATTCTGCTGTTGAAAAACTCAGAAATCTTAATCCGGACGTTACTATTAACGGTATCTATGAAACAATAACTGAGGATAGTATTTCCCGGCTTGCAGCAGGCTGTGATGCAATAGTTGATGCCATGGATAATTTCCCGACACGATACCTGTTGAATAAGTTTGCGGTTGAGAGCAATATCCCCTTTTTCCACGGCGCAGTAAGCGGGTTTGAAGGAAGGGTTATGACTGTTATTCCGGGTAAAACCGCATGCCTGGGATGTATGTATAAAGGGCCGGTTCCCAAAGAAAAATTTCCGGTAATCGGTGTTGCGCCCGCAGTGATAGGGTCTATTCAGGCAACGGAAGTTATCAAATATGTAACAGGGATCGGCGAACTGTTATTAAATAGAATGCTGCTTTATGATGGATTAACTATGAAATGTAAAGAATTTAAAATGAAAAAAAACCCGGATTGCGAACAGTGCGGAAATTTGACATAAGAGGAGTGGGATATGAGTATAACCGTAAACATTCACAAGAGTCAACGTCAATTTACCACCGGCCTAGCTGAAGTCGAAGTTAATGGAAAGACTGTTGGTGACTGTCTTAACAACCTGGTTAAACGGTTCCCTGATATTAAAAATGGACTATTTGATGAAAAGGGCAATGTCCTTAATGTCGTTGAAATATATGTAAACGACGAAAGCGCCTATCCGGATGAACTATTGAAACCTGTTTCGGATGGGGATGAGATATACTTGACATTGAAGCTTGCAGGTGGGTAATAACGGAGAATGGAGTATTCCGGTTTTTTTTACGTTTGTGTTGTTTTCAGAGAATCTATAGGTTATACCTTTAAATTTTACTCGTCGTGGTTAACTGGGGATAGCAGAAAAAAAATCAGCACAATCAGTGGTTATCCGTCGTAACAAATATGTTGAACAGAACAAATGAGAGAACATAGTTGAAGATCATTGCAAAGAATCTAAATAACTCAGAACAGTCAAGAAATTTTCTTGATGGAAGTTTTCGAAAAACTGTACAACTGAGAACTGCCGCAGTTGGTTTGGGTACTTATCAACCTGGATGGAGATGGTCGTTACATGCTGGGGCCCAAACCGGTAAATTATCTGAAAACCATATTGGATATATTATTTCGGGGCATATGATAATTCAGGACTCAGATGGAGTTGAAATGAAAATTGGAACAGGAGACGGTTTCGAAGTGATGCCGGGGCATGATGCCTGGGTGACGGGTAATGAACCATGCATTGCACTCGATTTCACCAATATGGAACGCAGATAACAATTGGATCAAGTTGACGCCAAGAAGCGGCGCAACTTACCCAAAACGTGATCTACAAACATCACTTTTTGATGAACGAGCGTGACATCATTAAAGAAGTTAGTATTAACACCTATTTGAGTTAAAAAGGGAAAAGATGGAATTAATATTTGCTGAATACATAAATAGATTATCTATAGCTTTGGATGAAACACATTACGCCGATGATAGGCCTATATTAGAGAAATACTTATCACATTCTGCAATTATTTTGTCAAGAATAATTTTAAAGCTTCCACTTCTTTCACATATTGAAAATTATAAACGATTATTAGGGCACACTTGGCTAAGAGATGAAAAGGCTTTCGATTTGTTATATAAGCAATGGGAAAATTTTAAGAGCTTAGCCAATAAACAAAGTGGCAAACAGGTAATGCGGATTACTTCTTTAAAATGGATAAGCGTCAAAAAGTGATGTTGCAGATCAATCGCATTCGACAGATAAAAATGAGACTTAAATTAGAACACGAGCGTTAAGGGGCGGTGGTAATTTAGTAGTTTAGCACCTTGTTATCTTTTACCAATCTCTTATTATTGTTACATTTATTACAACGAAGAAATCGGGTAATGACATGACATATTTTGTCAGGGGGTAATTCGAATATGGATGAAAAAATAGATACAATCAATAAAATAGAGGAAATGATTCATACCTTCTGCCAAAAGTATTTGAATGAAGAGTTGGAAGGGTATGCTCTTAAATTATGTGGCACATTGGCGCGTAAGAAAAAAATAGATATAAACCGGGGAAAAGTTGAGATATGGGCTGCCGGTATTGTATATGTGATTGCGCGTCTTAACTTTTTATTTGACAAAGAGAATAATCCGTATATTCCGGTCGATACCATTGGTAACTTTTTCAACACCAAAAAATCGACCACCGGAAATAAAGCCTCTTTGATTATGGATGTATGCAATCTTGGGATAGGAGCGGCGGGGTATTCAAGCAAAGCTATATCCGATATGTTTACCTTTTATCAAACACCTGAAGGCTTTATTATACCGAAAAGCATGGTAGAGAGAAGAATAGATACTATGGGGGTTGCGGAAGGAGAAGATGCTGAGAAGCTGAAACTGTACGTTGAGGAGCAGGAACGGACTAAGATACGGAAAGAGGAGGAGAGGAAGGCGCGCCTGGCTGAAAGCAGGAAGAAAAAGGCTGAAGAGGAGGAAAAAAGCAGGGATGCGCATCAATTGAGTATGTTTGATTAAAATGTATAAAGGAGTAAAAGAAAGTGGCTAAGTTGGGAACCAAAAAAAAGCCGGCAATATTCAGGGTGCAGACTGAAAAGAGATTGCAAGAGGTTGCGGCACAATGCGAAGAGAACGGCCGGCAGTTTATAGGTGGGCTTGAGCCGGATAAACCGGAAAATATATCTGATGTGGAGTATCTGCTTAATCGGAAATCATCCGGTGGAAAGGAGCACGGGAGGATGAAGCGTCCGAATTATGCAACAGTGAAAAATGAGGACTCTTCGATTGGAAGAAATGACCCGTGCCCATGCGGGAGCGGGCTGAAATACAAGAAGTGTTGCTTGGGAAAAAGTGAAGATTAGTTTTACCGCAGAGAAAAAAACGGCGTATTTCCAATTATTTTACATCCCCGCCTCCAACGCCGCAGCCTCCTTCTGTGCCGCTGATATTTTCTGCGCAGCATCCCGTTTCCTGCCCATGCTGAGCTGATCAGCCTCAACATATTCTATAGCCTTTACCTCGCAAAAACGGACACACTGGGGATCGCCTTCACACAGGTCGCATTTGAAAACTTTTTTGTTTTTAACGTCAAAATTCATGCCGCCAAAGGGGCAGACCGCCACGCAGGAGCGGCAGCCGATACATTTATCATAGTCAATTTTTACATAATCCAGTACTTCGTCGCGCTCGATAGCTTTCACCGGACAGGCAGCTTTGCACGGAGCGTCCTCGCATTGCTGGCATGACACAGGAATGTATAACCCCTCCGATTCCCATTTTATAACATTTATCCGGCTCCGTGAAGGGTTGGAAACACCTTCATGCGATACCGAGCAGACAAGCTCGCACAACCTGCATCCGGTGCACTTTTCATGATGTATCAACAGGACTTTAGCCATCGGTTTTCTCCTTTAAAAATTAAATCAAATGAGATGGCTCTTTCTGTAATCCGAGCCTCTTTAATGTCTCCGGTGTTGGCACACCATTCTTATCCCAGCCATGATGCGTATAAAATTCATCAATCATTTTCACAAACTTCTTCTTGTCAATCTTTGCACCGATGACATCCGGCGCGCCACGTGTACAGGGCTCGTCAAAATAACGGTGGTTGAGCATGTCGCCCTTTTTAAGGTCTTCTCGCTTTAACCCTTCCCTGAGATTAAACAATCGTTCAATGTTATTGCACCTTTCCGCAATGTCCCAGATCTCTTTTGGTGTAATCTCAAGCCCTGTATTGTAAAAGAGCACTTTGGGCCAGTCTTCGAAGTTAGGGAGGGTCGGGCCGAGGAAGGTCGTATGATATTTACATATACCAAGACAGTCAACAGCCATATAACAGTTCTCCTGCCAGAGGACCATCCAGGCCTTACCGACATAGGAGGTATGTTCCGAGCTTAACGGCCCTTTGTACGGAACGGGTGTACTATATATATTCCTTAGTACTTTTTCAGGTAAATGATACAGGTCAATAGCAGGCCGGCTTCTCAAATGGTCTGAACCTCTGGAAGCAGTCGCGATATTAAGCGCCAGTGCCGGGGTTGCCCTTTCATCCGAGTGCAGATTACTCATACCCTTTACCTGAATGAGATAATCGAACGAGTTCTTACCTATTTTTTCTGATGCCGGAATGCCTCCGTCAGCGAGCGTGTCACCCAGCCAGCCTTTTCTGTAACAGATGCGGTGGACCATTTCAAGCAGTGCCTCATCATTGCCAAATTTCAAATCCAGCCCATCAGTTTTTTTCTTGGTAAGAATTCCCAGTTCATAAAGCTCCATGGCCCAGGAGATAATACTGCCGGTTTCAAGGTTATCCATACCATACTGGTCAACGAGGTGATTTCCGACTAATACGGTCTCGGCATTTTTACAGTCCGGCTCTCCGCCGAATGCGCCCTGAGAGGTGTATTCCGGACCTTCATCGTATTTTCCGGCGTAAGGACCTGAGGGGATTTTATACTGGGCACGGCAGTGAACCTGGCAGCCAAAGCAGCCGGTCATATGATAGGGCCCCATGGTCTCAGTGGCAATTTCATCAAGACGCTCCGGTTCAATATCATCCGCATACTCACACTGGTTGTACTGGAAGTTTCTTGTGCGTATACCACCCCAGGAATTGGTTGCTCCCCAGATAAACGGGGTGCCGAGTGTGCCCTGGGTCTGATTGACTTTTGAACTTGTTATCTGGTCGATGAATCGTTTGTTGTATTCCAGCGCATCATGCGGATGGGCGATTTTAATGTCCATAGTGCCCCGTACTGCCACAGCCTTAAGGTTCTTGGAGCCCATTACACAGCCCATTCCCGATCTGCCGCCGGCATTTTTGATACCGGTCATTACATTGGCAAATCGTACAAGATTCTCGCCTGCCGGACCGATAACGAGACTTTTGATTTCCTCATCGTTAAGCTCTTTCCTGATAGCCCATTGTGTATCAGTCGTTGTTTTACCCCACAGATGACCGGCATCCCGTATCTCAATTTCGCCGTTATAAATCCATAGATACACCGGGTTTTTTGCTTTACCTTTTATCACAAGATGGTGGAAGCCTGCCCAGGAGAGTTCCGGAGCAAAAAAGCCACCCATATTAGCACTGCCGAGCAATCCGGTAAGCGGTGACTTGGCCATGACATGTGTTCTGGCGGTTGCTGAAGCACAGGTTGCCGTTAGAATACCGCCGCTGATCAACAGGGTGTTTTTCGGCCCCAGCGGATCACAGCCTTTTTCCGTATGGTTATACAGCAGGTAAGCATCCAGGCCTCTGCCGCCGAGGTATTTTTTTCTTATGTCAAGGGGGATGGGTTGTACATCAATCTTTCCGGTGGAGAGATTGATATAGGCTATTTTTCTATTCAATGCCATGTTATTTTGCCTCCTTCTTTGCAGCAGCTTCTTCCGCTAATTTTTTATTCACTTCCCATACAGGCCCCCGAATCCGGGGAAAATCAGGTTTGACCCAGGCAACACGATATTCCATCCCACATTCAGGACACTTGACCTGTTTATCACCAGCTTCCGGCTGAAGCCGTCCCATACAACTGGGATTATGACATCTGAATTTACCATACGTCCTCGTTTTACGCAGTTTCTCTGCACCGGATAATTTCTCTGCATCTATTGACATATAATGTTCCTCCTGCTTTCCAAATATTATTAAATATATCCAGCCATTAATCTAAAAATATACGTCCAAAGAACCATTTAGCCATAGTTTGAATGCTGTTATCGCAATTTACCCTAACGGAAAATGGTGGCCATATTCAAACAAAAATAGGTAAAAAAAGGGAGGGAAGTCAAGAAAAAGACTATGTTTCATTCGATTGTATGTGCCATGTTCAAGGTATTCGATAAGACACCTCTTTATTTTGCATTTTCACTTATTTTTACTTATTTTTGAAATGTTTGCCCGGAAAATATGCTTTGATAAACGGTCAGGGTTATTTATCTGAGGACGGTCGTTATTTTACGAGAAAAACTTAAATTCCTTTCTGATGTAACGTACCATTCTCATGTAAACGAAGGTACAATACCCGAACTATACTCAATTTTCTATATGTCCCTAAGACA
>CBDVBE010000010.1:0-35374 GCA_965372145.1 uncultured bacterium | reverse complement strand
AAAGAGAAAAAGAATAAAGCAAGGGCTGGATTCATTGTGGAGAAATCAAGCATAAAAGGCATTGATAAGCTCGCGGAGTTCTTCGATACCTGTATAAACTGTCACAACTGCATGACAGTTTGTCCCATTTGCTACTGTAAAGAGTGCCTCCTGGAATCCTCGGTCTTTGACCTTGAGGCGAATAAGTATCTCTCAAAGGCAAAAAACAAAGGGCCGTTCAAAATGCCGACAGACTCTATACTCTTCCATGTCACCAGAATGAACCATATGAGCCTTTCGTGCGTCCAGTGCGGACTATGCGAGCAAGCCTGTCCCAACAATATACCGCTGATGGATATAGTAATCCCTGTTGCCGATAACGCGCAGGCGGAGTTCAAATACGATCCCGGAAGAGACCCGGAGGAAGAACTTCCGCTTGTAGTATTCAGGGAGGATGAGTATCAGCAGGTAGGGGAAAGCTAAATGATTGATTCCAGGAAAATCGATCCGGAACTCAAGTTTCGTATTGCAGAGCAGGATGGTGGTGAAGGAATCCTTAAATGCTTCGCATGCGGCTCCTGCACTGCTCGTTGCCCTGAGATGGATGTAAAACCTGAGTGGAATCCTCGTCTTATTATAAGAAAGGCGCTGATTGGACTGAAGGAAGAGGTGTTTTCTTCCGAGTTTATATGGATATGTTCCGCACATTACCGCTGCCTTGAAAAATGTCCGCAAGGTGTAAATGTCAAGGGAGTAATGAACCGTATAAGGAATGAAAGGCTTAAAGAGGAGATGAAGGAAGACCTAACCGGTCTGGAAACAAAGAAGCAAATGGACATGGATTTTAAATACAGGATTGTGGAGGGAGAAGATGGAAAGGATTTGTATAAATGTTTTTCCTGCGGAACCTGTACGGCCGGATGCCCGGAAAGAGACCTGGATCCTCTCTATTCACCAAGAAAGGTAATTAAAAGCGCCTTGCTGGGGATGAAAGAAAAATTATTTACAAACAGGTTTGTCGAGATATGTTCCACCCATTACCGATGCCTTGAGCAGTGCCCGCAAGGTGTTGAGATACCGAAATTGATGTATGCGATCCGCGAGCTGGCGATAAAGGAAGGATATACCTTGGATACAATTAAGGGACAAAAAAAATGAGCGGTAAAACAGGTAAAATCGGAGCGGTGGCCGTTGTCGGCGGCGGAATAGCAGGAGTGCAGTCCGCGCTTGACCTGGCTGATATGGGATTTCTGGTATACCTGATAGAGAAAACCCCGGCAATCGGCGGCATAATGGCCATGCTTGACAAAACGTTCCCAACGAATGATTGCTCCATGTGTATACTGTCTCCAAAGCTGGTTGACTGCTCCAGGCATCAGAATATAAAAATTTTAACCAACTCTGAAGTTACAGGTATTAACGGTGAAGCGGGAAATTTTTCGGTCATGGTTCATAAAGAGCCACGGTATGTTGACATAAACAAATGCACCTCCTGCGGTGAATGCGAGGAAGTATGCCCTATATCTCTTCCAAACGGGTTTGAGCAGGGGCTTGTCGAAAGGAAGGCTATTTACAAATATTATCCACAGGCAATACCGAATGCTTATGTTATTGATAAAATCGGTGACGGAAAAAAGGAAAAATGCGTAAACTGCGGGAAGTGTGTTGAAGTATGTAAAGCCGGCGCTATCAACCATGAAGAAAAGCCTGAGGATATAGACCTCAAGGTAGGCTCGGTAATACTTGCCATAGGGGCACAGCCGTTCGACCCTTCAATTAAAAAAGAATTCGGCTATTCATTATATGAAAATGTTGTAACCTCTATCGAGTTTGAGAGGATTCTTTCCGCGTCAGGTCCCTATCAGGGAAAAATTCTAAGGCCGGGTGATGGTAAAAAACCGGAAAGAATAGCCTGGATACAATGTGTAGGTTCCAGGGACTCTTCTGTAGATAAGGAATACTGCTCTTCTATATGCTGTATGTATACCGCCAAGGAGGCGGTGATTGCAAAGGAACATGATTCTGATATCGAACCCACCATTTTCTACATCGATATCCGCTCATTCGGCAAGGATTTTGATAAATACATTGAAAGGGCAAAGAAGGAACACGGTATAAAGTATGTCAGGTCAAGAATCTCGGAGGTGTTGGAAGAATCTGAGTCCAAAGACCTGATCCTTCGTTATGAGGATGAGCATGGAGAACTCCACGAAGACACTTTTGACATGGTAGTGCTTTCAGTCGGTCTTTGTATATCGGAAGGCAGGAAGAAGGCTATGGAAAGACTGGGACTCGAGGTTAATGATTTCGGTTTTCCTTATTCAAACCAGAAAAACCCTGTCGCGCTTGCTAAACCGGGAATATTCATGGCGGGAAGCTTCGCAGAGCCTCAGGCGATTCCTGAATCCGTCACGCAGGCTTCCGCTGCTGCGGCTCTGGCTGCGGCACTGCTCAAGGAAGCTAAGGGCACACTCGTTACAATCAAAGAAAAACATCCTGAAAGAGACGTCTTCGGCGAAAAGCCCAGGATTGGAGTATTTATATGCCACTGCGGGATCAATATAGGGGCAAAAGTGGATATACCTTCTGTGGTGGAGTTTACAAAAGGTCTTGACAATGTTAATTTCGTTGAGGAAAATCTCTATACCTGTTCGGAAGATACTCAAAAGAAAATTGTCAATGCCATTGATACCCATAGACTGAACCGCATAATCGTCGCAGCCTGTACACCGCGAACCCATGAGCCGCTCTTTCAGAAAAGCCTTTCCGAGGCCGGTCTCAATCCATACCTGCTCGAGATGACCAATATACGGGAGCACTGCTCCTGGGTTCATGAGGACGGAGAAAAGGCAACAGAAAAGGCAAAGCAATTAATCGCAATGGCCGCTGCAAAGTCCAGCCTGCTTGAGCCTATCCCCACTATGAAGATTAATATTACACAGAAAGCATTAGTTATCGGCGGCGGTATTGCCGGTATGACGTCTGCCTTGTCACTTGCGGATCAGGGCTTCGAAACGGTTCTCGTTGAGAAAGATATAAAACTAGGCGGCAAGCTCAATAATATTCATTATACTGTCGAAGGAATCGGTTCAAAAGACCTCCTTGTGGAAATTACCAACAAGCTACAGGACAGCGAGCTTGTCACCGTTTATACAGATTCCCATTTAGAAAAAACAGATGGCTATGTAGGTAACTATGAATCAGTAATCCGGACACCCGAAGGAGCGGTGGAATTTAAACACGGCGTGGTTGTCCTTGCTGTGGGAGCTGAAGAGTACAAACCAACTTCTTACGAATATGGTACCAATGAAAAAATCATGACCCAGCCAGATTTGGAGAATATGCTTGACACTATGGCGTCGGATGATATAAATGACGGAAAAACATTTTTGATGATCCAATGTGTAGAATCCAGGGAAGATGAGAGAAACTATTGCTCACGTACATGCTGCATGCATGCTGTGAAAAACGCATTGAAGATTAAAGAGTTAAACCCAAAAGCCGAGGTTTTTATACTTTACAGGGATCTTATGACCTATGGTTTCTGGGAGAGATACTACAAACAGGCTCGGGAGAAGGGAGTAATGTTTCTCCAGTACGATGTAAATAAAAAACCTGAAGTTATTATTGATTATAATGATGATACTATTATTATAAAAAGCTGGGAGCCTCTGCTCCGGGAAGAGCTGGAGATAAAGACAGACTACCTCATTTTATCATCCGGAATGAAACCGACTACGGATAATGAGGAGCTTGCAAAGATGCTTAAAGTTCCAACAAATGATGACGGCTTTTTCCTGGAAGCCCATGTAAAACTAAGGCCGGTAGATTTCTCCACCAGGGGTGTATTTCTTGCAGGTAGCTGCCATGCTCCGAAGTTCATAGGCGAGTCAATATATCAAGCACAAGCTGCGGCTGCGAGAGCCGCAACATTACTTGCAAAGCCGGATCTGGAAGCTGAAGCTAACATAGCAGAGATAAACAGGGATATCTGTACCGGCTGTTTGACGTGCGTTTCATTATGCCCGTATACCGCAATTGATGCAATAACCGAGACAGTTAATGGTATAGAAATTGTATATGCGAAAGTGAATGAGGGGCTATGCCAGGGCTGCGGCAGTTGTGTGGCTGCATGCCCTTCAAAAGCAGCGGAACAACGTGGATTTAAAAACAGGCAGATCCTGGCAATGATTAAAGCCAACGTTTCCTTCGCTGATACGGAAGGAGTGAAATGAGTAAATTCGAGCCTAACATCATAGCATTCCTCTGCAACTGGTGCTCATACGCCGGGGCTGATCTGGCGGGAACCGGCAGGCTAAAGTATCCTCCCAACGTGAAATTTATAAGGGTCATGTGTTCCGGAAGAGTGGATCCCATGTTCGTCCTTAAAGCTTTAAAGGAGGGCGCTGATGGAGTACTCGTATCCGGCTGCCATCCCGGTGACTGCCACTACGTAAAAGGTAACATGTACGCACGCAGGCGTTTTGCTGTCCTGAAAAAATTATTGGAGTATATCGGTATTGAGCCCGAGCGCTTCCAGGTGTCGTGGGTATCGGCTTCCGAGGGTACAAAGTTCGCACAGGTAATTGACGAAGTAACAGAGAGTGTCAGGGCTCTGGGACCCCAAGAAAAGCTTAAAAAGGTTGGATTTGATGAGTGATATAGCAGCAGATATACGGAAAAAAGTAAAGCAGCTTCTTAAAGACGGCACGATCAAATACTTCATTGGGTATGGGAGTGGGAGCGACTCATTGCATGCTTCTCCCTGCTTTATCAGGAAGGCAGAGGAAGCTGATACCATTATATGGAATCCCCTGTGCGTAAACAATCTGGTAACCTATCTTACTCATGATAAAAAGAGAGCACTTAAAAAAGGGGAAAAGCAGGATACAAGACCGATTGGAATACTGGTTAAGGGATGCGATTCAAAGTCTTTAGTACAACTGCTCAGTGAACATAAAATAGAGCGGGGTGAGGTTGTTATTCTCGGTATGCCGTGCAGAGGTGTGATAGACCCCCAAAAGCTGGAAAAGCTGCTCCAGGAGAAAAACCTGTCTTTCAATGGAATCACCATTCACAGCGACGAAAAAAATGTGGTGGTGGAGCTGGACAAAAAGAAACACTCCTATTCAAAAGATAAACTGGTAATGGACAAGTGCAGGGACTGCACACAGCCGAACACTCTCATATATGACGATTTTTTCGGGGAAAAAGTCACAACAGATGCAAAGAAGGACTACAAAACAGTGGAAGAGATAGAAGCCCTTCCTTTGGAAAAAAGATGGAAATTCTGGTCGGATCAATTTGCAAAATGCATCCGATGCTCCGCATGCAGAAATGTATGCCCCGTGTGCTATTGTAAAGAGTGTGCTGTTGACTCCGCAGATCTTGTTATAACACCACAAACCACCTCTGTTGAAAAAGCAAATAAAATGCCCTGGCTGGAGAAAAACGTTGACCTTCCGGAAAATATCTTTTTTCACCTGACACGCATGATGCATATGGCAGGAAGGTGTATTAATTGCGGGGAGTGCGAACGCGCCTGTCCCATGAATATACCGCTCAGCCTGTTGACAAAGAAACTGGAAAAAGAGGTAAAAGAGATGTTTGATTATGAAGCCGGCATAGATGTAGAGGCAAAACCGCTTTTATCGATTTTTGAGGAGGATGACCCTGGTGAGTTCATCAAATAAGTTTAAAAAGGAAGATTTTGTAATTAAAAAAGAGGATGTATCGCAATTTGTAAAAGGGTTGTCATATTATACGATATATGCACCCCATAAGGAGGAGGATGACACTATCCTTTTCAAGGTAATAGTAAATCCGGATGAAATCACCCTTCAGTTTACAAATTCCGTAAAACCGCCAAAGCATATAGTGCTGCCGCAAACTGAAACCATGCTAAAAATTACCAAGGATAAGGAAAAGGGTTATAAAATTGACGAACCGGAATTAAAAGAAAAGAACATACTATTTGGCATAAGACCCTGTGACGCCAAGGGTATTGCTATACTTGACAGGGTATTTTCCGGTGATTTTAAAGACCCTTATTACCTGAAAAGAAGGGATAATACCACACTCATAGGCTTAGCCTGCACCGAACCTCATCGGAACTGCTTCTGCACATCAGTTGGCGGGGCTCCGGATGCAACAGAGGGTCTGGATATGTTGTGGACCGACATTGGGGATACGTATTACATCGACGTGCTGACTGAAAAAGGTATGGCGCTGATAAAAGGAACCGTTGTCCTCTCCAAGGCAACGAATGAAAATACCAAAGCCAAAAATCAGGCACATAAAGCTGCCAAAGAGAAAATAACGGAAGAGTTCAATGCGGAAGCATTACCAAAAAAGCTTGAAAGCCTGTTTGAAGATGAATACTGGCACACTATGTCTATGAAATGCCTTGGCTGCGGCAGTTGCACTTACCATTGTCCAACATGCTACTGCTTTGATATAAATGATATTGAATACCGGGATAAAGTAAAAAGGGTGAGGACCTGGGATTCCTGCCAGTTTTCAAGCTATACAATTCACACATCCGGTCACAATCCCAGGCCAAATAAAGAGAACAGAATGAGAAACAGAATTTTTCATAAATACAAATATCATTACGATAATTACACCGAGCCCGGATGTGTGGGCTGCGGGAGATGTATTACCTATTGCCCCGTAGATATGAACGTAAAGGCAACAATCAGAGAATTGGTAGAAAAGTAGCTATGAACAATAATCCATACAAGCCGGAAATTGCGGTAATCGACACTATTCGTGAAGAAACCAGTGGCGCACGAGCTATTAAGACATTCACCGTCTCATTTCAGGACGAAAATGTAAAGAAAAATTTTATTTACAAATCCGGTCAGACAGCAATGCTCTCAGTTTTTGGAAAAGGTGAGTGCATGATTTGTATAACCTCTACCCCAACAAAGAAGGGTTTTTTAGAATTTAGTGTTATGCTTCAGGGAAAGGTTACCTCAGCTCTTCACGGTTTGAAGGTAGGAGATACAATAGGTGTTCGTGGACCGTACGGCAACGAGTTCCCCCTGGATCAATGGAAAGGAAAGAATCTGATATTTATCGGCGGTGGAATCGGTCAGGCCCCTTTGCGCTCCGTATACCTGAATACTCTGGATAACCGGAAAGACTACGGGGAAGTAACGCTTATCTACGGTGCAAGAAGCTCGATCGAGCTTGCTTATAAAGAGGAGTTGTTTGAGCTGGAAAAGAGAGACGATGTAAATTTGTATCTCTGTTTGGACTGGAAATTCGGCAAAGACGGAATAATTGACAAAGAGGCAGAGGAGGGCTGGATACCAATAAACAGGCAGGAGCCGGCAAAGTCGGGAGTAAAGAAGGGAGCAGGGCGGTTTACCGGATTCGTTCCGGAGGTGGTCATGGCAGTGAAGCCTTCTTCGGAAAACGCAATAGCTGTTACCTGCGGACCTCCTGTTATGATTAACTATGTTGTTGCTAATCTGAAAACACTCGGCTTTACGAGTGATCAAATATTTACCACATTGGAAATGCGCATGAAATGCGGTATCGGCAAATGTGGGAGATGCAATATCGGCAGTATCTACGTATGCAAAGACGGCCCGGTATTTTCGTATACGCAACTTGAGAAAATGCCGAAGGAATATTAACTATGTGGGGAGTATAGAATGAAGAGAAAAAAACTATTCTTCTTCCAGCCTGAACCCGACACCACCTTTCTCAGTTTTAAACCTGCGTATGCTCCATTTTTTTCTGATATCGTAACTCACCTTATATACGTCCTCTTCTTTTTTTAACGAAATAGTATAACCGGAATTATAGAATAAAGACAACATTTTTTTGTTTTTAATAAGCACATGTGCTTCAAAATCGGCAATTCCCCGTTCCCGTGCAATTTCAGTTACTGTCTCCAGCAAATGGGTGTCAATATTTTTTTCCTGCCAATCATCTCTAATAATAAAAGAAACTTCTGCTTTATTGATTTTTTGGTTTGTTTTATAATACCCAATTCCAATTATTTGTTCTTCTCCTCTTTCTTTGATAAACACACCGATAGCCATGTCTTTTGAATAATCAATTTTTGTTAATTCACTGATTACATCATGCGGGGAAGTTTTAATTGACTGAAAGAATGGAAATGCAACCGACTCTTCCGAAATAGCATTACACATATACAGCAAGGAAACGCTATCGGTAAACTTCAGAGGACGAAATAAAAATTCGGTACCATCAGCCATAGCTCTATGCTGAATATATTTATCCGGATATCGCGAGGTTTCTGCAGTCAATTCCCTCTGCTCAGAAGAAATGTGTTTCCGATTCTTTCCCTTAGTGACAATTTTATTCCTGAAATTCGGTTGAGTAGTCTCTCCTATTGCTAGTACCTGCTCTTGCATAGTGTCGTGAAAAATATCGATCAGGTCATTAATAGACTTGAGAAGTACTTTAAAATCAGGTGGTTTGGTAATGTAATCATTCGCTTCAGTCTCCATTCCCCGGGAATTTGCGCATGTTGTCATGCTTAAATTTTTAGCCACCGATGTTAAAAATATCACCGGTATATATTTCGTATCCTCATGAGACTTCAGTTCCGTGCATGTTTCATAGCCATTCAAGCCGGGCATCATTATATCGAGAAGAATTAAATCCGGTTTATCCGCGCGTACCTTTTCAAGACATTCTTCACCACTATAAGCAACCTCAACTTTATAGCCGCCTCTCTGTACCTGAGATTTTGTAATTGCAACAAAATCCTCATCATCATCTACTAAAAGAATTTTTTTTGACATATAATATCCCCTAAATTATGGGTAAGATGATAGTAAAAACACTGCCTTTCCCAGGCATCGTTTCAACTACTATTTTACCTTCATGCATATCTATAAGTTTTTTAACAAGTGTTAATCCAAGCCCGGAGCCTGTAATATGTGAAGTATATTCATTCCTGACGCGATAGAACTCGTCAAAGATTTTTTTCTTCTCCTCTTCTGTCATTCCAATTCCATCATCCGAAACAGTAAGCTTAACATATTTACCTTTACGCTCGATAGTAACATCAACATGGCCGCCATCCGGTGTGTACTTTATCGCATTATCTATAAGATTCCTTAACATTGTTATAAGGGCATCTTTATCACCCAGGACTTCAAGCTTTTCCGATAAATCCCTGCAATTATCTGTGAGCTCAATCCTTTTCTTTTCAGCTTTTTCTATACATATCTGCACAGATTCATAAACAACTTCATTTATGTTAAGAGGTACACGTTTAATAGAAAAACGTCCTGTCTCAATTGCGCTTAGATCCGTAAGGTCTGAGATCACAGAACGTAGTGCCTTTGCACGAATGCCCATCCTCTCCATCATCTTTTTATTTTCTTCTGTAATACTTTTTGCTTCGTCAGTTAAAATCAAATTCAAATACCCTTCAATCGCTCCAAGATGACTTTTAACCTCATGAGAAACCATTGAAATAAACGATGCTTTTACCGCTTCTAATTTCTTCAGGTCGGAGATATCCCGCAGAACTGCTACTGCTCCCAATATTTCATTGTCATCTTTCACCAAAGGGCTTGCATTAACCATATAGGTACGCTCACCACGGGAGATTTCCTTTGAAAGAATCGTCGGAATGGAATCGGTACTTAATGTTTCCAAAAGCAATGATTCCAGATTAGTATAACCGAGGGATTCTATGGGCGACAAAGGCGGGATGTTTGTAAATTCAGGGAAAAAACGATTTAATGTGGTATTAGTTAAAACAATCTTACTGTCACGGTTAACAACAATAACACCATCTGACATACATCTAATAATGGTTCCACATTTTGAACGCTCATAAGCAACTTCAAGTAACTTCTCATCGCGTTCTTGCTGTAGTTTTTTTGTTCTGAGAGAAAGCTCTCGTTTTTCCAAACCGTTTTTAACCGGTATCATCAACTCGCCTGGCGTAAAAGGCTTCGGAATATAGCCATACGCACCTTTCTTTGTGGCTTCCACAGCAGTACCAATAGTAGCGTATGCCGTTATCACAAGAAGCACAATATCCTTGTCATATTTCTGTATTTCTTCAATCAGCTCCATACCGCCCATTCTAGGCATCATAAGATCAATGAGAGCTACTGCAAACTTATTCTTTTCCTTAAACAGCTCAAGGGCAGCAACCCCGTCTTCAGCAGTCTCGACTTCATATCCCTCTGATGTGAGAACCTTGCGACAGCCTTCACGCATACCAAATTCATCATCGACAACCATTATTCGGACTTTTTGATCTTCCATGAACAGAAGCTCCTCATAGTTAAATTGCCTTAATAAGCACTACTCTGCCAGTATCTTGTTTACTTCCGCTAATAGTCTTCCCGGCTCAATCGGTTTCTCAATAATAGCCTTTACCGGCAGCCAGTTATCGTCTATCTCCCCGTATTTCCATGGAAACCCTAACTTTTTCTTGTTAATAGCAGTCACCATTACAATTGGTATATTTTTAGTATCTTCAGAATAACCGATCTCTGTAGCAAGATCAAACCCATCATTTTCAGATTCCATCATAACATCCAGGACAATAAGATCAGGCATCTCAGAACGCACCTTTTCCCTGCACTCGTCAGCATTGTAGACAGCTATAACCTCATAACCGTTCTTTTCAAGCACCGTTTTGTTAATATCGACAAAGTCACTATCGTTATCCACCAACAGGATTCTCTTCTTGGTTTGCATGACAATCCTCCATTACCATCAATAAATTCTATTCCTTGCATTAAAAACCATTTATATTCCCAACACTTCTTTAACACACCCAATTAGTTTTTCCGGCAAAACCGGCTTTACTATATATCCGTCCACATTCATGAAATCCTCAGTCTCAGATATATCTCCAACATTACTCCTGAAATTAACAGCAGTTATCAATATGATTGGAGTATCCTTCGTGGTTTTATATCTGCGCAGCTTATCCACAACATTTGTCCCTTCTGACCATGTCTCCATCATCATGTCAAGAAGAATAATATCGGGAGCTACGGAATCTACAAGGTCCATGCATTCCTTTCCGCTGTATGCAACAGCGACTTCATAGCCTTCCAATTCAAGCACACTTTTATTCATTGAAACAAAGTCAGCATCGTCATCAACAATCAGCACTTTCTTCTTACGTATTTCATTAGATTCTTTATTACTCATAATACTTCTCCTCCTTCAAAGTTTAAGAAGTAGCGTATAGTTCATTAACACTTTTGTTACTACCATTTTCTGTCTCGTTAATCGGCAGAGAAATGGTAAATGTCGTTCCCTTCCCCGGCTCACTATCGACAGTTATATTACCCAAGTGCATTTTTATCACACCATAAGCAATCGCAAGTCCAAGCCCGGTACCTTTTCCCATCTCTTTTGTTGTAAAGAATGGGGTGAAAAGCTTGGACAGGTTCTCACGATCAATACCACAGCCATTATCAGCAACTTTGAGTTCCACAGCTTCATCACCTGTACATTTACGGGCACTAATTTTGATCTCACCTTTATCTGAAATAGCATCAATACTATTTTTAATTAAGTTTACAAGAACCTGTTGAATCTGCATTTTGTCTACCATCATTAAAGGCAAAGATCCTTCAAACTGCACATCCAGGCATACACCTGCTGCTTCAGCGTCGGGTTTCATTATGGATAAAGCTTCACTTATAAGTTCAGCCAGGTCTGTCGGTTCTTTAGATACACGGGATTGCCGTGCAAAATTGAGTAAATCACGGACAATATCTTTACATCGCATTGCCTCACTTACTATCATTTCAAGATCTTCCCGTCTCTGATCGCCTTCTGGAAATTCTTTCCGCAGTGTATGGGAGTAAAGAATTATAGTACCTATAGGATTGTTAATTTCATGTGCAACACCGGCAGATAGCTGCCCCATAGAGGCAAGACGTTCTTTTTGTACAAGTAACTCCTGTTTCTCACTCAATTCCTTATAAGCCTCCTTCAAATCTTCATCCGCAGCTTCAATTTTACCCTGCAATTTATTATATGTCTGCTTCAACTCCTGGCGAACCTTGTTGAACGACTTCTCAAGGGAGCCTATCTCATCGTGAGAACGTACATTAATATCAAAATCAAAATTTCCCTTCGCCAATGCCTCAACTCCATGCTCCAATTGTTGTATCGGCCTTACTATCAATTGGGATAGCATGTAGGAAACAACTAACGATAGAATAATACCGGTAATAATAACTCCAAAAAACATCCATAATGAATCTCTTTTCATATCATTGTACTTACTCTCCAACATCCCGACATACAATATTCCTATAACCTCATCCTTAATGTTTTTTATAGGCGAGTAAGCGGTAAGATACCAGTCATTTACTACAAATGCCCGGTCAGTCCAGGTCTTCCCCTGTTCAACTACTCTCTCATATACTTCCTTTGATACTATAGTGCCAATGGCTCTTTTACCATTACGCAAGGTTACATTTGTCGATATGCGGAAACCATCCTGGAAGATGGTGGCAGTGCCTACATCTTTTCCTTTGTATTTCACATTTTCATATACAATGTCTTTTATTTTATCCACAATTTCATAGTTATTATTGAGTAGAACCCCTCCGTAAAGTACTCCGACAAGCTCACCCGTATCATCCAAAACAGGAACCGCAGCCTTTAACATCATTCCTGACGTGTTTTCATTACCATAATTTTCTTTCCCTCTTGGAGTCGGGATAAGTGTAACTCGTGCTTTTTCTGCAAGAAGTTCTGATTCTTTCAGTAATTCCTTGCGAGTAACTATCTCTGTACCTGCAACTGGCTTTTTGTATATAATTGCTCTTTTTACAAATTCATCATCCGCCCGGCTATCACCAAAAACACCCGGATTATGAGCCCTTATTACCACACGTCCTACCTTATCCGTGATTGCCATAATATCCATCCCGCCTTCTTTACAAGCGCGGCATATACTTTCCAGTAGAAGTTTCCTATTACTATCCTCTAAAGCCTTTCTTATGCCAAATTTCCGCATTGCAGTGTATGTCATTGCATTTACAATATTATCAAGCCTCTGGTTATATATCAGGCGTGCAGAATTCAAATCCAGTGTAACCTTGCTTTGAGCCTCTCTTACTATTCCTTTCTCTATTAAATGAAAACCGATCAAAGTAGCAATACTGCCTGTAATAACAATAACAGTCAGGGAACTAACTACAAGCTTTAATCTCAATGTCGATTTCATTAAATCTCCGGATATTAATTAACAACTCCCACAAATTGAGTATCTTTATTATTGATGTTTTAAATTCAGAGCGCTGTATATTACTACCTTCATATCCTCTACGGTAAAAGGTTTTACAAAGTAAAAGAATATTCCTTCCTGCCTCACCTTTATTTGAGTCTCTATTGAATCATCTTCGATGACAGTTATTATCGGAACAGTTTTATTAACCTTTCTTATAGCAGAAACAATATTGCACCCGGGAGATATTTCAATATCAACTATTATTAAAGCCATTGTTTGATTTACTATCTTTTCCAGGGCATCGCCCAATCTTATAACGGATTCTACTTTATACCCTTCCTTCATAAGACCAGGGGTCAGGGACTCAATAAGTTCCGGCTCATCATCAATAAATAGAACTGTTTTTTTTACCATTTTTTCATCACATCAGGTTGAAGTTAAACTGTACTTATTATCCCACACATGATTTTTTTTATCATATAGGAATTTATTATCGCATGAATAACCAAATATTTTCAGAGCCCTGTCAAGATTTCCGAAGAGAAAAGAGATAGCGACTCCATAATTAGTAATCGGAACACCCTGGCGCCTGGCTTCATTAACTCTATGTAAAGTTTCCTTTCGATTCAACATGCAGCTTCCACAATGGATAATCAGTTTATATTGCTGCAAATCTTCGGGAAAATCATGCCCGGAAAACACATTAAATTCTATTTTACCTCTCACTCTATTATTTATCCATCCTGGTATTTTCACCCGCCCGATATCATCTCCTATTGGATGATGGGTACAAGCTTCAGCGATCAGAACTTTATCTCCGATTTTCAGCCTATCTATCTTTTTTGATCCACCCACAAGCTCTTTTAAATCCCCCTTTGCACGGGCAAAAAGAATAGAAAAACTCGTCACAAAAATATCGGATGGAACAGCTTCAAAAACCTCTTTAAATACCTGTGAATCGGTAATAACAATTTTTGGTTTCGTCGCCAGATTAGAAATTGTTTTTTTTAACTTTTTCTCATTTAATACAATAGCTACCGCACCTATATCCAACAACTCCCTTAATGTTTGCTGTTGAGGCAGAATTATTCTTCCTTTCGGGGCCTCTTTGTCAATAGGAATAACCAGAACAACATGATCTTCAGGATCAATTAAATCAGCTATAAGAGGCAGTGAGTGCAAAGGCACCAGGGGTAACATCTTTATAATTGAGTCCTTTATCCTTGATGCAACCTCCCAACCTGGTAACATTATACTACTTTCAATACTGGGGACTTTAATACTGTCTAAAATTCCCTTAATTTTTTCACTTGTTTTATTTAGATCAACTTTATTTAGAATAGTTAAAACATGTGTATTTCTTTTACGTGCTTCTTTTAAAACCTTTTCCTCATAATCGCTCCATACATTAGCTTCTGTAACTAAAAGGATAATATCAGCCCTATTGAACACTTCATAAGTTTTATCTATTCTTAACTTACCAAGCTTTCCCAGATCATCTAACCCGGCTGTATCAATAAATAGAACCGGCCCGATCGGCAGTAATTCCATAGCCTTTTCAACAGGGTCTGTAGTTGTGCCCGCAATATTTGACACAATAGAAACATCCTGCTGAGTTAACGCATTAAGAATGGAAGACTTTCCGACATTTCTTCTTCCAAAAATTGCTATTTGTATACGCATCCCTTTTGGTGTGCTCTGCATCAAACAATCCTTTTTGTTAAATCACAGCCATTGGGGGCTCAGCTTTAATTCTTTTAAGCGTATCCCCTCTGTCGAATGAAATTGCTCTCTGAGCATTCACTATTACTTCTTTCGCTTCTTCCAAATTTACTTTTGCCTTATTATCATAAATTGCATAATTTTTTCGATATTGCTCGGGTGTAAAGTCGGGCATAATAACATTACATCCTGTTTTGAGACCCAACAGTTGTCCGTCATTGGGATTAACGCTGGCCAGGGCTGTTGTTGCAGGTATATTTGTGTTTTGAGTAACAATTCGAGTCAGGGCTATCGCCTTCATTGTTAACCGGAAATCCCCACACGGATACTCCGATAGAGGAGTATCTCTCTGTGGAATGAAAGGGCCTATTCCAACCATGTCAACATCCAGGCTCTTAAAAAGTAAAACATCATTTACTAAATCTGTCACACTTTGCTTCGGTAAACCTATAATATTACCCGAACCAATCTCATAACCGAGCTTTTTCAAATATTCAATAATTTCAATCCTTTTTTTAAGGCTTTGCCCCGGGTGAAGCTGTTCATAAAGAGAAGGATTGGCTGTTTCATGCTTTAAAAGATACCGGTCAGCTCCGGCCTCCCTAAAAGCTTTATAATCATCATTTGGTCTTTCTCCTATCGAAAGTGTGACGGCAACTCCCGGATTCTCTAATTTTATTTTTGTAATAACTTCACTCAATATCTCTCTCGTAAATCCAGGATCGTCTCCTGATTGCAACACAATTGTCTTTACACCTTCCCGGTATATTTTTCTTGCTAATCCGGTTATTTCATCCGGCGTCATCCTATAGCGGCATAGATTATCGTTTTCCCTGCGAAGGCCGCAATAAAGACAATCCCGTATGCAATAGTTGGAAAATTCAATTATTCCCCTGATATATACAGAGTTGCCGCAATACTTCATTCTTACATAATCAGCCCACGGAAATAGCTTTCCCGGGTCTTCCAACAGCTCCAGAATTTCCTGTTTAGATAAAGAGGTCTCTTTCACCATTCTTAATTCTTTCGTAATATTCAATACATTTTGGATATAAAGCCGGAACACTCTCTTTTATTTCACTTATCTCCTTCTTTATAACCTCTTCTCCCAACCTTTTAGTTTCATTATCGGCAAAATCATCAAGCCATTCCCTATATGTCAAAACAGCGTTTATTTTACAGAACCATCTTTCTTTGCCTCTGGAGAGCATATCCATAATACACTTTCCGGTCCTTCCGCATCTATACCCTGCGGTACAGAAAGATGTAATATGGCCGGCACCGGCTAATTCTCCTATTAACTCTTCAAGGCTCCTTGTATCTCCAATAAGAAATTGCTGTCTTTTCATTTCCTGTTTATTGTAATTCTCACTGTATGAACCAATGCCGATTCTTGTGGAAGCGTCCATCTGAGTTACTCCTAAAGAAAGGACCTCCTTTCTCAGATGTGCCGGTTCTCTTGCAGTAAGTATCATACCCGTATAAGGAACTGAGAGCCTGATTACAGCAACAAGTTTTTTGAAATCCTCATCCGACACCCGTGCGTTATTATATGCCGGGTTCTCCCCAAGAGGGGTATTTGCCGCTGACTTGACACGCGGGAAAGATATTGTATGTGGCCCTACACCAAAATTTCTTTCAAGTTCTATAGCATGGTATAAAAGTCCCATTACTTCAAATTTCCAATCATAAAGACCAAATAACGCTCCAATCGCCACATCGTCTATTCCGGCTTCCATTGCCCGGTGCAGGGCATAAAGTCTCCACTGATAGTTTGATTTTTTCCCGGACGGATGAACTTCCCTGTAAGTCCTGTGGTGGTATGTTTCCTGAAATACCTGATACGTTCCAATGCCTGTTTGCTTCAGTATTTTAAGATCATCAACCGACATCGGCGCGGAATTTACATTTATCCTTCTGATTGTTGAAGTTCCGGCCTTTGTGTCATAAATTGTTTTAATGGTATCAGCGATGTAATCTATGTTAGATAAAGGATGTTCCCCGTAAACTACTATGACACGTTTATGCCCCACGGATAAAATCGCCTCAGTCTCTTTTCGTATCTCATCACCGGTCAACCTTCTTCTTTTTTCCTGAACGTTTTCTTTCCTGAAAGAGCAGTAGACGCAGCTGTTTGTGCAAAAGTTACTTAAATAGAGTGGGGCGAATGTAACAATACGGTTATCATAGACTCGTCTCTTGATTTCAGCGGCGGCAAAAAATATTTCTTCCCATAAATTATTGTCTTTTACATTGAGGAGAGCCGCTGTTTCTTCAGGCTCCAACCTCTTAATAGATAAGGACTTTTGAATAATATCCCGGACTTCCTGTGTGTCCGCATTCCAACTTTTTTTAAGAAGCGACTGGATTTCATCATCATGTATAAAATCCTTTTTGTTCCCTGTAAATTGCGTTATTTCCCCTTCTTTGATTTCATCAAAGGGCCGGTCTCCAACACGAGAATTATTGATTAATTGTGTATTCATAATTTAATACCTGTCTCTTTTTGTATAAGTTGTATGTAACAGGTGGTGAGATTTCTCGCCTAAAGGCTCTTCAAGAAACTCTTTATAAAGCGCAAGAATAGCCGGGTTTTCATGAGATTTTCTTATTGTCTTATTACTGTCTTCAATGTAGATACTTTTTGCTCTTGCCTCCCTTATCGCGGGAGTTGTTGGTATTGGCTGGCCCCCGCCTCCCAGACACCCGCCGGGACAGGCCATTATTTCTATGAAGTGATAAGGGGAAATTCCCTTTTTAACTTGATTTAAAAGAACCTCAGCCCTTGACAGGCCATGAGCAACCGCTACTTTTAAATTCAACCCGTTAATATCTATCTCTGCAACTTTTACTCCCTTCATACCCCTGATTTGCGTAAAATTTAAGTTTTTTAGTGCCTTGCCTGTAATTACTTCATAAGCTGTACGCAATGCCGCTTCCATCACCCCGCCGGTAGCTCCAAAAATTACGGCCGCTCCTGTTGACATACCCAAAGGCTCGTCAAAATCTTCATCCGGCAGATTAACAAAATCAATACCCGCTTCTTTTATCATCCTTACAGCCTCTCTTGTGGTAAGCACTGTATCAACATCCGGAATTCCGGATGTCATCATCTCCGGACGCTGAGCTTCAAACTTTTTTGCGGTGCAGGGCATTATTGAGACCACATGCATATTCTCCGGCTTAATACCAATTTTATCAGCATAATATGTTTTTGCTACCGCCCCAAACATCTGCTGTGGCGATTTGCATGTGGAAATATGCTCAAGGCATTCCGGGAAAAAATGCTCAACGTATTTTATCCAGCCTGGAGAACACGAAGTTATCATTGGCAGGGTACCTTTGTTTTTTATCCTTTCTATTAACTCATGCCCCTCTTCCATAATAGTTAAATCTGCGCTGAATTGAGTATCAAAAACCTTATCAAAACCTAATCTCCTTAAAGCCGCGGCCATTTTCCCGGTAACAAGGCTCCCCGGAGGCATGCCGAAACCTTCCCCGATAGCCGCCCTTACTGCCGGAGCTGTCTGAACAACCACGAACTTGCCCGGATCACTGATTGCGCTCCAAACTTCATCCACCATGTTTCTCTCTCGTAACGCGCCTGTGGGGCATGCGAGAATACATTGACCACAGTTGGTACATTCAACATTGTTCAGCCCTCTGTCAAAGAATGTTAAAACCTGAGTCTTGGACCCCCGGTTTACAAATTCTATAGCGCCTACCGATTGAACTTCCAAACACACTCTTATACATTTACTGCATTGAATACATTTATTCGGGTCACGAATTATTGAGGGAGAGGAATCATCTATTGCATAATGGTATTTTCTTCCTTTCTCAAATCTCAGTTCCCTTATCCCTAAATCATGGGAGATTTTTCTCAAATCGCATATCTGGTTTCTATCGCATGTAATGCAGTCTTCAGGGTGATTTGCAAGCAGCAGCTCCAGTATCATCCTTCGTGCTTTTCTTACTCTTAAGCTATTTGTTTTTACTATCATTCCCTTTTCCGCAAGGCATGCACACGAAGGTTCTAAACGCGGCCTACCCTTTATTTCAACGACACAAATCCTGCATGCTCCGTAAATAGACAGTTCTTCATGATAGCAGAGGTGGGGGATATCTACGTTTACCTTTTTTGCCGCTTCAAATATGGTAGTGCCTTGAGGCACCGTGACTTCCTGGTTATCTATTATTAGATTTACCGAATCACTCATATTCCAATGCTCCCGGAATTTGGATTATCAAATATTTTAACTTTTTTTATTTCACACTTTAATTTAAGATTGACACCTGATATTATATTTTACATATACCTAACGAGCATTTTTTTCCTTTTATATGGCCATCAACTTCGTCCGGAAAATTTTCTATAACAGATATAACAGCATTAAGAGCAGCCTGGCCTAATCCACATCTGGATGTATCGTACATTACCTCTTGTAACTCTTTAAGCAGAGGAATGTCGCTCTCTTCACCTCGCCCTTCAGTAATATTAATAAGAATCTCCAATGCCCGCTTTGTTCCTTCCCTGCACGGGGTGCATTTTCCGCAAGACTCATAACTAAAGAATTCCACACATTTTTTAGCAAGGTCTATCATACAATGCCTGTTATTTATCACGATGACGGCACCGGATCCCAGCATGCTGCCGGCTTCCTGTACAGAGGGGTAATCCAATTTAGTATTTAATTTATCCGGTTTTAAAAATCCGCCGGAAACACCACCGATTAAAATCGCTTTAATTTTTCCTTTTTCTCCTTCTCCACATTTTTTTATTAACTTTCTTAAAGTAGTATTCGTGGGAAGCTCATAAACCCCGGGCTTATTAACATCTCCGGAAAGGCAATACAATTTTGTTCCGGTAGTACGGGGAGAGCCGATTTTGGAGAACCGTTCTCCTCCTCCTAAAACAATTTGAGGTATATTTGCCAGCGTCTCGATATTATTAAGAACTGTGGGTTGATTCTTATATCCTACAAATGTCGGGAATGGGGGTTTTACGCGGGATTGACCCTTTCTTCCTGCCAGTGAATCTAAGAGAGCAGTTTCTTCACCACAGATATATGCTCCTGCTCCTCTATAAATTTTAATCTTAAAAGAAAAATCGGATCCCAGGATATTATTACCCAGAAGATTATTTTCCTCCGCCTCTTTCAGGGCATTTTGCAATATAGAGTATGGATTATAGTACTCTCCTCTGAGATAAATAAAACCTTCATTGGCATTTACCGTATAACCACAAATAATCATTCCTTCTATCAAAAGGTGAGGATCATTTTCAAGAATCAGTTTGTCTTTGAAGGTTCCCGGCTCTCCTTCATCAGCATTACACACAACATATTTAGGATAATCATTTGCATTATGCGCGAACTTCCACTTCATCTCTACGGGAAATGCCGCACCACCCCTACCTAATAATCGAGATGTTTCTATTTCATCAAGTATAACATCGGGTGTTAATTTTAAACCCTTCTTAAGTGCTTTATATCCATCATTGTAGATGTAAGTTTTTAAATCGCCTTTGTATTTTGACTTTTTTATGTTTTTTAATAATACTTCCATAATAACCTTCTTCTTCCCTTCTTTTTATTTTTTACCTTTGCTCATCTTTAACTGACTTATTATCTTCTTCACTTTTGCCGGCCCTAAATTGCCATATACCTTTTCGTTAACCATCATAGCCGGCGCTTTATCACAGAGGCCCAGACATGAAACCGCCTCAATTGTAAACCTTTTATCCCTTGTTGTCTGCCCCTCCCCAATACCAAGTTCTTCGTTTAAAGTTTCCAGGATTTTTTTTGAACCTTTTAAATAACAAGGCAAAGAGTCACATACACGAATGATATATTTACCCTGTTTTTTAAGGGTAAACATAGAATAGAAAGTCACCACGCTATAAACCTCCACCGGGGGCAATTTCAATTTTTCAGCTAAAAACAATATGACTTCTTCAGTAATACATCCGCATTTCTCTTGAGCAATATGCAAACAAGGGATCAATGCCTCGTCCCTGTTTCCGTATATTTCCAACTCATTTTCCAGTTCAATCATACATTTTTTTACAGACATTTTTAACTCTCCTGATGATTTTTAATCATGTCAATTTTCTATTACATTACTAGAATCTGCAATCTTTGTGCCATGCAGTTCAGCACCTGCTTAACCCAGTTATTTTAATAGAGTTATATAAAGGCACAGTAAAATCTACAAACAGCTAACGTTACTTTGTCGTAACCTCAACTTATCAAGATTATGTGATTTTATTATAACAGGTCTAAATATAAGGAGTTAAAGATAAGTTACTTTAACGTAACCAATGTTACATTTAGGAGACTTTTATAAGATTTGTATAAGAAGGATAGGTATTGGGGAAATTGGTTGAAATTTTTGAACTGCCCCCTTTAAAGAGATGGCGTCTTATCCTGATATAAGTTTACAGTAAAATGAAAGGAAGTGTAACTGGAATTCAGTTTTTATTTTTTATAGTATAAATATCCTTTCTATGAAACAAGCTTAGGCTTATTATTTTAATTAGTTTCTGTTAAATGTAGCTTGTTTTGAATGTCATTCCGGCATGCTTTTGGCCGGAATCCAGCTTTTTAAGTGTTTAAGGGCATGGATTCCCGCCAAAAACATGCGGGAATGACTGTCATCTGTCAATATTTAACAGAAACTAATTACTTTTCTTATGCCTTATAATCTCTCCATCAATCATATAGATAATATCTTCTGAAATATTAACAGCATGATCGGCAATACGCTCAAGGTGACGTGAGATAGATAAATATTGCAGCATAAATTCTACGTTTTGGGGATTTTTTATTACTTCATTCTTGAAAACATCAAACATTTGGCGATTCAAATCGTCAACTTCGTCATCGGATTTTATTACATCCTTTGCTTTTTCCGTGTCAAATTCAACAAGTGCGTCAAGGCTGTTCTTGAGCATTCTCATTGACTTCTCATACATATCTTTAAAATCAAAATCAGGCACAAGATTAGGTAGGGATATAACATGAATACTTCTTTTTGCCATGTTTTCTGCAAGGTCTCCGATTCTTTCAAGATCGTAATTAATTTTCAACACGGAAACAATGAAACGCAAATCAATGGCAACGGGTTGATAGAGCGCTAATATTTTGAGACAATCCTCTTCGACTTCAATCTCCATATTGTCAATATCAGCGTCCTTTCCCCGCACCAGTTCAGCTTGTTTTATATCTTTTTCCGTTAATGATTTTATTGCAAACTTCATATTTTCTTCTACCATCGCACATAACTCAAAGAGCTTTTTTTTCAGTTTTTCCAAATCATTCTGCAAATGTTTCGGCATGACAACTCTCCTTATCCCTGTGTACGTAAATAAAAGCCCCTTGATAAGTTTCGTAAGAATTGCAGTGCTATATTTATAACCCTGCAATTCAACTCAGCTTTATCCGAATCGTCCTGTAATATATTCTTCCGTTTTCTTTTCATCCGGTTTGGTAAATATTTTTTTTGTTTTTCCGGTTTCAATAAGGGCGCCTTCGTAAAAAAAAGCCGTGAAATCCGAGACACGGGCAGCCTGCTGCATGTTGTGCGTAACAATAACAATAGTGTAGGCGCCGCGCAACTCTCCGATCAGGTCTTCCACTCGTGCCGTAGCTTTAGGATCTAGAGCCGATGCCGGTTCGTCCATAAGCAGTATTTCAGGTTCAACTGCAAGAGCCCTGGCAATGCACAATCTCTGCTGTTGTCCACCGGAAAGGCTTAACGCACTTTCATTAAGCCTGTCTTTAACCTCTTCCCATAACCCGGCGTTTTTCAGGCTTGTTTCTACAATTTTATTAAGCTGGGAACGGGATTTAATACCGTGAATTTTCGGGCCGAAAGCGACATTTTCAAATGTTGATTTCGGGAAAGGTGTTGATTTCTGGAATATCATACCGACTTTCTTCCGCAACATGACAACATCAACACCGGATTGATATATATCTTCTCCGTCAATTATTACATTCCCATTTATTGATGTCTCGGAAATGATGTCGTTCATCCTGTTAAGCGTCCGAAGAAATGTGGATTTTCCACATCCTGATGGGCCGATAAGTGCTGTAACCTTTCCTTTTGGAATATTCATGGTAACATCAAACAGGGCCTGATTTTTTCCATAAAAAAAGTTTACTTTATTTGTTTTGATTTTTATATTATTCTCCGTCATTTAAACTTTATAATCTCCTTTATTTGTCAAGTAATGTAATAATAAATTCACTTCCTATGCCAACCTTACTTTTAACCGAGACTGTTCCTTTGTGTAAATTCGCAATGTGTTTTACAATTGCCAGCCCGAGGCCGGTACCGCCCCCTTTTCTGCTTCGCGCCTTATCAACACGATAAAAACGTTCAAAAAGACGGGGCAGATGGATTTTTGCAATACCGAGCCCGCTATCAATAACATGTATTTCAATGTTATTATCATTCTTTCCACAGGTAACGGTTATACTGCCGTCATTGCCGCTGTATTTTATTGCATTGTCAAGTAGATTTATACAGGCCTGTTCTATAAGTTGAGGATCGCAGTGAATAATAATATCCGATTCAATATCAATGTTCACCGCTATATTTTTATCATCCGCTTTTGGGCTGCACACTTCAAGCACATTATCTATAATTTCGTTAAAAGAAACCGTTTCAAGCTTTATATCTTCCGCTTCCTCTTCTCTTTCAAGTCTGGAAATAGTTAATAAATCTTCTATTAAAGCATTAAGGCGATTGACATGATTGTTGATTATGTAAAAAAACCTCTCCCTGTCCTCAGGTTTATCCTGCGCACCGTCTTGCAGTGTCTCAATAAATCCTTTTATTGTTGTCAGCGGCGTACGCAGCTCATGGGACACATTAGCGACAAACTCACGCCGTATATTTTCAAGACGTTTAAAATCCGTTATATCATGCATTACAAGGACAGAACCTTTTACAAGGCCATCCGCATCCTTTAAGGTTGTGCCTTGGATTTTAATTATTGTTTCAGAATATGGAGAAGAGACTATGGCAATCTCATCGTTAAATGATTTATCATTTTCATGCAACTGATTTATAAATTTTAATATTTCAGTATTTCTGACAGCCTCCTGTATCCATTTACCCTTTGCTTTTTCAGGTTCAATCTCCAGTATTTTTGCTGCAGCGTTATTTATCATCATTATATGTTCATAAATATCTAATGCAATAACGCCTTCCACCATTGAAGAGAGTATTGCATTCTGTTCATTCTTCTGAATTGATATTTTTTTAATTCTCTCGTCAAGCTGCTTTGCCATCATATTCATTGAATAGGCAAGTTCCGCTGTTTCAATGTTGTTATAAACTGAGTTATCCTGCGAAAGGTCGCCTTCAGCAATACGATTGGCAATTCTTTTCAATAAACCAAGCGGCCTGCTTAAACGGCGTGAAATAATTAGACTGAAAAGGATAGAGATACATAATATGGCAATAACTATTGGTGTTAATCGTGAAGAGAAGACATTAATTGATTCCATAAGAGTAACCAGAGGAAGTGATGTCCTAATTACAAATACGGTAGTATTGTCATTTACAACAGGTATCGCCACATACATAAGTTTTCGTCCAAGAGTCCTGCTGTATCGGGTTGAAACCCCCGGATTCCCCTTTAAAGCTTCCTTAATTTCAGGTCTGTCTTTATGATTATCCATTGAATCGGGTTCTTCTTTACTATCTGCAACCACTTTACCATCGTGCAGTATCACCGTATAACGTGTTTTTGTTTCATTTCCCAGAAAAACAGCAATAGAATCAATCCTTGCGTTTTCCGTAACTTCTGTTTCGCCAATTACCTCTTTAAAAAGGACAGCACGCGTTTTTAACTCATTTACAGTATGCTCAAGATAGAATTTTTTGAATTCATCTTTAGCGAAAATAAAAAGACAGATGCATGAAAGGAGTGTTATTGCAATAAATGAAGGGAATACATTCCAAAAAAATGATCTTTTGCGCATAATTTAGTCCTTAAAACGGTAACCAATTCCTCTGACTGTTTCAATATTACTGCCGGCCTTGCCGAGCTTCTTACGGATACTGACCATAAGGACGTCAATACTTCTATCGGTGACCGGGTAGTTGTACCCATGTACATTTTCAACAATTTGATAACGAGTAAATACCCATCCGGGCCTGCCGGCAAGAAAATGAAGTGCGCTGAACTCCGAAGCTGTGAGTTCGACTTTATCCCCTTCGACAAGAACCTCATGACGTCCCGGATTAATTTCAATTCCTTTAATTGAAATACTGTCCCTGCTGATATCATTAACCTGTTTTTTTCTTCGCAGCACAGTTTTCACCCGCGCAATAAGAATTCGCGGACTGAATGGTTTTACAATGTAGTCATCAGCTCCAAGTTCAAGACCTATTACTATATCAGCCTCTTCTCCCTTTGCAGTGACCATTATTACGGGAATATCTTCTGTTTCTTTATTCTTTTTTATATCTTTACAAACTTCAAGGCCATCCATTCCCGGAAGCATAAGATCAAGAATTATTAAATCTGTTTTTCCTTTTTTCAATTCTGAAAGCAGGTCCTCTCCATTTAAAAAACCTTTTGTCCGGTATCCGTCTTTTATAAGATTATATGAAATCAGCTCAAGAATATCTTCCTCATCCTCGACTATAAAAATGCTTTCCTTTGCCATAGTATTTCCTTCTTTAAACCATTATTGTCGCAGTGTCTCATTCATTAGTTAAAATCAGAGGAATCATTATAATCATGAATAATCCAAGTTAGAAATCTGTTTTCCACCGCATTGCAATAAGTTTTGACATTATATTCATGCTCAGTACAAAAGTAATAAGAACCAGCGACGCTCCCCATGCAAGTGCATGCCAGTCATCATACGGACTGATCGCATAATTAAAGATAATCTGCGGTAAGGAGCTTATCGGTTTAAAAATATTATAATTGATAAACGGATTTCCAAATGCAGTAAAAAGCAGCGGCGCTGTTTCTCCGGAGATTCTTGCAATACTTAGTAATATGCCTGTTACAATACCGCTGAGTCCTGCCGGAAGAACAACCTTTAAGACCGTTAAATAATAGGGCGCGCCTAAAGCAAGGGAAGCTTCCTTGAGGCTGGCCGGCACCAATCTCAGTGTCTCCTCCGTTGTCCGGACAACAACAGGAAGCATCATTATGGCAAGAGCTATGGCGCCCGACAGGGCGGAAAATCCTCCCATCGGTTTTACAATCCAGACATACGCAATAATTCCGATAACTATCGATGGGACCCCCTGCAGTGTTTCCATGCATAATCGTGCAAACCCGGCAATTTTACCCGAGTGATTTTCAGATAGGTATATACCTGCTGCAATACCCGGAGTCAGAGAAATAAGGGCAGCGAGAATCACTAAGATTACAGTCCCGATAAGTGCATTCAAAATACCACCTCCGGTTTCACCGACCGGCTTAGGAAGATTGACAAAAAAGGATGGGCTGATAGACGCTATGCCCTCCTTGAAAATATGTGAAAGAATAAGAAATAAGGGTAGTATAGAAGTTATTGATAACACTATTACACTTGCGCCAAAAACAGTATTCAGCAGCTTACGTCTGTATAGACCCCTGTTTGACTGGTGAATACTATTTTTTAAATCCGACATTTGTTGTGGCCCCTATTTTTTGTTAAGGTGATTAATTATTACTTTACCGGCGATATTAATTACAAATGACAATAGAAAAAGAATCAAACCTATTTCCAGAATAGCGGACAAATAGATTGCTTCCGTTGCTTCGGTAAATTCGTTTGCGATAATACTTGCCATGGTATTCGCCGGGCTGAAAATACCCCTCGGCATTGCATTCATATTTCCAATGATCATAGTTACCGCCATTGTTTCACCAATCGCCCTGCCAAGTGAAAGCAGTATGCCGGCAAAGATACCTGATTTAGCGTAAGGGAGTACTACTTTCATAATAACTTCCAGCCGCGTAGCGCCAAGAGAGTATGCCGCCTCCTTCAATGTCGCCGGCACCATTGTGATAACTTCCCGGGCAACTGATGCGGTGTAGGGAATTATCATTATTGCAAGTATAACTGAAGCTGACAGAATACCCACGCCATAAGGCGTTGCTCCAAGCGCCATTTCCAATGAGCGTACAATCGGCACTAAAAAAAAGAGTCCCCAGAAACCGTAAATAACAGATGGAATACCCGCCATAACTTCAATCATGCTTCTTAGGAATGAAGAAAACGGCCCTTTACGGAAATATTCTCCAAGAAAAAGCGCTACGGCCATTGAAAAGGGTATGGATAATAATATGGCAAGAAAGGAGGTGAAGACCGTGCCCGCCAGAAAGGGTAACGCGCCGAAAACGCCCTTGACAGGGTCCCACTCTGTACTGAAAATAAATTTGATTCCGAATTTTTTTAATGAAAGATGTGATGAGATGAGAAGTGTGATAAAAATTCCCAGAAGCAGTATTATCATAAGAATTGCAGATCCTGATAATACATGTTTATAGATTGTTTCACCAATACTATGCTTATTCTTATTTATTACTGCGCTATACATAATGCAAATTCTTCTATGTTTTCATTTGTTTAATTAGTTTCTGTTAAATATTGACAGATGATCGTCATTCCCGCATGCTTTTGGCGGGAATCCATGCCCTTAAACACTTAAAAAGCTGGATTCCGGCCAAAAGCATGCCGGAATGACATTCAAAACAAGCTAAACTTAACAGATACTAATTATAATATTCTATGTATAAATATCGCATGCGCGTATTTAAATTTTATTACCGATATGTTAGAATTGTGTTAGGATTTTAGGATTATGGGGTGATTGTAAAAGTTGTATTTACAATTTAAAAATGCACTCGTAATAAAAATGAATACCGGTTGTATTTATTCCCGGAATTTATTATCTTTTAAATTCTTTGAAATTTCAAGTGCCAGGGAATCCCGTGAAAATCGGGAGCGGACCCGCCACTGTAATCCTGATCCTGCATGTTAGGATGAGTATTCTTTCAACAATCCAGGTCACTGTGCCTTTAACGGCATGGGAAGGCCAAGAGAATCAGGAAAGCCAGGAGACCTACTTGAATAGTTTAATGATTTTTATCATAACCCCCACTGATCCTCGAGGAAATGGATCGAAGGGAATTCTCAGTGCGGTTTTATTTTCTACTCTGTCTGTGTCTTATCGCGCAGAAAACATTTTCGTCTTTCAAACCAGTTGTCGAGCCAATGTTTGTGGGCGATTCCGCCATTCGTGCAGACCCGGATATTTCTCCTGCTTCCGGTAATGATACAGGAACTAGCAAAAAAGAACTGCCTGAGATAAAAGCTAACACTACTCCCCTAAAAGATACATCGGATAATTCAGCAATTGAGAAAACCTCCAACAGGAATATCGTAGAGCTTGATAAAATAATCGTACGCGCAAACATGAAGCAGCGTCTTCTTGAAGCGACTCAATCTTTTATTATAATTAAATCCGATGAATGGAAAGGAACGGGAAAAAGTGTCGCGGATGTAATCGCTGAACAGGCAGGTGTTCAGACAAGAAGATACGGCGGAACAGGGAGTTTCCAGACAATTTCCATACGTGGCAGGCCTGGAAGTAAAGTGCTTGTCATGCTTGACGGCATACCGCTGAATCCGGCAATGGGCGGAGCTGTTGACTTGAGCAAAATTAACCCTGACCGTATCAGTGAGATTGAGATTTACAAGAGTATAACACCGGGTCGTTTTGGCGGTAATAGCATCGGCGGTGTTATTACTATAAAAAGCAAATCGATGACTAAAGGTAATAGTGTCGATATTTTATCGTCTCTTGGAGCATATGGTTACAACAGTCATGCGATAAGTGTGAATCACTCGAGTCCATCAGGTATAGATGTGTTTAGTGCAATAACATACCTCGGCAGTAACAATGATTTTCCCTATCTCGACAGAAACAATACACCCTATAATGATTCGGATGATGTAAAGCGCAGAATAGTTAACCATCACCATAAGGCATTTGAGGTCAGATTTCATCCCGCTCTAAACCTGTCTGATAATCGCCGGATAGTATCCGGTATCTCTTATTCAACCACTCACTCCGGTATTCCGGCTGGAGAGGGGCATTCCAACAGGACAGCCCGATATGATGAATCAAAGGCTGATTTCATCATACGATATATATCAAACACCCCTGATGGAGGCATCTTTAAATATGAGCCTGAAATCGGCTGTTACTACAGGAACGGTCTTACGTTCTGGACAAGCCTTGACAGCAGTTTCGGCCATTCACACGGCACACTCACCGCAAAAAATAATGCCTGGGGTAAACTTGGATTCACCGAATGGAAGGTACATGCAGGGTATACCGGAGAATGGCTGCCTTTTAAATGGTTCTTTACAACCGCAACCTTGAAAGTGGCGGCAGATGACATTGATCCGACAACAGAAGTAAGTGGATTTCCGCATGGTGACTGGCATAGTTCCCAACAGGAAATTTCGCTTTCCGGTGATATCAACGTTACCCTGGGGCCAACTGGTGTGACGATAGGTGGAAGTGGTAAGGCTGTTCGCAGTGAAACCGATGGAGGTACGGACGGCTACACCGGAAAATATATACCGCATTCCGATACGATCACACCGTTATGGTCTATACGCGGCGGCGTCAATTTACGGCCATGTAAGCCCCTGCTTCTGTATTGTAATGCCGGGCGATATACTAAATCGCCGACACTGCGTGAACGGTATGGCGCCCGTGGAGGAGTGCTTTCAAATCCCGATTTAATCAACGAGAAAGGTGTATCACTTGAAGCGGGTATCAAATTTTTAAACAACTGTTTTTTTATTGAAATGGCAGGATACCGGAACCTCAGCGAAAACTCCATCATTATGATTTCCGACGGGTACATGACCAAGCCGATGAACCTTGGCGGGGCATTGTCCTATGGCCTTGAAATAACCGGGTCATTGAGTCCGCTCAAGTGGTTATCCACTGAGATACATGGAACTCTCCAGCATACGGAAAACCGGGCACGGATAAATAATTGGTACGGGAATATGCTGCCGAATGAACCTATGGCATCCGCCGCAGGTAAATTGACATGCGGCCCGTTTCATGGAATTGAGTTTCAATACTGGTTTGATATGCGGTCATTTTTCTACCGTGACCCCGGAAACACCAGCGGTAACCGTGTCCCTGATGAGACATTCGGCTTATGTTTCCATAATGCTTTGATAAAATGGCGTTTTAAAGACAAGGTGGAAGCAATTGCATCAATGAGAAATATCGGTGATTTTTTACTCCACTATGAAGAGCTCGGCAAATCGCAGGATGCCGGTTATTCGTGGATCCTCTACCCGGGGAGAGAGTGGTGTTTTACCATTGCATATTCTTTCTGAAATTTCATAACAGGAAGGAGGTAACTAATTTACAAAAATATAATCATATCAAAAACAGTTTTTTATAATCATATAAAATAAGGAGTAGTAACCATGCAGAAACAAATTTGTAACTATGTAATTTATTGTGGATTGAGTGCCATTTTAATTCTGTCAGGATGTTTAAATGATCCCACAGCACCTGATACAACCGGGGATAATGGAAAACTTTTTGTCGTTGAATCGGATTACCAATCGGGACAACTCGAATGGATAGACATCGAGAACAACACTATACAGTCCGGCAACATCTCGATATACAGCGATGCTGCTGTCCGCACCTTTGGCGGGTATCTCTATATTCTCGAACGGTTTGGAGCGGATAACATTATAAAATTTGATCCATCGGCAAGTGATGAGTCCGGTGTTATTTATCAACAGCACCTGGGTGATAACCGGAACCCTGTTGACATTGATTTTGTGAGCGAAACCAAGGCGTATATCGCCAACAATAACGAAGCAACAATCACTGTTTTCAACCCTTCTACGCATACGGTTATTAAGGAAATTGATATTTCACAATACACTTTCAACCCGGACAGCAATTCCAGTCCGAACGCAGGCCAGATGGTAATTGCCAACAGTATGCTTTATGTTATGCTGCAACGCCGCGACGGCTGGAATCCCGGGGCGCCAACACTTATACTGACTATCAATACGTCAACAGATTTAATAGCGGCGTTGGACACCATTGCTTTCCAATATAAAAATGGTTATGACATGGTACATTATAACGGCGTTCTTTACGCCTCCAATCCGGGCAGTGCATTTGCAACCGGCGACGGTGCAATTGAAGCGGTTACCCTTTCAACAAAAGTTGTCAGCACTATTATCACGGAAGATGCACTGGGGGGTAATCCGAACCTGATCACACACAAAGAAGGAACGCTGTTCTATGTTCAAACATACATAGGGTGGAAAAATGTCAAGGTCATAGAAGTCGATTTCGGAACCGGTGCTGTGGTGGGTACACTTCCCGGTGTTAAAGATGCCTTCGGCGGTATTTTCTACGATTCAACAGACCAACGCCTGTATGTTGGAGAACGCGATTCCGTTGAAATGGGTATCAGGATTTTTGAGAACAATCTGCAGGTTGGCTCAACAATAAAATCCGGCAACAGCCTTCCTCCCAACGGCATGGTTGTGGTACGATAGCATTTGAAAATGCGCGGAAATACATTTAATAAAGCAACTGTTCTCACTTTATTGTTCCTTGCTCTTGCGGGACAGATGTTAGTATGCTGTTGTTCAAGGCCGGACATTCAGATTACCCGGATACCTGAGCGTATAGTATCGTTAGCGCCAAGTATTACAGAGACCCTTTTTGCGCTGGGACTTGGTGAAAAAGTTGTTGGAGTAACCCGGTTCTGTAACTATCCCGAACAGGCAAAGAAAATCGAGAAAATCGGCGGTTATGCAGATCCGAACCTTGAAAAAATTATTACGCTTAATCCCAACCTTGTCGTGCTGCTTGACGCGCATGAGAAACAAAGGGTTTTTCTTAAAAGGTTCGGTATCAGAACATTATCACTATCGAACCAGTCATGCGCAGATATATGTACATCCTTTTTTTATATCGGCAGGGCCTGTGGCGCTGTTGAAAAAGCGGACAGCCTTATAAGGTATTTCAAGTTGAAACTGAACAATCACAAACCGGCTGCCACAAAGCAGAAAGTGCTACTCTGTGTAGGACGTGACAGTCCCGGGGGCGGTTCTGTTCAAAGTGTATTTATCGCAGGAACGGGAACATTTTACAATGATATCATTAATGCATCCGGAGCAGTCAATGTCTTTTCCGATTCTTTCCCAAGTTATCCCAAACTTTCTCGAGAGGGAATCATCAGCCTGTCACCGGATGTTATTATTGATATCGCACCGGCAATGGCCTCTGTTACCTGTAAAGAGCTGATTGCCGACTGGAAAAATGTTCCGATGGTTCCGGCGATAACGTCAGGCAGAGTTCACTGCCTTGCTGCTGATTATGCGACGGTACCCGGGCCAAGGATTCTTCTGCTTCTTCGTGATATCCGAAGCATTCTTGATGATACAACAGTACTCGGTTCGACTGCACAAACTCCGGGTGAATTATGAGTGCACAGGATACACCGCTTATAGACATTGTGAATGTGTCGGTATCGTACGGCCAAACTGAGGTTTTGAAAAATATTTCGCTTGCAGTAAATTCAAATGAAAGGTGGGCGTTAATCGGCAGGAACGGCGCCGGTAAATCGACAATGGTCAAGACTATTGCGGCTATTCTCACTCAATACCGGGGTCGTTTGAATGTCGCCGGCAAGGATATACGGAAATATCACTCAAAGGAAAGGGCAAACTACATAGCCTACGTTCCTCAATCTCCTGCTATGACAATTCCCTTCACTGTGTATAATTATGTTATGCTCGGCAGGTATGCGAAACAGGGGCTTTTTTCGATCGCTTGCAGAAAAGACCATAAGGCTGTCAGAGAGGCGCTTGCCATGTGCGATGTTTCCGCCATGTCAAACCGACCGGTTACATCCCTGAGCGGTGGTGAAATGCAGCGTGTACTGCTTGCCGGTGCTATTGCTCAACAGGCGCCTGTCATACTGCTCGATGAACCGACAACATTTCTCGACCCGGCACATGAACATTTATTTTACGAGGCGCTGGAAAGGTTTTACATTAAACATACCTTGACTGCACTGATGGTGACTCACGATATCAATACAGCCCTGACACGTTGTACACATATCTGTTCCCTTCTTAATGGAACAATCGATTTCGCAGGTACAACGGCCGAATTTATGCAAAAGTGTCCGGCAGTACTGGAAAAACTTTATGGTATACCGTTCAGGCCATTTTACTCTAATGATAAGTCAATCACTCTATACCGGGCGTTGGAGAACGCGGGATGATAAAAACGAAGGATCATGTGTGGATATATACTCTTGCAGGCGCATCGCTTTTAACAGTGATTATATGCCCATTTCTCGGAATGAAAATACTGTTTCCAAAAACCCTGTTGCTTAACGAACAATCGAGGTACATATTTTTTACAATACGGGTACCGCGCACTTTTGCGGCATTTTTTGCCGGTGGAGGACTTGCCATGGCGGGATTGGTATATCAGGCGCTTTTTAGAAACCTGCTTGCTTCTCCATATACTCTCGGTGTGTCAAGCGGTGCGTCCCTTGGAGCGGCGCTCTGTATTTCCACGGGGATCGGGGGATCGATTCTGGGAATGTCGTTTGTTTCCATGGCGGCATTTACCGGTGCGGTTTCCTCTGTTTTTATCATTTATTCGCTTGCATGGATACGCGACAGCAACTCCAACACTTTTCTTCTTGCCGGTGTGGTGGTCGCAACAGTGTGTTCAAGCCTGCTTATGTTTGTTCACTATATAAGTCCCTTGCGTCGTTCGTTTCAGATAATGCGATGGATTATGGGTGGGCTGGACGGCATCAGCCTGGAATTAATGCTTATTATGGCGATTCCCCTGTTTTTTTTCCTTTGTGTAATTGTTTTCCTGCTACCGCAACTTGACCAGTTTCTGACCGGCGAAGAGATCGCTCATTCACACGGCATTAACGTATCTGTGAGCCGTAATATATTTATCGTTGTTACAGCGCTGGCAGTCGGAGCCATAGTAGCGGTATGCGGCCCAATCGGATTTGTCGGTATTATCGCGCCCCATACGAGCCGCCTGCTCTTTCCCTCTGCCCGGCACAGGCGGCTTGCGTGGTCTTCGTTTACGCTGGGAGGTTCATTTCTGGTTCTTTCAGATACATTCGCACGCACACTTGCCCCACCGGCAGAAATTCCCGTTGGAATTATTACAGCCCTGTTTGGCGGCCCATTTTTTCTGTATGTGCTTTTCAGAAGGAGGCACAGATTTTATATATGACGGTAAAGAAGGCAGATGAAAAAACGCAGCCGTTCACGGCTTGAAATTGGAAATTTCAGCGTTCAGTAAAGGTTACCTCATAATGAAGGCCGGACATGTGCGCATTTAGTTTTCTATCGGCAATTATACTTGATCTTGCAGTGGGTGATCCGCACTGGCTGCCACACCCGGTTCGTTGGATTGGCAAACTGATTTCGAGCACTGAAAAAATACTTTACCCGCCAAAACGATCCTGCAGTAGTGAACTGCTTAGAGGGACTTTTATAGTTGTTTTTATTGTTTTCTGCACTGGTTCGATAACATGGTTTCTAAATGATTTCGCCCACAGACTTTCGTTTGTGACCGGCTATATGTTTGAAACTATTATTGGATTTTATTGTTTATCTGCTCGATCCCTTGCTCAGGAAGCCGGGAAAGTCAGTGCGGATTTGCATAGGGGCAGTTTAAATTCTGCAAGGAAATCACTTTCAATGATTGTAGGGCGTGATACTACTAACCTGAGTACAAACGAGGTCGCTCGCGCTGCTGTTGAAACTGTTGCAGAAAATATATCAGACGGAATAACCGCACCCATGCTCTGCCTTGCAATAGGCGGTCCTGCTCTTGGTATAGTATACAAAACGATCAGCACGTTTGATTCCATGATCGGGTATCGCAATGAGCGTTACAGGTATTTTGGACGCATGGCAGCCCTTCTCGATGACATTTTCAACTATATACCGGCTCGTCTGACCGGGCTTATACTGATTCCGGTTGCTTCTGTTATAACCGGCAGTAACGGTGTACGCTCCTTGAAAATATGCCTGCGTGACCGTTTGAAACATCCGAGCCCCAATTCCGCCCACGGGGAAGCCGCTGTGGCAGGCGCGCTTGGTATACGTCTTGGCGGTCCGTCCGCATATGGCGGTGTTACATCCACAAAACCTTTTCTTGGCGACAACATCAGGAATATAGAGATTAAAGACATATCCCGTACTGTCTGCATTATGTATGGTGTAACAATAATTCTGTTGATTTTAATTTTTATCGTGCTTTTTATGGTAAAAGAAGCTGGATTGTAAATACAGAATTATAAAAACACTCTTATGAGGTAATTGCAAAAGTCTCATAACGCCCCCAAGACAAAGCGTGAGCTTGCGC
>CBDVBE010000009.1:0-35538 GCA_965372145.1 uncultured bacterium | reverse complement strand
TTTTAATAATGTCATTGCGAGCGAAGCGAAGCAATCTCCTGCGCCTGAGAAATAAGATTGCTTCGCTTCGCTCGCAATGACACCGAGAAAATCACATCACCTGAATAGTTACTGAAAATGAAAAATTAACATTTAACGATTAACGTTTTCGTATGGCACAACTCAATTACGCACCGACAAAAACAAATCTGCTCAAACTACGTGAAGATCTGAAGTTTGCGCAGCAGGGGTATGAGTTGCTTGATCAGAAGCGGAATATTCTCATTATTGAATTGCTGGCCCTTGTTGACCAGACCGTTGATTTTCAGGCTCGCGTTGAGGATACGCTTGCCAAGGCTTATAAAGCTCTTGAGGAAGCCGTGTTGCAGATGGGGAAACTGAAGGTGAAGCATCTTGCGAGTGCGGTGAATATTGAAACAGACATTACCATTCGCACACGTAAAGTTATGGGCATCTTGCTGCCGGTGGTTGACACAAATTTTATTGAAAAATCACCCTATTTCAGCCCCATGGGAACAAGCTTCTGGATTGACAGCTCTCTGGAGGCTTTTAAAGCTGCACTGCAGGAGATGGGAAAACTGGCCGAGCTGAAAATCTCGGTACTGCGCCTGGCAAATGAGGTGCGCAAAACAATCCGAAAGGTAAATGCGCTTGAAAAAATCGCCATCCCCGATCTGAATGATACGGTATCATATATAGAAAGCAGACTTGAGGAGAATGAACGGGATATGTTTGTATTAATGAAACTGGTTAAGGAACGACTCGAAAAGAAACGAGCAAAAGCACTGGAGAGAAATAGTGAATAGCCCCATCAGAAAAATCATGGTATACATTGACGGTACCGAGCAATCCATTACTGCTGCACAGTACGCAATCTGCCTGGCCCGGTATACACGGGCTGAATTACTGGCTTACTATGTGATTAATACAAAAGCACTCAAGGATCTCCTTAAAGTAAGTATCTTTCTCAAAGAAGAGCAGATGGAATATGAGCATGACCTGGAAAAAGATGCGGAGCGGTACCTCAATCATGTCTCCGGCCTTGCCAGGGCAAAAGCTGTTGATATTATTACCAAAAGCAGCTCAGGAAGCGTGTACCAGGAGATCGTCAACACCGTAAAAGAAGACGAGATCGATCTGCTCGTGATAGGTGAGCTTTCCCGTATCCGCAGCCGAAGGGATGAATTTTATAATGAAACGGAACGGGCCATGCGATCAGTACCCTGTTCAGTACTGATTGTTAAAGATGAAGATTGCGTGTGGAATTTGTATGAATCACTCGTGTGATTAAATCATATATTTTTAGTGGTATGGAGAAAAAGAAGAAAACGGTATAATTTATAGACGCTTAACTGGTAATGGGGTATGCTATGGCACTTGTTGATCTGATCTCTGAAGAGGTAGTAAAGGTTCCGTTAACATCTGATAACAAACCGGCGGTGTTGCAGGAGCTGGTTCAGACATTAGTAGATGCGGGCAAAGTTGACGATTTTAACACGGTACTGGCAGCGATTCATGAACGGGAGGATAAACAGAGTACCGGCCTTGAAAAGGGTATCGCGGTCCCGCATGGAAAAACTCCTGCGGTAAAGAGCCTGATCGTGGCACTTGGTATTTCAAAGGAGGGGATTGATTTTAATTCCATGGACGGCGAGCCGTCAAAACTCTTCTTTATGCTCATTGCACCGCCCAATCAGCCGGGCCCGCATGTTGAAGCCCTGGCCGAAATAGCCAAACTGTCCCGCTCAAAAGCATTCTGCGCGGCTCTTATCAATGCCGTGAATGCCAGGGAAGTGGTTGAGTTGCTCAGGGAAGATTAAACACGACAACGTACAATTGAAATATAGGAATGGTGGAATGATGAGGGAAAACGTTCATCATTCCTTTTTTTTTACTCCTGAGTAATTTTTTCTAATTCCTTTGCCGTTTCTTCTGTTGATTTATTAAGTTCTTCCACAGCTTTTTTTGCCTGCCCAATGTACGTGTTCGTTTTTGTCGTAGGGTCCACGTTTTCATTCAATGCTTTTTGGGTTGATTTGAGGTAGAAGAATGTGGCGAGAAAAATGGCAATGACAATGATTATAAGTGATATGATTCTCATAGGAAACACCTCGATGAATAGTATATGTTCAGAGTTATAAAACTCCGTTTTCTACATGGGGATGTACACTGATAAATTGGTCAGTCCTCATTAAAATTCTTCGCAAACATTTCTGCGATTGTATCAAAAGCTTTCTGCTCATCAGGGCCATCTACTTTCAAGAGGATTTTGGTGTCTTTTGCCGCAACAAGTATCATGACACTCAAGATACTTTTAGCATTTGCAATAACATCGTCTTTAATTATAGTGATAGTAGACGAGAATTGTGAGGCGGCTTTTACGATCAAGGAAGCAGGTCTGGCGTGAATACCAAGTTTGTTTGTTACCGTAATCTCTCTCTCTATCATGGCAACTACTTATTTCTCTTTATCTCTTTGCTTAAAATACTTTCTATTGCCGAAGAATTTTACCCTCAGTTTAAGCCCGTTGTCATTGACGTCTTTAACCAGTGAGTCGAGATCAACAACAGATCGTTTCAATTCCTGAATTATTGTTTCATCTTCCAGCAGCACACCGATGGAACCCTTTCCGGCTTCAAGATCAGCAACGATTGTATTAACTGATTTTGCAATTGAATCGATTCGTCCCGCAATTGTCAGCGCTGCATTTGAAAGTTCGGATCCGTTTGCAAGTATGTTGTCTACGTTCGCCCTGTTTTCCCGGAGCATACTTTTCAGATCTACAGTCAGGGTGTGAACATTATCAATAGCTTCATTAATCTCCCGTTCATTTTCTTCAACAAGCCTGTCAACGAGATACACAATTGTATCAAGCCGGTGTACAATATTTTTAAAGAAAACGACAAAGTCACTATCGCCGACTGTTTGTTCAATTATTTCCTCGACCGTATCAACCAGTGCAAGGACTTCGGTCAGGACATCTCCAAGCAGTCCCATTGCTTCAGCAATGCCACTGTCAAAATGGCCATTGATATAGGTGAGTTGTTTTTTTGTATCAGGAACATGGGGTTTTCCCTTTTCAGAGAGGTGAATGCCGATCATACGCTCACCCATCAGACCTATATTCTGTACCGTCACAGTGCTTGAATCGGTAAAAACAACACTTTTGTCAAGTTTTATTTCTATGGCAACCTGAGCTTTATGCAGGTATATCTTTGAAACAGAACCACGCTTGACCCCGTTTACCGTGACCGGATCTCCCATCTGCAACGTGCCGATGGTGGAAAAAAGAACAGTATATTTTACCATTTTCCGTGAAACGTTCACCTCTTTGAGCCAGAGCACACCTGCTATTAGTACAAACAGCGACATAAAGATGACGCCACCAACAATAAGATCATTATTACTTCTTTTCACAGAAAGAATCCTTTCATCCTAACCCGGATAAACAAACAGTAGGAAATTTATTAATAAAAAACAGGTAGTTTACTACCATTGTTTATTTATCCTTTAGGGTATTTCCACTGGAAGTTATACCCTTCCAGGGTATAAAATACATATCCGCCCAATCCTGTTCATCAGGTATGCTATTTATACGCACCCCATCCGGGTGATTTTGTGTATACCCCCAAGCGAAAGTAAAAAACTGCTAATCTATCTGTTCGCTATATGTAGGATCGTGTTCTGTTTTAAAATCTTTTATTATTTTGTGATTTTTCTGTTTTTGATTGAATTTTTTCAATTGCCTCGTTATTTTCTGAAGAGCAATATCAACGGATTTCCCTAAATTCTCCGATTTCCCCTTTGCATTTACTGTGGAACCCTGGACATTAATGACCATTTCGACGATTTTATCGAGATGTTCGCTATCCAAAATCACACGGCAAGATGTTATCCGGTCATAATATTTTTCAAGGTTATTGAGTTCCTCTTTCAGGTATTGTTGGGTATCCTGTGAAACCTTTGTGTGCCTGCAAGTAATCTGGATATTCATAATCTGCTACCTCCTCATAGGATCGAAAAATATCGTTGATGTATATAGAAAATTGTTGCTTAAACAAATAAACACACCTAATGATAAAAAATTTCTTCAGCATGATAAGAGCTGCGTACGAACGGGCCTGCTGCAACCTGGTCAAAACCAAGGTTCTCTCCAATGGTTCTGTACCGTTCAAACTGTTCCGGTGGGATGAATTCTTTCACCGGTACCTGGCTTTTACCCGGTTGCAGATACTGCCCGATAGTAACGATTGAAACATGAGCATTCCGAAGGTCCTGCATAAGAGTAATCACCTCGCGCTCACTTTCACCAAGGCCAACCATAAATCCGGATTTAACTCGTACAGAAGCATCAAACTCAGAAGTTCTCCGCAGGAGGGCTAATGAGCGGGTATAGTCTGCTTCGGGCCGAATATATGAATACAGTGATGGCACCGTTTCTATGTTATGGTTGAATACGTCCGGCCGGCTTTCCAGCACAGTTGCAAGAGCACGCATACTGCCCCCAAAATCGGGGACGAGAACTTCCACCGTTAGTGTATAAAGATTTCGTTTTAAAAAGGAGATTGTTTTTGCAATATGGTTCGCACCTCCATCTTCAAGATCATCGCGTGTTACCATGGTTATAACGACATAAGAAAGGTTCATTTTTGTTACAGCTTCGCACAGCCGTTCCGGTTCCTGCGGATCAAGCGGTAGGGGAGCACCATGTTTGATACTGCAAAAGAGACAGTTCCGGGTACAGGTATTTCCCATTATAAGGAATGTGGCGGTGCCGTTGGCAAAACATTCACAGCGGTTAGGGCAATGCGCTTCTTCGCATACGGTATGGAGGGACCCTTCACGCAGATAATGTTCTATTGATTGTTTTTTACCTTTTAATGGAATTGGTTTATACAACCACCGGGGAAACATCGTATGGTTACTATGACCACGTGTTATCCCGCCGGTCGCATTATGACCATGGTTCGTCAAAGACGGTGTGGGTACTGCTTGATTAATCATATTTCTGTCTGAGTCGTGCCGGTAAAATCTTCATCTGTTCTCTGTACTTGGCGACGGTTCGCCGGGCTACTTTCAGCCCTTCCCCTGTCAGAAGTTCTGAGAGTTTCTGGTCTGATAATGGTTTTTTCTGATTTTCTCCTTCAATTAATTCCCTAAGGCGTGTTTTGATTCTTACCGTAGAGATATCTGAACCATTCTCATCCTGACCGAGTGCTTCGGTAAAGAAGTACTTCAATTCAAAGATGCCATGTTGACACTGTACATATTTATTATTGGTAACCCGGCTGACTGTGGAGATATGCATTTCGATCATGTCGGCAACATCTTGGAGCTTTAAGGGATTCAGGTTCGGAGGCCCTTTTTCAAAGAATTCGGGCTGTTTATCAATTATTGCATACATAACTTTCAACATGGTCGATTTGCGCTGTTCGATAGAACGAATCAGCCAGGTAGCACTGTTGAATTTTTCTCGGATATAATTTTTAACATCTTTTTTCACGAGGCTGCCGCGTCTGAGCATATCTGCATACGCTTTATTGATATGCAGTGAAGGTACTGAACGGTCATTGTGTGTTACGAAAAATTTGCCGTCTATCTTTTCAACAATAAGATCGGGAATGATAGTGGACGGTTTTTCAGGACTGATAAGATAACCCGGCTTTGGATTAAGACGTTTAATGATATTCAGTTCTACCTGTACCGTAGCATTATCAACACCAAGGCGGTGAGCAATATCGGGTATTTTCAACTTTTCAAACAGTTCCCATTCTTCAGAAATAATACGCATTACCAGCGAGTCATGCAGCCCGAGTCGTCGCAGCTGAAGGATAAGACATTCCTGCAGATTACGAGCCCCCAGCCCGGTCGGTTCCATGTGCCATATTACATTCAATGCCTCTTCAACTTCAAATGTGCTTGTCTCGGTCACTTGAGCTACCTGCTCTAAAGGAATACGCAGATACCCATCCTCTTCAAGGCAGCCGATTAAAAACTGAACCAGAAGCCTCTGGTGTTCAGGGATTTTCTTTTCTGCAAGCTGTGTGTTTAAATGTTCTTCCAGGGATGTCTGGTAGACCGGTGTCGGCTCGTACCGTTCCTGGTTGGGATCAACCTCTTCACTGTGGCTGTATCCAAGATCGAAACCTTCTTCAAGATATTCTTCCCAGTCTATTTCATCTTCACCGACTTCAAGATCGTTCTCTTCAGTCTCGGTTTCCTGTTCTGTTTCTTCGTCTTTTGATTCTTCTTCCTGGGTCTCCTCAAGTTCCTCAACCTCTTCGAGTACCGGGTTCATTTCAAGTTCTGTCTTCAATAGCTGCTCCAACTGGAGAGTGTTTACCTGGAGCAGTTTCAGCGATTGAATCATCTGAAAGGAGAGCTTCTGCTGCAGCTTCAGTGAAAGATCAAGTCCGAGGTTCAAGGTTTGTTTCCTTTTGGCTGGATTGGTTAGTGATGCGTATTATAAGTGTACATTAAAATATACAAACGAACAAGCAAAAAGTGAGCCGAAAATAATGTTATTTGTGTCATAAAAGTGATTTTTTTTAGTTCGCCGCAGGGGTCACGGAGATCGCAGAGAAAAATTTAAAATTAACCCAGGTAAACTGGATAAGTACCTTCACGAAATTATTTTCTGCCGTAAAGAGATACTTAGAAATTCATTTCTTAGTAGTTCTTATGCCCTTCAGGGTGTAAAGAGATACTTAGAAATTCATTTCTTAGTAGTTCTTATCCCTTCAAGGGAAAATAAACAAGAAAATAATTTCTAAGGTACTAAATACTTTTTCAATATTTTTCTCTTCTCTGCATGCTCTACGCACTCTGCGGTGAATTCTTAATCCAGCCGGAAATTTCTTCCCAGATAAATCTTCCTCGCCTCAGGATTTTCAGCGAGTTCCTTCGCGGTGCCTTCAATGAGGATTTTCCCGTCAGCCATGATATAGGCACGGTCGGTAATACGGAGGGTTTCGCGTACGCTGTGGTCAGTGATAAGAACACCGAGTTTTTTTTCCCTGAGTTCATGCACTATGCCCTGAATATCTTCAACAGCAATAGGATCGACGCCGGCAAAGGGTTCGTCAAGAAGGATAAAGTCCGGGCGGATTGCAAGTGAACGGGCGATCTCAACTCTGCGTCGTTCCCCGCCGGAAAGGGTATAGCCAAGGCTTTTTTCAAGATGATCAACGTGGAGTTCCTGAAGCAGTTCACGCATCCGTTTTTTACGCTCTTTTGAACTCATTTTCTGTGTTTCGAGAATGGCCAAGACATTCTCACCAACAGTAAGCTTTCTGAAAATGGAGGCTTCCTGCGGCAGATACCCGATACCCATACGGGCACGTTTATACATGGCTTTTCTTGAAATATTATTGTTATCGAGGAAAATGTTACCGCGATTTGCCTTGATCATGCCGACGATCATATAGAAGATGGTGGTCTTCCCCGCACCATTAGGGCCAAGAAGCCCGACAACCTCACCCTGGCGGACTTTTATGGAGACTTCATTTACTACTTTGCGTTTGCTATAGATCTTAACAAGATTTTCCGTACGGATTTCACGAATAGTATCAGTATTTTCAGGCATTGTTGGGATGTCCCTGATTGGTTAAATGCTGTACCGGTATTTACTCCATCGTAGTGTGTCCATGACTTTTACCAGGGGAGTAGGATTCCGGAAATTAAAATCAGAACTCAGTATAATACGCAAAATTGACAATTATAAATCGCAAGTTTCTTTTCCTCTATTCTCCTCCTCCTCGTCCTCGTCCGTCGTCTCGAAAAAAAAGATCCGAGGACGAGGATGAGGAGGAGGGACGAGGACGATTGGGAAGAGCAACGGAACAGGGCGATAAAAAACGTCAGCATAATTATGAACACATGTACTAAGTGATTACTTCCAACTCAAACCCGGTATGATCAGCGAGGTCGATGAGGATCGGTTTGACTTTCTGGTGCTTTCTTGTTTCATAAAGAATTATCTGGGGGGTTTCGAGGTTTTCTGCATTGACCTTTGCGACAACGCCATGATAGCCTACAAGTTGCTGTGTTGGGGCCTGAGTAATACGAATCCGTGCGCCAACCGGATATACCGGCACGATTGATGTAAGGCATTTTACTATCTCTTTATTGAGTTTCTCCCCGCCCATTTCAATAAGCTTTCGTATGGCTCCACGGGCATCATACAGGGGCCCCATGCGGCCCGTGAGGAGCATATCATAGGTATCTGCAACAGCAACTATCTCAGAGAATCGATGGATAACATTTTTACGGGAGAAATCTTTGAGCGGGGCAAGGTTCCCGCCGCAGAGATTTCTGGGGAACCCGGAACCGTCCTGGTACTCATGATGCTGTAATGCAACGGCAGCACTGGTCGGTGCTATGGAGGGATTCTGCGACAGCATCAGGTAACCATAGACCGTATGCTGCATGAATAGTTCTCTTTCCTCATCAGAATCGAAGGAGCCGTTTTTATCACGGATCTCTTGCGGGATAGCAATAAGCCCCAGATCAAAGTTAAGCGCACCCATGGCAAGCTGTTTCATTTCATCGTATGAGAAGCGGAATTTCCGGCCAAGAGATAAAGCGGTTACCGCAACGTTAATAGCATGGGAAAAGAGATCGCCGCCTGCCTTTTGCATGGCAGTCATATTGAGCACGACCGAGGGCTGGTTTAATACCTCATCAATCATTTTTTCAATAGCATTAACAAAACCGGAGCTGGTAAGGAATTTATTAAGATGCTGCTTATTCTTGCGGATTATCTTCCTGATATTCCGGGCACCTTCCTGCCGGACCGAAAAAGTTTTTTTTAATTCATCCGTACCTTTATTCAATGTCAGAGTAATTTCACGCTGCACATGTTCCGAGATAATCTCTTCCGGAATAGCATCCTCTGTCCCTTCGACCTGGACAAATACAAAGGAAAATCCCAGCTGTTTAAGGCGGGTGCGGAAACGCTCGGTCAGATGATAGCCGGCGGCGAGAAGAAGTTCACCGGTTGGAAGAAATATCGACTTACCGAGGACCATGTCATCACTGACATCATCAATATTGTAGCGAACCATAGTATTCCAGTGTTAAACAAGTTGTTACATTACACCTGTATTATATAATACCGTTATGCTCTGTTCAAGGCTCGACACATAAATAATTGAATGCAGGCAAAATGAAAAGATTCTACTTAATGTCTGGCCGGAAAGTATCTATTTTCAGTCATTCCGGTATTCTTTTCGGCCGGAATCCAGCTGTTTTAGCTGTTTCAGGGCATGGATTCACCCCTGCGGAGCACTTCGCCCGCCAAAAGCATGCGGGAATGACGTTTCCGGCCAGACACTACTTAGATTTATTTTTTTGAAAGAAGTATAAAGATTTTTCGCGCAGATGACGATATTTAAGAATAAGCAATGATAATTGCTTACGAACATTTTTATCCATAGGTTATGGATAAAGCTGAGTATAATCAGAAATGCCCGGTATACAACTACACTTTCTGCTTAACTCATGGTTAAATAGATACAGGGATGTATTCTTACTATCAGGGATGATTTACATGAATGCTCCTCAAAGAAATCCTGCAATACGCCAGGGACAATTCCTCTGGATGGATGAACCTGCAAAAAGAAGTTATCTTTCTTCACTGAAAAAAAAGATAGAAGAGGGATACTACCATTCAGAAAAGGTCATTTCCCGCATTGTTGAAGAGATAGCTCCGGTGGTTGACGATATTGTTGATAATAATGGCATACGGCGGTACTAAACCTTCTCGCAGTATTTCACACTGTTAAAGTTCTCAGTCCCAGATATTATAGAAATTAAACCATTGATACGGGTGATCACACGCGACCGTTTCCAATATCGAAACATAGCGTTTCATTGCTTCCTGTATACGGGTTTCCCGATTTTTTCTGGTGATATCATCAAAGTAGATCGGAGGAAAGGTCCTTGAGGTGAAATGATGCCCCCCGGTTTTTACCAGGAATACCGGGAGAATCGGTGCACCGGTTATTGCCGCAATAAGGAATGGGCCGGTCGGGAAATCCGCGTTTTCCCCCAGAAAGGGAAGTGATACCTTGGCATCATTGATAACCCGGTCACCATGAAAACAGACCAGTTCATTTCGTTTAAGGGCTTCACGTATCGGTACCATCATGGCAAGGCCGTCAGAAGAGAAGACTATGGTAGAGAAGAGCCGGTTGTCCCGCACATTTTTAAACACCTGTTTGATCTTCTGTTGCTCGTTGTCGAGAATAACCGCGTGAATATGGGTGCCATAATGGGTCGCGAATTGATTTCCGGCAATTTCCCAGTTGCCGATATGGGCGGAGACAACAATAATTCCTTTTTTTAGTGCATGCGCTTCGTAGTAATAGTGATCGTTTTCATAGGTGAATTTGAACGGTGTTGATTTTGACGTCATGAATGCGATACGGTCAATCATCGCTATGCCGAAGGAATAGAAATGTTTGAAAAGATGCCACCGTGTTGTCTTCCTGAAACCGAGTTTTCTGCGAAATTCTTTTAATGCTCCGCCGGCAGTGCGGTCACAGAGGACATATTTCCAGGTAACAAATGCACAGAGTAAATAGGCGGGTAACAGGCCGACGAGGGATATCAGCTTTATAAAAATAAGATTCCCCAGAGCACCGCCCTTTGCCTTGCCGTCCCAGTTCCTGTTTTCTGTCATATCGTATTTTCTACTCTCTATCCGGTTTAACGTTACGGTATTATTATCGCTTTCTAACCCAGCAGAGCTGGATAAGAACCTTCACGAATGAATTATCTTCAAAAAACGTAGATAATTCATTCTAAGGTTCTAAAATATATTTTCAAATGCAGCTATGACTTCCAAATAAGAAAGTTATTTATTATGAGTACCATTATCGATCATTTCCTCTTTTTTTCAGACACGGTTTCAGGCGACACCCTGAAGCTTGACAGTGAAGAAACCCGGCATGCAATTTCCGTGCTTCGCGTTCAGGCCGGTGATAAGATATTTGTCACTGATGGCGTTGGGTGGATCTACTTCTGCCGCATTGAACACATCGATAAAAAATCCTGCACCACACAGATTCTCGAAAGAAAGGCCCAGGAGCCGCCGCAGCCTGCAATGCATTTCTTTGTCGGTATTCCCGAGAAAGAGGCATTTGAAAATACCCTGTTGGGACTAGTACCGCTTGGGGTCATGCATATTACGCCGGTTATGTGCCAGACCTGTCAGAAGAAGTGGTGGAAAAAACAATGGGAAAAGCAGGCAACCCGATTTCGGAAAAAAATGATCTCCGCTGCAAAACAGTCCTGGAATGGCTGGCTTCCGCAACTGAACGGGCCGATACCTTTTAAATCCGCTTTAGCCGGTGCAGGAAACAATGTGTTTGTCGCTGATGAACAGGGAGAAACGCTTGACCGCCTTTCAGGGAACATTCATTCCTGTGATGTATTGTCCTGCTTTATTGGCCCGCCAGGCGGATTTTCAGATGAGGAGCGGGAGATATTTCTCCGGAAAAAAGCCCACTGTATCAAGCTGTCCGATCGCAGACTTCGTACCGAACTCGCCGCAACAATATTGGCTGGTAATATTGTTCAGAAATTTAGTATTACATAGTGGTCTCTGCCGCAGGGAGAGTCCTTGGTTATTTATAAGTGTTCACAGAACGCTGAAATTTATTGGTCAGGCTTTAAAGTAGGCGTACCAATAGCTACTTCGTGGTGGAAACTTGAAATTTGTTATTAATCTTTTTTACCATTATAATCTAATTAATATTTTCATGCTTCCTCCCAATTTCCAATTTCAAGCCGTGAACGGCTACGATTATTTAAATACGGCTTTTAAGGTTGCCATTATAGCATCTTCAGGAATATCAGATGTAATAACAGAGGTACCCGGTTCAGTAGGAAGGATAAACCGTAATTTGCCGCCACGGACCTTTTTGTCTGAAAACATTGAGGTATATAATGTTTTAATGTCAGGGGGTGAAGGCAGTTCCGGCATTGCAAGTTTTTTAATTATTGCATCAAATTGATCATAATGATCAGACGATATCGTACCGATTCGTTTACCAAGATCTATCCCGCATTTCATGCCCCAGCAGACACCCTCACCGTGCATGATTGCTTTATAGTTGTAAAACCGCTCAAGTGCATGGCCGAAGGTGTGTCCAAAGTTAAGCAGGGCTCGTTTTCCTGATTCGCGTTCATCTTCCGATACAATGTGGGCTTTTATTTCAATACTCCGTTTGATAGCCTCTTCAAGCATCTCTTTTTTCAGGGTACTAATTTTTTCATGATGCGCTGAGATGAAATCGAACATATCGCGGCCGCCGATAAAGGCGTATTTGAACATCTCGGCATATCCTGCATTGAACTGCCGGTGGGGAAGGGACTCCAGGATATCCGTAGTGATCCAGACCAGGCGCGGCTGATAAAATGAGCCGATCAGGTTCTTACCCATGAAATGATTCACCCCTGTTTTCCCGCCGACACTGGAATCGACCATGGCAAGAAGCGTGGTTGGTACCTGAACATAGTTAACGCCGCGAAGGAATGAGGATGCCGCGAAACCGGCAATATCACCGACAACACCGCCGCCAAAAGCGATTATCACACTCCCCCGGTCAAGCCGCTCTTCAAGAAGAAAATCAAGGATACTTCGCCAGGTATCGAGGTTTTTGTATTGCTCGCCGTCTTCAATGATGTACCGTTTCAACGGGATGGCCTGCTCCCATTCAGCAAGCGTTGCCCCACACAGCTGCTCAAGTGTTTTATTGGTGATAAGGACAAAGGTGCTGTGAGGAAACATCTCTTTCAGTTTATCGGTAAAAGAGACCTCCTCATCGATATACACGTCATACGAGCGGTCATCTAACACAACAGGAATAATCATTATGTTTTATCCGGCTTGAAATAATTTGTTAAAACCATAGTCCAGGACAACAGGGTATTAAAATAATATCTGTGAGGGGAAAATACAGAACATGTGATGGCTGGGTGTTAGTAGGATTATTTTACCTTTAATTTTACACCCAAGGTTTCATTCTACAGTAGAAGCCCGCTGGGTCTTCAATGAAGACCCGGCAAGGCTCTTTTAATCTTTAGACTGAACTAGAGGTGAAAATTAGGGAATTTGCAGTGGGTTACTTGATCAGCTTTAACTTTTTCATTTCTTGAGCAGACCAACCGATTGTGTCGAGCAGGTCTTTTAATAATTTAGCACCATATGTCTTTCCAGGGTGCCAATGAATCGTGACGCGCCTATTCGGGCCACCTTTAACTTTTTTAATATAAACCTGAGAAGCACCAATTGTAACATCGTGTACCCAACCACTTTTCTTTAATGCTTTTGCAAGATCTTCACAAGTTTTACTTTTGAGTTGGTTCCAGACATTAGAATTATAGGTGCTCATGCAGATATTGTTTCGGCAGGGTAATTAACAGAAACATTTTCATGATGAAGATGTTTCTTTAACTCCTTCAAAGTCATTGAATCTGGTAACATATCTTCATCAAGTACTTCACAACACGGTATAGGCTCATTATGCTTTAGCAAAGAAAAAATATTTGCAGCAATTGCGTCTTTTGCGTTAATTATAGCATCTTTAACCCTACGTCCCGGCACATGAACACCTTTAAAAGCTGGGCATGAAGCATAATATTCGTTCCCATCTTTTAGAACGATGATATTTACACTTACTTGGAATTTAATAACGTGTGTTGGCATGTGGACTCCTTGCTTTCTTAAAATATACGCTTAATACTGTATCGGTATTTTTAAAATAATACTAAAAAATAAAAAATGTTATAAAAGTGTTATAAAAACACCCCTATAAATAAATTATACCACTAACTCAAAGCAAATTGTAAAAATAATTCAATAAAAGTATTAACAAGTATTCACTTTTGTTGTGTGTTATTAGTATGAAAGCAAAGAAAGAAAATAAGAAAAACGTAACTATATTTATTGTATTGTAAGCTACTTTCAAATTTGGTATATTTTAAAATATGAGACTTCAGCGACTGGCGCAGTTCGTTCCAAAAGCGAGCTATCTCATGATGCGGCCGGTCGTTCCGTTTATAAAAGTCATTTCTACATTATTAAAACATTCGCAATAAATATATTCACATTGACCAAGTTTGTTGATACATTACATAAAACTAAGTAACTTACTAATTTTAAGTTGCAAATCGTAAACAAATGTGTTATATTAAAATTAATCCGGATTACCGGAGGTGGATGGTGAATACCATCGGGCCCGCAAGGGCCTTTTTTATTTTATAAAAACTTTTTACCGAATATCCTTCCATCCTTTTGATAATATTTCCCCTGAATAATAGCTATTATTTGTCCGGCAAAAGGAGCGATTCTCCAATTGGGATCAAAACTCTCTTTAAGTATTTCAGATCGGCTGGGATGGGCTATAATATCTGCTAGTTGTAATCCGGAAATATTTGCACTTTTGGGTTTAACTTTTAATTGTTTGCTTGTGAGAACCCCATGGATTCTTTCCGGAGTAATAAAATCAGTACCAGTATCAAATAATCGAACGAAGGAATCCTTTAATCTTTTATCCTCTTTTGCTCCCCTGGATTCTGTCATTACATCGCCTAGAGCGCTCTCGTATTCAAGAAAGAAGACAAAGCGTTCGATTAGCACGGCAAGGCAGTAATGATAAGGGTCAAATCGCCAGGTTGTGTATGTTTCCTTGTGGATTTTTTTATCAATACAAACAGATATGACATTATAATTCCATGTCTTTAACATGGCAAGTAAGTGCTTATTGAACTTATCTCTTATAACCGGATCTATAAGCTTACGGAAAGGATATCGAGCATTTAAAAGTTCTTTCCTATGCAAAATAATTTGCTCATCAGGATGAGCATCAAAGAATGTCGTTTTTAAATTTTCAACTTCAGGATGTAATACATTTCTAACATATTCGAGGTTAACAATGACCCCAGTAAGGCTTAGAAAACGATGATTCGGATCATCGGAGCTTTCTAAATCAGAGTTACCTACTTCGTCTATATAAATGCGATATTTCATATTTTATGCTGCCAATGCCTCATTTAACTCAATAATTATTTCACCCATTTCATCCCCGAACAGTTGATACATCTTTGCTAGTCCACTTTTTGTATCAAAGGGGGCGTACTCCAGGTCCTGGTGGTCGATTAGGTAGAAAAATATGAATATTTAATATAGAACATTGTCATAATAAAAGTCGGAGAGAAGAGAGAAGCATAGTGTATAATTTTTTAGTCTAAAGCTCAGGTTAACGTTTCTTTAAAGCGTTTGGGTGTGTTGAGAATAACAAATACCACCTTTTTGTCTGTAATACTAATCGCAAATATATTTGTTAATAAAAAAAGGCCTGCATAAACAGGCCTTGATACTATGATTTATAGTTAAATAACCTACTGCATAAACACAGCCTTTTTTACTGCAGATACTTTCCCATTACTGATACGGACTACATAAGCGCCTCCCGCTAAAGAATTGTTCAATGTGATACGATAAGAGTTATCCTGGTTCAAAAATTCGCTCTTTTGAATTATAGTTCGTCCCTGTACGGTCCGTAGAGAGAAAGTATACACATCGTTAGTTGGAACAGAGAACTCAACCATGTTTTTCGAGAAAGTCTTTATTTCAAAGGGAATAGGACTCTGACCAGTTGAAATACTTTTACTGTTTTCGGTCTGACCAAGAGAAACAGGATTCTTCATCCATTTGAGCATATCCGAATAGGGAACAACGCGTGTTTCCGGTTTTTGGAGTATATAATCCAGAAAACCTTCAACTGCTTGCCGGCGTGCCTCCCAGTTAGCATTTGGGAATGCAGCTTCAGCATCGGCATTGTCTTTTGTGTAGTAATCAGTGTGGGCATTGATTGTTAAAGGATTGCGGTTACCTGTATGCCGCTGATCATAATTATGTTTCATGAGATTGATGAAATAGTCTTTAGTCGCTGTGGTCCAGATATTAAAGTCAAAACCGGTAACCACACCGCTGTTATCCGGTCGCAGGTATGTATAAACATTAACTTCCCATAATCCGGCAATTTTGGGATTCCCCTGTGCAGAATGTCCGGGAGGGGAGCCATTATCAAGGGTGTGGGGCCAGAACAGTTTCTGATGGGTTTTCGGGTTGGTCATTGAATTGTGCCATACCCCTGAAGATTCAGGCGGCCAGTCAGGGTCCCCCTCAATAGGTGTCCACCCGTTAAAACCGAATTCAATGCTGCAATCAAATGTAATTCCATTAGATAGTAATGCCTGCATGGTATTGGGACTGTATTCCAGAAACGGGGTACGGAATCCAGTGATATCACTTGCATTAACCCCTATTTGTTGAGTTAAATATGTATTCGTCTGCTGAATCTGGGTTGACCATTGTTGAGTGGTAAGTGCATTGCCATGAGGATGATCCCAGGAGTGATTTCCTATTTCATGACCATCCTGCACCAGAAGTTTCCATTCTGTTGCAACTGCAGGATCGCTTTCGCCATAACCACCGGTACAGAAAAATGTCGCACGCACCGGACTGCCGTCATAGGTAAGGGGATTGCCTGAACCGGTTGGATTCTTTTTATTCTTCACCAGCTCTCTGAACCACTGGATGCCATCCGCATAGGCGTTGTCATCAAAGCCGAAGCAGACGAACATGGGACTCTGTTCCGGTTTTAATCCTCCAGGTGGTGACTGGGAATAAGGGAAATTCTCTGCTGAAATGAAAGTAGATGCTGCAATAAGTATCGGGATTGTTTTCAGGAATAGATTTTTAAAGGACATGGACTCCCCTCCCCACAAGGTAGCGATTAAAATTTTTAAGATTTTCTCCCTTACTTTTATTATAACACAATACAGGAAAAAATATTATAAAACATTCCAGAACGGGTAAAATGCATAGAAAATGGTTTGAAAATGTTAATAGTTGCTGTGCGATTTTAACCGTTTGTATCCAATTATAAGCAAAACATACAAAAAACACATCTCCTGAGGTGTATTCTATATAGTTTTTATTATAGAATACAAGGGAGAGGATCTTATGAGAGTCAGCAGATTGTTAACTGTTTTCGTGTTGTACGTTTGTTTTTCTTCCTACCCACAGACCAAGGGCTACGGCGACTGGCCTGACGATTACCCCGGCTATCCCAGTATGCGTGAACGGCGGGTTCTTGTTCTTACTAATACATGCAGAATGGCTCCTGTTGAATACCGTGACACCTACATTGGTAATTACACTATTCTTCTGCCCCAGAATTACCCACCGGTTGATCCACTGTACTGGTATATTGACCTGAACCGGGCTTCGCGGTTTCATTCGAAAGACATGGCAGATAACCATGGCCTTGACCACAGCTCCAGTGACGGTACTGCCTGGGATGACCGTATCAGATCGTTTTATACGAAAAGCGGGTGGTTTGCTGAGAACATTGCCACCGGAGGGCGGGATGCTTTTTCTTCTATGAAGCAGTGGATTATGGATGGTGATCCACCCGCACCGGATGGCTCCGGGGACGGCCACCGGAAAAGTATCATGGGGTCAAGCTATAATGAGCTTGGGGTCGGGTATGCGTATGGTGATCAGAAGTGGAACTATTTCTGGACGCAGGATTTTTCTACCGGCAAACCGGACTATTCGACACCCATTACTTCCGGTGCACATTTTGTGGAAAGTGATTCAACATTTTTTATGGCCACCTATGCTGATCCTCAGGGGCAGACACCCAAAGCAGCAAGTATTGTGATTGACGGTGCCGTGTATGCGCTTTCATTGCATATGGGAGAGCAGGAAAACGGCGCCTTTTTTCTGGGGACACCCTCCGCTGATGACTGCCGATACTATTACTTTCAATTTAGTGACAGTGAGAACAATCTCTGGCGGCACCCCGAAGGCGGTATGCTGGTTACTCTGGGAGAAGGGACCTGTGATAAAGAGTATCAGGACCCGACGAATGGTATTCTCTGGCAGCCATTTCATACTAGTAACGGAAAGATAAGGATTAAAAAAATAACACGATATGAAATCGTGTTAGAAATTACAGACCTGATTAACATTCCTGAATATTCAGTGCTTATGAATTGCAAAGGGAGGATACTACAGGAACAAAAATGGGAGGATAAAGAATTAAGGTTACACCTTAATCCATCAATAGCACAAGGAGCGTATTTTCTTATACATCATTTTACTAATCAAACCAGAATGTTAACCAAAGTGTATTTGCTTAATCTATAACCTCAATAGCCGCGCCGATGTTCTTGAAATCCTCAACGAATCCCGGATAGGTTACGGTGGCGGATTCGGCTGTTTCAATAATAGTTTCCCCTTCAGCAACCAGACCGGCTAACGCGAGTGCCATGACAACGCGATGGTCGTGGTGGCCGTTGACTGTGGTGCCGGTGAGTGCACTTTGGTGGATAACCAGGCCGTCATCCTTTTCTTCAACCGAGGCGCCCATTTTTGTCAACTCTTCAGTCATGACTGCAATACGGTCGGTCTCTTTGATCCGCGCCTGTTTGACATTGACAATATGAGTCGAACCTTCAGCGATACAGCCGAGTACAGACAATGCCGGGAGCGCGTCGGGCATGGTATTGAGATCGATTTCCGCCCCGTGAACAGCAGCACTTTTCTGTACTGTTGCAGACAATACCTCCCGATTGACCTGCACACCCATGTGCTCAAGAATAGTAAATATTTCCTTGTCGCCCTGCGGATCGGAGAAGTCAATGTTATCAAGGATTACCGGCCCGCCGGTAAGAGCAGCAGCAACTGCGCCAAAGGTGGCGGAGGAGAAATCTCCCGGAATCCTTTGATTGAGCGGCGGGTAGTGTTGATTCCCCTGAATCCTGAACGTTGAAAAATCATCAGACACGTCACAGGGCATACCCATTTTATCAAGCCACCACAGGGTGATTTCAACGTAGGGTTTTTCATGGAGGTCTTCAACGTGAATCACCGAGTCATTTTTCGCGAGTGGTGCGGCAATAAGAAGGCTTGAGAGAAACTGTGAGGTTACGCCGCTCACGGTAGTTTCACCACCGGTGACAGGCCCCTGAATGGTGAAAGGAATATCCCGGTCATCCTGGTGAATCGTACAGGATGCACCGAGGTCCTGCAACGCATCCAGGAGTGGTTTCATTGGCCGGGAGCGAAGAGAAACGTCACCATCAAAGGTGCGAGGCTTTCTGCCGAGCGCAGCGGCTGAGGTAAACAGCCGTGTGCCCGTGCCTGAGTTGCCGAGGAAAAGTGTGTCCGATCCCCCGGAGAAATCGTTTCCGATCCCGGTTATTTTCAGCACGTTGCCGAGTTGCTGGTATTTGGCGCCGAGACCGACAGAAGCATCAAGCGCAGATAGGCCGTCACCTTCAAGCAGGGCACCTTCAATGATAGAATCACCCTCTGCGAGTGTGGCAATGAGCAATGCACGAATCGTGTGAGATTTCGAGGGCGGGACCGTGATTTTTCCTTTGAGGTTTGATTTTTTTATTTTCCAGATCATGATAGAATAGTTCCAATAAATAATTTTTTTAAATCAGTGACTGCAATTCATCCAGATCTAACAAATCAATTCCCGCCTTAATTCCGGTCCAATAGTGAAAGGACGCCAGTCCCTGATACACAAGCATAAGCAGGCCGTTCCGGGCCCGGCAGCCGGCCTGTTTTGCATACGTGAGGAATTGCGTTTCAGCGGGATTGTAAATGGCATCAAAAACGGTCATACCCGTGTGAAAAGCATCAGGCGGCAGCGCTGAGGCCTCGATGTCGGGTGTTAAACCAACCGAGGTGCAATTGACAAGGAGCGAACACTCTTTCAGGCAGGCCCTGCATGCATCGGTGTTAAACAGAGCATTGGTAACGGGAACGTTTGTTTTTTCGGTTATTTCAGTCGCAAGGGCGTCGATGCGTGATTGGTTCCGGCCGACGATGGTCAGTGAGCTGATTTTTTTCTCATGTGCCAGTGCTATACCGAGGGTGCGGGCTGTCCCTCCGTTGCCGAGGATAACCACGTTATCCTTTGCCACGTCATGGTTCATATTTTCCAGTGCCTTGAAAAAACCCTCAGCGTCAGTCGTTGTCCCGCAAAGTTTCCCGTTGTCCATGTAGAGGGTATTCACGGCACCGGTCAGTTGTGACAACTCGGAGATCGTATCACAGTAAGGTACAACGTTACTTTTGTAAGGGACAGTCACATTTGCTCCGGCAAAATTGATGGCCCGTAATGCCTGAATAACTGTCTGCAGGTCAGCCTGCTGAACTTCAAAAGGCACATAGACATACGGTAAATCGAGTTTCCGGAAGAGGTGGTTGTGTATAACCGGTGACAGTGAATGGCTGACCGGGTTGCCGATAATACCAACCAGTTTTGTTTTCCCTGTGATGTGCTGCGATTCCATATTACTCCTGGGGATTAAAATGTTCCACCCTGTTACGACCATTGTTTTTTGCTTTATATAATGCTTTGTCTGCTGCGTCAAGCAATGCCTTGTCATCAGGAAAAGCCTTGTTAAATTCGGCAACGCCGCAGGAAATGGTAAGGCGGTTGCCGGGCAGTGCCTGCTCGTTGACATAACGATACTCAAAGATAGCCTGCCGTATGCTGTCTGCCGTTTTCAATGCTTCCTGCAGCGTATAATTGGGCAGCAGAACGGCAAATTCTTCACCGCCGTAACGGCATACCCGTGCCTGGGGCCCGCTGACCGCATGGAAAATACGGACCGATTCAATGAGTGCAATGTCACCCTTGATATGGCCGTTGGTGTCGTTGTATATCTTGAAATTGTCGAGGTCGAGCATGATCAACGAAAATGTCCGATCAAATGCATCGCAGTATTTGAACAGCCTGTATAATTCTCCATCAAAGAAGCGGCGGTTGTACGCCCGGGTCAGTTCATCGGAAATGGCATGGCTTGCCGTGTCGGCATATTCCCGGGCGTCAATTATTTTCGGGTGCCGTACATACCTTTTTATATTGGTATAATAATCAAGTGACGCCACGTGTATACCCACATTGCGCCCCAGCTTCTCACTCATCATGTATTTATGCTGCAGTATTTCATGCCAGTCCTTTTTCGCCTCTTCCTCCGGCAATCTGATCTGGATCAAGGCAAAGATGATATCATGGTAATATGAATCAGTTTTATTACCGGTAAAAAGATTCTCGTACCGACTGACATGTGCGGCAAGATCGCCGCTTGCAATTTCAATCTCCTGCGTGTCGGTAAGCTCTTTTAAACTGTCAATTTCGTCAATGCTTACCGGCGCGTCAAGCATCTCTTTCAAGACGGCATCTTTCTTCTGCTTCTTAATTTCATCTTCCGTTACCGGTTGCCTGTGTGCACTTTGGGGCACGGCCTTACCGTTTTCTGAAAGTATTGCCTTGTGGCGGAGTTCTTTATCCGGCATGTCATTATCCTGATTGCTTACAGAATGTTATAATAAAACTTCATTCGTAACTGTTCGGTTGTATAATTAAAACCCAATATTTTTATAATTTCATACTCTTAATCTTAATCCTACACCTAATCTTAATCGAAAGAATCTAAAATTTAATTAAGAGTACGATTACGAATAGTATACAAGTACTTCATCTGATTTGCTAAATGACACCAGAGCAGTTAATAAAACTTTGTATTTGTAACAGTATGTTAAGCAGAGGGGCATAAAAATGGCCACTGCACAATTCGAATTGGAAATCAATTTCCTAATTCTCATTTGACCATTCTGCTTCTATTATGAACACTTGCAACTTCAGTTGTTAGTGTTCATTATCCCTTTTGTGGGACATAATGTTATCTAGGAGCTTTCGTACTCGCTCTTAGGGATAATACACCTGAATAGTTATCTTCACTTTATAAAATACCTTGTCGGCACTCATATTTTTGAAAAAATACTTGCAGAACAATAAACAAATAATTTATAATTACTGTAATGAATACAGTATTACTTAATAAGCCGCATAGGAAAATAGGTATAATTCTAAAGGCATATCGTGAAAAAATCGGGTTAAATCAGGCAGAAATTGCGAAAAGAGCGCATATTTCAACCAGTATGTTAAGTCAGATAGAGCGCTCGGTGGTTTCACCATCAATAGATACCCTTTGTGCGGTGTGCAATGCATTAGGTATGGATATTACCCATCTTTTCAGGAGTATTTCCGATACGCACCAGGTGCGGGTCCTGCGAAAAGGTGAACGGCTGAAGAACTGGGGAAATGGTGTTCGATATGAGCAGCTGGTGGTCAATATGGATGCTTCGTTACCCGCTGAAATGTTTCTTCTGGAGGTGGCGCCGCACCAGAAAATAGGTTTGTCCGAACAGGGTCATGAGGGAACGGAAATGGGATATGTTTTGTCAGGCAGCGCCCTTCTAATAATTAATGGCAGAGAATATATTCTTACACAGGGAGACAGTGTGACCTTTAATGCGTCGCTGCCTCACAGTTTACAAAATAATGGGGCAACACCTTTCAGGGCGGTCTGGAATGCACTGCCGCCGCATAAGGATTATTTGGAGATAGAATAGTTTAAAAAGAATAAAATGTTTTATAGGGAAAGTCTTCCCCGACCCGAATTCGACTGAAAGTCGAGGGGGAAACACTCAGAAATGTTTGGAAATTAATTAGGGAGCTATTCATATGGGTAAAACATTGGTTCAGAAAATTTTTGAAGCGCATCTCAAAGACGAACCGTTTCCCGGGACCAAGGTGTTGTCTCTTGATGTCGTCATGTGCCATGAGGTTACCACACCAGTTGCAATCGCGGATCTGCAAAGGCGCGGCAAGGATCAGGTATTTGATCCTACGAAAATAAAAGCGGTTATTGACCATGTGACCCCGTCAAAAGACAGTAAAAGCGCAACACAGGCGAGAATGCTGCGAGAATGGGCGTTTAGGCATGGTATAAAGGATTTTTTCGATATCGGCCGAAATGGTGTGTGTCATGCACTCTTTCCGGAGAAGGGATTTATCCGCCCGGGGTATACGGTCATTATGGGAGACAGCCATACCTGCACCCATGGTGCATTCGGCGCGTTTGCCGCCGGGGTCGGTACGACAGATCTGGAAGTGGGAATCCTTAAAGGAGTGTGTGCATTCCGCGAACCAAAGACAATACGTATGGATATTGTGGGTGCACTGCCCGAGAAAGTCTATGCAAAGGATATTATCCTTGAAGTAATCAGGCGATTGACCGTCAATGGTGCGACTGACCGGGTTATTGAATTCCGCGGGAATATTGTTGACACAATGTCAATGGAAGAGCGCATGACCCTATGCAACATGGCAATTGAAGCGGGAGGTACTTCAGGTGTCTGCATGCCGGATGAAACGACACTGGAATATCTCTGGCCGTTTATCAGCGAGGAGTATAAATGGGACAAGGAAAAAACCCTTGAAGAATTCATACACTGGCGCTCCGATGATACGGCGGTATATGAACAGGTGTTTACCGTTGATGTATCGGAACTTGAACCGGTAGCAACCGTGGGGTATAAGCCGGATCAGGTGAAGAAGCTGAAAGAGCTGGGTGAGGTAACAATCAATCAGGTCTATATCGGTAGCTGTACCAATGGCCGTTTATCCGATCTGAAGGTTGCTGCGGATATCGTGAAAGGAACACAGCTTGCGCACGGGGTGCGCGGTATTGTCAGCCCCGCAACGTCCGAGGTATATAAGCAGGCGATGAAGGAACGGTTGCTTGACATCTTTATAGATGCGGGATACTGTGTTACCAATCCAACTTGTGGTGCGTGCCTTGGTATGTCAAACGGTGTGCTCGCTGAAGGAGAAGTGTGTGCTTCGACCACGAACAGGAATTTTAACGGGCGTATGGGCAAAGGCGGTATGGTGCATCTGATGAGCCCTGCGAGTGCGGCAGCAAGTGGGATTACCGGGAGATTGACTGATCCGAGAGATGTTTGTAAAGTGCCTAAAGTTGAGAGTGCCTAGAATGTCTAAAGTTAAAAGATGAAGTTGCATTTATGCTTCACGAGCAACGCATCACGTTTCACGAACTAGGAATGTAGAAGGAAAGAAAGTGAAAAGTGCCTTGAGTGCCCAAAGTTAAAAGATGAAAGATAATAAAATATTCTACTCACTACTCACTTCTCATCACGCTTTACGAGTTGTTGAAATGAAAAGTAGATAAATAAAAAGAAGGAAATAATTATGAAAACATTTGGCGGACCGGTACTGTTTCTTGACAGATCTGATATCAATACCGACGAGATAATACCGGCTAAATATCTTACGGAAGTGACAAAAGAGGCGTTGAAGCCCCACCTGCTGGAGGACATGAAATTGGAGGGGCTTGATCAAAAGGGTGACCGCTTCCAGGACGCTCGGGTGATTGTTACCCGATCCAATTTCGGGTGCGGCTCCTCACGCGAGCATGCTCCGTGGGCACTTGAGGTAAATGATATCACGGTGGTGATAGCTGAAAGTTTTGCCCGTATTTTCCGCCAGAATATGTTCAATTGCGGTATGATGGCCATCGCGCTTTCGCAGGATAAAATTGATGAACTTTGTGCCGTTGCTGACAGAGATGCTATTGCGTGTACGGTGAATGTGGAAGATAAGCGCCTTACCTTTACTCAGAAAGGACAGGGGCTTATTCAGATTGACTATACCCTCAGCGAATTTGATGAAGCCCTGGTCAGGGCAGGTGGCTGGGTTGAGTTTGCCGATAGCAATTATTAATAATTAGACAAAGAAAAATCTGTATCCATGCCTGAAATTACAGAATCACTCTCCATTGACATAATCATTGATACTGCACTCGAGCTGTGCCGGGAACTGCCTGAAACACCTGAGTACCTGCTGCACTCAAAAAATATCAGGGACCTGCGGGAACGACTGGCAGGAGGCAGACTCCGTATAGCAGTGCTGGGGCAATTTAACCGTGGAAAGAGTACCTTTATCAATGCCCTGCTCGGCATTGAGATCCTGCCGACCTCAGTTCTTCCGATCACCTCCGTACCGACAGTTATATCATATGGTACGGTAAATCAGTGTACAGTCTCGTTCTCGGACGGCAGGGAAGATGCGGTCGTTGAGGGGGAGGCTCAGGTGATTTGTGATCATCTTACTACCTATGTAACTGAGCAGCATAATCCAAGGAATCGTTTATGCGTTTCTGAGGCAATTGTCAAATGCGAGAGTCAGTTACTCGGGCATGGTACGGTCATCATTGACACACCGGGTTTCGGTTCAACCCATACCCACAATACGGAAACAACCCTTGATCTCCTGGCATCGTGTGATGCTGCACTCTTTCTGCTCAGTGCCGACCTGCCGATCACCCAGGTGGAGGTTGATTTTTTGACAAGTGTCCTGAAAACAATACCTCGTCTTTTCTTTGTATATAACAAAGTTGATTTGCTTAATAAAAACGAACTAGAAGTTTCAGAGAAATTTATAACGGATACTTTAATCAGTACATTCGGTTTTACCCTGGGGGTACGGCTGTTTCCCGTCTCTGCAAAGATGATGGCCAGGAAACTGAAAGATAGCGAAGCGTTTGTTAAAAGCGGCCTCGCAGCACTTGAGAAGGAAGTTATAGATTTTCTGCTCAGGGAGAAGTATTTCACTCTTTCAGAAGCGTTGACCGATAAGTTCCAAGACGCGTTGTCCCGGATTGTCTCTTCCCTCGAAAAAAACAGGGACGATATTAACCGGCCGATTATCGAAATGAAAGAGGACCTGGATACCGTTTTACAGCTTGAGAAAACAGCAAACAATGAAATGAGTAAAACACTTAGCCTTTCCGAGGTGGAAGAGACGGCGTTATATGGGTATTGTGAAAGATTGGCAAAGAAAAAACGGGATGATTTCCACAGCCTGTCCCAAAACAGATTGAGGAATCTGCTTGCCTCAGTCGCAAAAACCAGGCAGGATACGGTTATTGTTACTGCGCTTGAACAGTTGCTGGAGGAGATGTTCAGCCGTCTGTGTATCTTTTTTATCATGGAGCTGAATAAACCGCTTCGCAATGCCGCCACCGCTCATCTGCGGGAATTGGGGAAGCTGGCCGAAAAGGTCGAAGCAGGGCTTGATGTCCCACTGGACACGGAAAGAGATTTCAAGAGTACGGCAGAAGATGTAGAAATTGACATAATTACAGACTGGCGCCCGGATACCCAGCTTACCCTGTATCCTCCAAAAGCATCATTTCTTGAGCGGTTTGCCGGCCCGGAAAAATGGCAGCAGGATATGTTTGAGCATTATTCACTTCAATTGCTCGCTGTGATTGATACCGGCCTTGAAGAGCTTTCGCAGTATGTAAATAATCTGGTGGCCTCTGTACTTGACCGGTTTGTTAAAAAATGTATCAGTGATTATACATCACTCACCATTATAGTAAAAGAGAAGCGTGAAGAGAAAGAGGTGTTATATAAAGGAGCACAGGAAAAGGCTGAACCAGAGCTGGAAAAACTTGTTTCTCTGATTGAGGGTTTTGTGAATGTTACTGAGATGGTTATTTAAGTAGTCAGTAGTCAGAAGTCAGAAATCGGAAGTTCTTTGTCGGTTTTATCTTTCATACTTCGCCGCAATAGGAAATCTTCTCCCCAACCCGAATGCCTTTGGTGTAATTTTCAAACCCGGAGCTGCCTGCCGGCGTTTATATTCATTTTTTGCGATTGCATCGGTAATCCAGCGTACTGTTTTTTCATCAAATCCTTTAGCAATAATTTCTTTTGTTGACAACCCTTCTTCGATGAGCAGTTTAAGAATATCATCGAGAACATCATACGGCGGCAGCGAGTCAGAATCTTTCTGGTCGGGGCGCAGTTCTGCAGAAGGTGGCTTGTCGATTATCGTTTGCGGGATAATCTCGTTATTCCGGTTGATATAGCGGGCCAGGTCATACACCATAGTTTTATAGATATCAGAGATGACGGCAAGCCCGCCGCACATATCGCCATACAGGGTGCAGTACCCGACAGCCAGTTCGCTTTTATTGCCCGTGGTCAGCAGAAGGCAGCCATATTTATTCGAAAGGGACATGAGTATACTTCCCCGGATTCGTGCCTGAATATTTTCTTCGGTACTATCAGGCTGCTTTTTATTAAAATGAGGTGAAAGAGCGTCAATATAGGAATTAAAAATGGACTCAAGCGGAATATGTTTTAACTCGATACAAAGATGTGCGGCCAGGTTCTCTGAGTCAGCAATACTGCCTTTAGATGAGTATTGTGAGGGCATCGTGATACCGCGGACATTTTTTGCACCGAGAGCTTCAACGGCAAGTGCGCAGGTCACCGCAGAGTCAATACCGCCCGACAGGCCGATGAGTGCTTTGTCAAAGCCGCATTTTCGGGTATAATCTTTTATTCCGAGAACAAGTGCATGAAACACATCCTGAATCGAATCCTGTCCGGGTGCGGGAACAGGGGGGTGGGGTAACGTCGTATCAATTATGCGCACTGCTTCATCAAAAGAGGGGAGAAACTCACAGAGAGTACCTTCAGCATTGAAGAACATACTATTGCCGTCAAAGATCAGCTCATCATTAGCCCCGACCATATTGACAAAAACAAATGGCCGTTTATATTTCTTTGCATGATTTTGAATAAGCAAAAAACGGAAATGCTTTTTACCAAGACAAAACGGTGATGCGGAAATGTTTATGAACAGGGTCGCCCCCATATCGGCCAGGGTTTTTACCGGATCAGACGTGTATTGCGGATGATCCCAAAAGTCTTCATCATTCCAGGCGTCTTCACAGATAGTAATGCCGAGTTTCTCACCCTTGAATTCGATGCAGGAGATGTCCGGTGCCGGATCGAAATAGCGAGATTCATCAAAGACGTCATAGGTAGGAAGCAACGATTTGTTCTGGTGAAACAGAATGTGCCCGTCAGTAATAAGAGCTGCTGAATTAAGGAGTCCGCGTCCGTTTGCCACATTGTCAAGAAGGGCTAAACCGGTTAAAATGCCCAGGCCGGGATACTGCTGAGAGAGGTTGCAGAGTTCGTCGAGCGCAGAGAGTCCACGGCCTATAAACCAGTTGTTTTCCAAAAGATCAAGTGGCGGATACCCCAGGATAAAGAGTTCGGGAAATACGAGTAGATCGGGATTATGATCCCTGGTGTTTTCAACAACCTCCCTGATACGGGCGGTATTGCCGGCGATATCTCCGGTAATGGGATTGAGCTGGCAGAGTGTGATTTTCATATGCCGCACCTCACTTTGTCAGGTGATGAGGGATTTGCCGGTCATATCATCAGGCTGATCGATACCCATAAGCTGCAGCGCTGTGGGAATAATGTCACAGAGCGACCCGTCATCACGCAACTGTATATCCCCGGCATTAATAACGGTTATTGGCACCGGATTGGTAGTATGTGCGGTCATGGGAGAACCGTCGGGAAGTTTTGTCTGTTCCGCATTGCCGTGATCGGCAAAAATCATACAGACACCACCTTTGGCACGTACCGCTTCAACTACGTCATGTACACACGTGTCAACTGTTTCCACGGCCTGGATAATGGCATCATACACACCGGTGTGGCCAACCATGTCACAATTCGCAAAGTTGGCAACAATAACATCATAGGTGTCGCCGGTGACCGCTTCAACGAGTTTATCCCGCACTTCAAAGGCGCTCATTTCAGGTTTGAGATCATAGGTTGCGACTTTCGGGCTGTTCACCAGGATGCGGTCTTCATGCGTAAAAGGATCATTCTTCAGACTGTTAAAAAAGAAGGTAACATGCGCATATTTTTCAGTCTCGGCACAACGCAGTTGTGTAAATTCGTTCCTAGCAAGTACCTCACCGAAGATATTCTTATTTTCAAGTTCAGGAAATGCTTCGGTAAAATTACCGTCATCATAATAATGGGTCATTGTTGTAAAATGGAGATTATGATCAATAGTTTGAAATTCAGAAAAATTATGTTCAACGATTGCTTTGGTAAGCTGGCGTGTTCGGTCAAAACGGAAATTAAAAAAGATAAAAGAGTCATCTTTGCCAATGCCTTCGTAATTGATAAGGCGGGGTTTAATGAATTCATCAGTTTCACCGGCTTCATAGGCATCATCAATTGCGGTTTTCCAGTCTGACACCTGTTTCCCCCGGCCTTCCATGAGCGCACGATATGCCAGCTCAGTCCTATCCCAGCGGGTGTCACGGTCCATAGCATAATACCGGCCGATAACTGTCGCAATGCGGCCGGCACCGACCCGATCAATACCATCCTGAAGAAACTTCAGGTGTTCATGCGCGGACTTTGGCGGTGTATCACGACCGTCTGTAAGCGCATGTATCAGTACTCGATCCAGCTCCTGCTGTTTACATAATTCAAGAAGCGAAATACAATGCCGGGTGACTGAATGGACCCCTTCTTCCTGAATGAGACCGATAAGGTGCAGGTTTGCATTGTGTTCCTTTGCATAAGCAATAGCATTAATAAATGCTTCATTCGTGAAAAAATCTCCATCACTTATTGATTTATCAATCCGGGTCAAGCTTTGATACACGATCCTGCCTGCCCCGATATTCAAATGTCCGACCTCGCTGTTTCCCTGGTATCCGGCGGGAAGGCCTACATGCTCACCAGAGGCGTTGATTACTGTCGTTGGAAAGGTGCTTTCGTATTCATCGGTATAGGGTGTATTGGCCATATAGATACCATCGGCTGCGTTGTGTTTTCCTTTTCCCCATCCATCGCGGATAATAAGACACATTGGTCGTTGTTTCAATTCCATGTTTGTCAAAAATCCTTATATTCTTGTTTTCATCTATGATGTGTACATTGACGAAAAGACGCACAATTGTGCGTCTCTATAGAGTAGGAATAAATTTTAATCGATAGTTATTTTTCTTTTTGATGTTTCTCAAAGAAATCCCAGCTCTCAATTTTCCCGGTGCCTTTACACGCCCAGCATTTTCCGACACCATCACAGTAACGGCATGATCCTGTGCCCTTACAGTAAGCGCATTTCTCTTCATATTCCAATCGTTCAACACCCCGTTCCGGATAATTTTTGGTACTTGTTTTTCTGGTACCGGTCCCCTTGCAAAAGCTGCATTTACCCTTGCCGTCGCAATAGCTGCATACCCCATGATTGGTACTGCAGAATGGGCATTCCTTTTCGTCATAGCGTTTTTTACGCTTGTCGAGATTTGGATTGCATGAAGCGATCGCCAATGCCGGAATTGCGGCTACGAAGTTACGTCGTTTCATTTTCAGCGTCCTTATTATATATGGTTATTAAGATATAGTTTTACAGTTTTAAGCCTTTCAAATATATATAAGAAGCATAAAATACCTAAAATTTCGTTGATATAGTATATTTCTTTAGTTTTATGTATTACGCAGTACCAGTTTAATTATGCTATATCATTAAGTTATATTGTAAGGGACTCAATAGAGATGTATCAGCTATACGAAAATGTATTTTTATTGAGGTGGTATTAACCGTTCTTTATTTCCCATCAGAGAGGTAATAATATGAAGAGGATATCGATTATTATACCAGTATTACTTATTGGATTCCTTGCAGTTGACTATGCAGGAGCAAGTAACCAGGATAGTATTTCCCATGCAATTAAAAAGGGTGAATCAGTAAGTCTTATTTGTATTGATTATTATGGTTGCTATACTCCGAAAATGGGTGAGGCAATTAAAGGATTAAACCCTTCGATTGAAGATATTAATATAATCCGGACGGGAGCAACACTTATCCTGCGGAAACCGCAGATACCATCGAAATCGAAAACAACAAAACCGTCCCTGTTTGAGAAAAAGGTGAATATAACGCAGGGGGTAATTACTTGTGTCGAAGGTAAGGCTCTTCTCATGAAAAAAGGAAGTGAAAAGAAAGCAACATTAACCGTTAACACACTCGTGTATCCCGGGGATGTTCTTCAAACGGAATCCAACGGAAGGGTTGAGATTATTGTAAACCGGGAATCGGTTGTGCGGATGAAAGAGAACACCCGTCTCACCTTTGGTGAATTCAGAGACACGAAATCCGGTAAAGGTGCGACAAAAGTGAAACTGAAAGGCGGCACCCTCTGGACAAAGGTTAAAAAGTTTTCCGGCAAGTTCTGCCGGTTTGAGCTCACCCTTCCAACGGCAGTTGCGGGCGTGTATGGTACCGTGTATCAGACGAGTCTTGATAAGGACAGCACAGCAGAGGTGAAAGTATACAGCGGAGAAGTGGCGGTAAAAAATCAGCCGTCAAAGCAGGGAGGGGCATCACCGGGCGATCTGGGTGAAGTTCCCGGTCCCCATGAAGTTCCCGGCCCCCGTGAAGTAACCATGGAAGAGTGGACTCAGATTATCCGTGCCATGCAGAAGATTACGATTGGTAAAGATGGCGCCCCTTCAGCGGTAACCTCTTTTAAAAAGAAGCCTTCAGACACTTGGGAACAGTGGAATGAAGAACGGGATAAACGTATTGCGGAACTATATTCGGAGAAGTAATGAGACAGAAAAAACAACTGCTTATCCTCATCGGTGTCACCCTGATTTTCCTCTGTGCCGTGTATGTTATTCACAACGTTGTCCCGGTTGTTGAAAACATTTTTTATGATATGAGTTTCTCTTTCGTGAAATCCGAGACACCCGATTCGGTAGTCATTATCGGTGTTGATGTGAAAAGTATTGACGAGATTGGCGCCTGGCCCTGGTCCAGATCGATAATTGCCCATTTAATAGAACAGATAGAAGCCTGTTCACCCCGCGTGATTGCCCTTGATTTCCTGTTTCCAAAACGCGTTGACGATCCGGGAAGTGACAGCCTTGCGGCGGTGTTCAGTAAAGTGAAAAATCTTGTTGTCGGTATGCGGCTTGATGCAGTGACCGATAACCCCGACACTAAAATGGCAATGGTTACAACAGAGGCCTATAAGCATCGGTTTTTAATGTTTAAGAATCAGGATGATCTTAGTATCAATTTTGGCTATGCAGCAGGAAAAGTTTCCTTCGGTGACCCTTATTTAACCCGGCACGCTGACCGCGCCGGCTTCCTCAATGTTTCAACAAGACGAACAAGCCAGAAGCTCAGAGAGCTGATTCATGTAATCCGTGCGGGGAAGGAATACTATCCCTCATTCGGCCTCGCAGCGAGTGCATCATTCCTTCAATTAAAACCCAATCAATTCATTCTCGATGGTAACGGATCAATACTTCTTGACACAAAGAGGCTGCGTGTTATAAAAGGGACTGGGGCTGTTCGTCTTAATTTCCGCGGAGAATCCGGGACGATACGGACCATTTCCGCTTCAGATGTACTATCCGGAGCTGTCAGTCCTGACCGTATTAAAGGGAAACTGGTTTTCGTGGGCATTACCGATGCACCATCATCACCTTCGGATTTCTTTATTACCCCGGTCGGTACCCAGTTTCCCGGCGTGGAGTTATGGGCAACTGCTGCCTGCGACATTCTGAACAATGCATGGATTAAAAGCAGCGGTTTCCTTTTTACTGTAAATATAATTGTCCTTTTGTTTATATTTCCGGGATGCGTCCTGCTTTTCCCGGGCACAAAAAAGAAATTCGCTATTATTGTCAGCACGGGTATCGTGATTGCCAGTATTATTCTTGGATTAATGCTGTTACAAAAAACAGGCTACCTGTGGAATTCAGGCTTTCATCTGTATGCCTGGGTTTTATTGATGGTGTGGCTCGCGACCCGGAAATCGGATATTATCATCATTGAGAAATCATCACTCAATCTTGATCCAAAGGTCAGTGATGAAAGTGATGTCCTGCTGCCGCCTGAAGAGAAAAATTTTATTCAATCAATTCCTTCAAATGATACGGCATCCTTTGTTCAGAAACAACTGAAACCGCCATCGGCAGACGATATCCTGATGCAGGGAGTGGATAAAACCATGGTTGAAGCTGATGTCGCTCAAGGCACACCGCCACCGGATGTTTCCGTGATTGAGGAGTTTCGGAAGCTGGCAGGAGGTAGAATTATCAAGTGCCTTGGCAGCGGCGGCATGGCTGATGTCTATCTTATCTGGCACCCTCGCATGGAAGTGTATCGTGCGGTAAAGGTTATAAAACCGGGGCAGCCGGAACAATGGCTTGACCGCTTTGAGACCGAGATCCGTATCTTTGCAAATCTTAACCATCCTAACATTGTGCAATGCTATGGTGTGGGGGAGTGGCACACCCTTCCCTATCTTGAAATGGAATTTATCAATGGCGCATCAATTGAGGATGTTGTCAAGAAATGCAAGTCCTTGACACCTGTGGAAATTATGGGGATCGGTATTCTTGTCTGCCGGGCGCTGAATTATGCTCACCATCAGGTCGTCACTGTTTATGGTGAAACCTATAAAGGTATCGTGCATCGCGATCTGAAACCGGCAAATATTTTATTAAGTAAAAACGGTCATATTAAGCTCACTGATTTTGGTATTGCGCGACCGGGATCGGTAAGCTTTCACACTGCTGATACGGGTAAGATTATTGGTACACTGCCCTATCTTGCACCGGAGCAGCTGAAAGAGGAAGGGTTAACTCCGCTTACAGACGTATATGCACTTGGCGCTACTCTGTATGAACTGGTAGCAGGTCATCGGGCATTTCCCCAGCCTGATGTGCCTTCATTGTTGTCTGCGATATCCCGGGGGGAATATAAACCGCTCAGGAGTTCAACATTTTTACCGAAAGAGCTGGCAGATGTTATTGAGTGTGCAATGGCTATAGATCCGGGGAAACGTTACGGATCGGCGATAGAAATGGGTACGAACCTTGAGAAAGTATTAAATAAATTTATACAGGATAAAGATGCCTTTGTTCTTGGTAATCTTGTAAAACGAGCATTCAAAACAGTATAATACGCCTATGTTTTATTATCTTGAAATTATTAAAGGATTAGAACAGGGGAGACGATACCCCATTCGTGATGGTGCGATAAGTATCGGTCGAAGTTCATCCAATACGATTGCCCTTCATTCGGGTGAACGGGCTGTATCCAGCCACCATGCTATTGTGTATAAATCGCCTGATAAAATAATGATACAGGATATGCAGAGTACCAACGGCACCTACGTGAATGAAAATCAGATTCATGAACAGGAACTTGCTCCGAACGATGTTATCGGTTTTGGTAAGATGGGGCCGAGATTGAAACTGGTTACCACTGAAACAGAACTTACTGAAGGTCTAGCTGCCGCACAGGCGCAGGAGATAGATACCCAGGCGCGGACTTTAGAAAACGAGAACCGCGAGATGGGCAAGAAACCGCCGACCTCTTCAACGGTAAATGCGACACGTACAGCAGACGGTATTATCACCAGGGGACATTCCGGAGAAGCAACGATTCCTTTGCCGGCATCCATGACCATGGAAATGGAAGAGAAGCTGCTGAAAAACAAGATGGGTGTTGATGATATGCACTCCCTTATGAAAAATGAGAAACGGCTGGAGAAGATACTTGACAGGGGAAAAATCAGTGAGTCCCAGGCTACTCTTCTGGAAAGCGCGCATGGCGCCCGCAAAAAAACCACAAATCAGTGGATGATTATTGTCGGCATTGTATCCGGCGTTTCATTGCTTATTATTCTGTTTCTCGGGATACGCATGATGCAGTACCGCCGGATGCTGCAGAAAGGGCTTACCCTTGAGGAGAAGCTTGATAATTACGAGAATGAAATCTTTAAGGCAAACATAAACCCTGATATAAACAAAAAAGATCTGGCCCGGTTGATAAAAGATCTGGAGGATACAAAAAAGCAGTTGGCCTCGGTAAAAGAAAATCTTAATGAGGATGATTACAGCAAATTTTACATGGATACTACTGAGAAACTGATCGATGATATTATGGTCCGTTTTGGTGAGACTAATTATCATATTCCCCAGAAGATGGTTGAGCGGGTCAAGTATCATATCGGTATTTATTCCGGACGAATGAAATCAACAATCGGCAGGTATTTGCACAGGAAAAACATCTATTTCCCGATGATCAATAAAATATTTCAACAAAAAAAATTGCCGACAGAATTAGCGTATATTTCTATGCTTGAAAGCGGTTTTAATCCGAAGGCACTCAGCCATGCCGGTGCCCGTGGATTGTGGCAGTTCATGCCGCATACCGGCCGTCGGTACGGCCTGAAAGTTACTAATAATATTGATGAGCGGTGCAATCCTGAAAAAGCAACCTATGCAGCGGCAGAATATTTTAAGGACCTTATCGGTATTTTCGGCGGGAAGAGTTCGGTGATGCTTGCCATGGCTGCCTATAATGCCGGCGAAGGCAGAATTATGGGCGCCCTGCGTAAAATTGACGATCCCATGCGAAACCGTGATTTCTGGTATATCTACCGTATGGGATACCTTGCCGAAGAGACTAATGAATATATTCCCCGCATGCTTGCCCTCATGATCATTGATGAAAACAGGGACATGTATGGTTTTGGACCGGGTGGAACTTCGAGGATTCCCGAGTCTACAGAGGATGATTTTATTGAGCTTGATTTTTAGAAAGGGTTCAGAGGTTCAGGGTTCAGGGGTTCAGGGGTTCAGAGGTTCAGGGTTCAGAGGTTCAGAGGTTCAGAGGTTCAGAGGTTCAGAGGTTCAGA
>CBDVBE010000008.1:0-35574 GCA_965372145.1 uncultured bacterium | reverse complement strand
AGGGGCAGGGATTCATCGCAGCGGCGAGCATGAATTTTGCAGGATAGCATAGAGAAATTGCTGCGCGGGAAATGGTGACCTTGCCGTCTTCGAGAGGCTGGCGCAGGTTCTCCAGCACATTTTTGTTGAATTCGGGGAGTTCATCAAGAAACAGTACCCCGTTATGGCTGAGGCTGATCTCTCCGGGACGCGGATAGGAGCCGCCGCCGGTCAGTCCTGCATCTGAAATGGTATGGTGAGGTGATCGAAACGGACGGGTGGCTATGAGCGGTGTGCCCGGCTCAAGAAGGCCTGCCACGGAATGGATTTTTGTTGTCTCCAAAGCTTCGTCAAGCGTCAGATCAGGCAGGATAGAGGGAAAACGCCGCGCGAGCATGGTTTTCCCGGACCCGGGAGGACCGATCATCATAATGTTGTGTCCGCCGGCTGCCGCAACGAGTAATGCGCGTTTGATATGGTCCTGTCCTTTTACATCACGAAAATCGATACCGTACTGTTTAGCCTGATTGAAAAGTGCTGGAATATCACTGGTATGCGCTTCAATAGAAGATGGGTTGTTGAGAAACTCTATAGCATCGGTAAGCGTATCGACCGGGTAGACATTCAATCCTTCGGCAACGGATGCTTCTTCAGCACAATCGCGGGGAACAATAAGTCCGTCCAATCCGTTTGCGCGTGCACAGAGCGCCATGGAAAGCATGCCTTTCACCCGTTTGACAGAACCGTCGAGAGAGAGCTCTCCAACAATTCCATACCGCTCAGCCTGTTTAACAACGATCTGATTGGAAGCCATGAGAAGGCCGAGTGCAATGGGAAGGTCATATGCAGACCCCTCTTTTTTCATATCAGCGGGAGCCATATTTATAGTGACTTTTCTGGCCGGGAAGGTGAATCCGCAGTTTTTAATGGCAGACATGACACGCTCGCGGCTTTCCCGCACAGCACCGTCCGGAAGGCCGACGATCGTGAAACTGGGCAGCATTTCAGTAATATCCGCTTCAATACCGATTTCAAATGCATCAATGCCGAGCACCGCCATAGACCGGAGTTTTGCGAGCATGACCAGCTGTCCTTTCGTGTGAAAAAATGAACGTTTAATAAGAAAACAATGACATAGAAGATACAATACGCTCATTAGTCAAATCGAGCCGGGTTGTATAAAAAACCATTTCCGGGTATTAATCAAAAATGAGAATTGGAGAAAGGTGTTTAATTTATTAATTTATAGATAGTTGTAATTGTCCGTTCATACACTGGTTTATAAAAAAGTAAGACGTATTAAAGAGTCAGCTAAAGATACCTGTAATGAAAAAACAGAAGCAAAGTAAGAGTAAACGAGCCAAGACTGGTAAAAAGGCTTCCTCCGGAAAGCCGGGCAACAGTTTAGGTTGTCAGGATATACAGGGGTATATTGAGCTGTCCAGGAAGATTCAACGGGCACTCGTACCAAAGAGTCTGCCGAGAACTCAGGGTGTTGATATGGCATCACTCTTTCTTCCCTGCGAAGCTGCGGGTGGTGACCTGTATGATGTCATCCAGTTATCCGAAGATCTCCTTGCATTTTACATATTTGATATTTCATGCCAGGGGATTTCCTCTGCATTGATATCATCTCTTGCAAAGGTTTCATTCTCAAGTAATATTCGTGCTCTAACGTCACCACAGCTGATTTTGGAGCGGATCAATAATGAATTGATTGACGATGTCTCTTCTGAATTTTTTATTACCGCCTTTGTGGCGTTTCTTGATCTTCACAGTAACAAACTAACCTACTGCAATGCAGGACATACTTATCCTATTATATATAGAAAAAGAGAAAAGGAGCTATTGCCGTTAAAGACTCCGGGAATTTTTCTTGGAGTATATAAAAATGCCAATTTTGAAAATGAGAGTATCTACCTGTTTCCGGATGACTGGCTCTTTCTTTTCACCGATGGATTGTACGGTATATTCACAAGCGGGAATGAAATGTCGGGGCGTAAAATGCTAGAGGCTGCGCTTCTCAAAAATGATTACAAATCACCGGCAGATATCATTAACAAATTTACGAAGCGTTATAATAAAATGATTACTAAAAGTAAACCTTTGGACGATATTACAGCCGTTATTGTGGAAATTCTCACCCAGTCGCGGAGAGATCAAATAAAGAAAGAACTTGGTTTTAAACAGGATATACCGGTGTATCTTCAGTTTTTATCCTATTATGAGGAGATTGATGCTGTCTCGGCGACGGTGCTGCGGGATATGGATGAAACCGGGTATTCGGATGAGAGTATCCGGAAAATGAAGCTGACGATCACTGAACTCCTTGCCAATGCTATCGGCCATGGCAATGAAGATGATCATTCGAAAAAGGTGACCATGGGGCATGTCGTCGAAACAACGAGTGTCACTATTGGGATCACGGATGAGGGAGAAGGATTTAATCCCTCGAGTATACCTGATCCCACCCTTCCTGAAAATCTTATAAAGGATCATGGCCGCGGGCTCTATATTGTGCGTAACTATGTTGATGAGATAGAATTTAATAAAAAAGGAAGCAGAGTTTTCATTCGTAAGTATCGCTTTAAAAAGAAGAAGAATGACAAGGATTAATATTGGTATTGCCGGTTATATGGGGTCGGGTAAAAGCACCTGTGTCAGCTATCTGTCGCAATGTGGGGGTGTTGTCGTTGACGCTGACGCTATTGCAAAAGAGATGATGAATTCTGATGCAGAAATCAAGAGTAAATTGGTCGAGCATTTTGGAACCGGCATCCTCAGTGATGGGACAATTAACTATACCGTGTTAGGAAGTATTGCGTTTAGCTCCCTGGAAAATCTTACCCGGCTGAATGCAATTGTTCATCCCCCACTCCTTAAACGCCTACATAGTATAATTACTAGTAAAGAAGCCCCTCTTGGTATTTGTGATGCTGCACTCATTCCCTATTGGCGGATAGAGGAGTGGTTCGATGTGCTGTTATGGATTCATGCTTCCCGGGAAATTCGTTTCGAGCGTCTGCTGCAAAAAGGGGAGGTATCATCAGAGGATTTAAAGAACAGAATCGTACTCCAGGAGACCCTTTTTAGTAAACCCACAGCAGGACTGTGGGTTTCCGTTTCAAATGAAGGAACGCGGGAAGAATTTGAAAAAGAAATTGCAGGGAACAGTTCTCTCGATTGTACATCCTTCTCCTTTAGCAAGGATTAAGGCTATTATGAAAGGTCCCTTATCATCGTATGCCCATTGGGCTGTTTTAGCAGGCACGCTCCTTGTTCTGTGTGGGAAAAAGGAGCAGAAGAAACAGGAGTTTGTTGTTATTGATACCGATACCATTTCCATTGAAGATCTTACAAAAATGTCACCTGATACAATGTTGTCACCGAAAAAACTTGGTCTTATGGTCTCTCTTGCGAAACAGTGCCCGGAGCGTGCAGATACTGTTGCCATGAATGAGGCGGTGAATGATTTTATGGATCTGCTTTCGCGGGAGAGCGGACGGGATTGGACGAATGGTATGGCAAAAACCCTTTATTGTGCCTCATCGGCAATCATGAAAAAACTTGAAGAATCAACAAATGTCAAGACTATACAGTCATATCTTGACTCATTAGCCACAAAAATTTATGCATCTTCAGACAGTTGCCCGGTCACTTTTTTCCTTGATTCTGTGGATATGTTTGCGGATACATCACAGGCAGGAAGAAAGAAACAGTTGGCATCCATACTCTCATCAGTGTTCCAGGTGGAAGGCAATCTTTCGAATGTTATTGCCGAGTTTATCAGTTCTGAAAGGACGTTACAGCGGGATACTACCTCGGTTGAGGATATGGTGAAAGGGCTGGTGTTTGATAGTGCCGCTGTTTCTTCGGAGAACGTGCCGCAGAAAAAGATACAGCCGGTAAAAAAGGATAAATCCGCATTAGCGCTGAAGTATCGTTCCCAGCAGTCGATACAAAAAACCATTCGTGAACATATCCCTGTTCTTGAGGGAATATATAAAATAGAGCTTAAGAAGAATGCAAATATGTCCGGGGTAGTCTATGTGACTTTCCGGGTTGCAGCATCGGGGGAAGTAATCTCCGCAACGGTTAAATCATCTGAGATTGCACAAAGAGATTTTATTAATCCTTTTCTTAGCTATGTTAAAAAAATTAATTTTAAAGCGATCCCGGAGACAGTTGGCCCCATGACATTTGACTTCCCCTTTGAATTCAGGCCGGAATTATAAAAAACCAGGAAATGTGAAAGCCGGAGATAATGCTTAAACAACACTCATCTTTTATTAAACAGGCAATAGCAACGATAGATTGTCTGCTTATTATTGCTGCTTTTTATGTGTCTCATTTGATTGTCTCACAATATAGAGAACTTTCGTCCACCAAATACTACCTACTGATGCTAATTGGCTTTGTGGGGTTTTATCTCTATTTTGCCTGGACCCGGCAGCTCTTTTCCATTCTCCAATTCAATTGGATGAAAGGATTGTATAAACGGGTCGTGATGATTTTCCTCTCTGCCGGTATCCTTGGTGCGGCTATCCTTTATATAATTCCGGACGATTTTAACAGCAGAACATTGTATGTCGTGTTTGCATTTCTTTCGTTTGTGTTTATTTATACTGAAAAGTATTCGCTTAAGATGATAATCGCGTGGGTGAGAAAGAACAACCGTAATATTACCCCGATAATACTTTTCGGCAGAGGGCGTATTGTTGCTCAGATTAATAAGGAGATTAACTCGCACCCTGAATGGGGTTTGCGTGTTGTAAACAAGCTGGATTTAAGTATTTCCCGTTTCAATTTCGAAAAGGTATTGAAAAACAGTTATGTTGAGGAGGTGTTTTTCTGTATTCCCCACAGCATGACAAAGGATGGCTTTACTATTGATCCCTATCTGCAGATCTGTGAGGAGATGGGACGTCCCGCACGGGTTTTTATTAATCTTTCAAGCGTTACCCGCTTTGCAGAGTGGGAATATCACCGGTTCATGGAATATCCCACGCTTATATCCCACACCGTAGAACTCGACCCTGACCAGGTATTGTTTAAGCGTATTTTTGATCTTTTAGGTTCCCTTATTGGTTTCGGTATTTTAGTTGCTGTGTACCCGGTTCTGGCAATACTTATTAAAGTAACCTCACCGGGGCCTGTATTCTTCAGGCAGGTCAGAGTTGGCAAGAATGGGAAACGATTTGTTATTTACAAATTCAGATCGATGACCATTGATGCAGAGGCAAAAAAAGCAGAGCTTGAAGATGAGAATGAATTGAACGGTGCGGTGTTTAAAATAAAGAATGACCCACGGGTTACACCTGTCGGCAGTTTAATCCGCCGATTGAGTCTTGATGAACTGCCACAGTTTATTAATGTATTGAAAGGTGAAATGTCACTGGTAGGTACCCGGCCGCCGACACCGGAGGAGGTCAGTGTCTATCAGAAATGGCACCATCGGCGGATCAGTATCAAACCCGGCATTACCGGGATGTGGCAAGTCAGCGGCCGCAATGCAATCAAGGATTTTGATGAGATAGTCAAACTTGACCTGAAATATATTGATTCATGGAGCATCTGGGTTGATATCGTTATTCTTTTAAAGACCTTTTTCGTTGTTTTTAAACGGAAAGAAGCCTACTAAATAACGAATACCTCCTACCACCATCTGTGCAGGATTCTTTACCTATGCATAATAGTATTAAATATCTTGTCGGTATCATCGGTATTGGTGCACTGAGTATATATCCGGTTAATCTTGAAAACTGGCGGATGCCATTTTATCGGATAGCCGTAGAACAGTCTGAGGTGACTGGCTCACCAAGTAACATGTTCTGGGATGACCTGGGGTACGCTTATATCATGGATTCTTTATTGTGGCCGGACACAGGCCGGTATGCAAAAAATCACTGGACGCTCGAACCGGCTTTCAGCACACACATTTCAAATGAAAAATTTGTGTCCGGCAAAAATGTAAATATTCATCTGGATGCATTAAGTGATTTCAGGTGGAAAAGGCTGACAATTCGAACTCTATTGGATGTCGATCAGAGCAATAAATCAGATCCTGATTTTGTGTGGAAAACAGACCGTATTGCGGCAGGTTTACTTGAAGAGGCCTATTTGCAGTATACCGGTAAATATGGTTTTGCACGGCTGGGAAGGTTGAAGCGAAACTGGGGACCATTTTATGACCGCAGTATTCTTCTTTCAAACAACCCGTTTGCCTATGATGCGTTTGAATGGCAGTTACATACTCCGTTTCTTGAATTCAGGCACCTCGTTGCTGTCCTTCCACGGTATTTTTCCTATGTAGATACCGAGGTGTATAGTACACAACTGGATAGGTATTATTGTGCCCATGCACTTAACTTTATCTTTGGCAAATGGGGCTCTTTGGGGGTGTCTGAAACCGTTCTTTTTTCACGTCAAAACGGTTTCCCTGATCTGCAATTAATAAACCCGGTTTCAATTTATACCGTTATTAATACAAATGGTGAGGGATGTGCAAATCTCATGCTCGGTTTTCAGGGATGGGTGCATCCTTTTACACCAAAGATAACTCTTAAAGGCCAGGTTGCCTTTGATGATTTCCAGGTTGATGATGAGACTGTTTTTGATAAAGAGCCAATGCACTGGGCATGCGACTTTGGCTTATATTGGGTTGACCTGTTCCCCATACAGCTCAATCACCATTTTTCCTTTGAATACCGGTACCTCTCCAAGTGGATGTATACCGTGACACCCGGAAACACGGCAAGGGGTGAGCGCTACACCTATCTTGGGAGAGGCCTCGGTTATCCTGAAAACGATGGTGATTATTTTAAAGGGGCATTTACTGCTGGTGGAAAAAATTTCTGGACTGCAACCGCTGGAGTAAGTGTTGCCAGGAAAGATACGAATACCCTGCAGACGAAGTGGCTCACTGATTCAACCCTTGGGTATACCAAGGAAGAGCCACTATCCAGGCGGGCGCATCTGAAAACTACAATAGCACCTTTTATTGAAGCCCATGGCTATTTCAGAGATTACTGTGATATACATCTTTACTTTGAAAGCCGATGGGTCAGGGACAAAAGAAAATCAACAGACTATACCTATGATCCGCGAATATCCCTGATTATGTCTTTGCATTACAGTGATTTTTTTGTGATGTTTAAGAAAAAAAAGAAGTAGATATTTCATTATCCTTTAGTTCGCTCGTATGCATAAATTTCATAAAAAAAATCTTCCAATTCCTTCATCTGCTCAGACTGTTCATAAAAAGATTGAGTCGGTCCTGAAACAGCTTCTTGCCCTTGATGCACCCACTTCGCTTCATGCTGATTTCAGATCAAAGCATGACGAATTCTTAGGGCTTTTTCGTCAGTTCCAGGATGAGGTCCTTGAAGCATATCCAAAAGAGACTACCTGTAAAAAGGGTTGTTTTTACTGCTGCTGTCACTGGGTCGAGGATGTGTATTCGTTTGAAGCAGAAATAATTGCAGATTATATTAAGAAACAGTTTCCAGAAAAAATTGAAGCGTTTATCGAACGATGTATTCAGGATGAAAAGCACCTTATGCACCTTAATGAAATTATGGAACAGAATCTTGTTGAGAATCAATCAAAGGCGGAGGTTTCAGATATTGATCAAACTGATCTTTTACTGGCAAGCTTTTACCAGCTTAAACGCCCGTGTCCCTTACTTTTAGAGGATAATACCTGTTGCATATATGAAATAAGGCCGTTAACCTGCAGAATTTATATGAGCTTCTCTGATCCACAGAATTGCAACCCCCTATATATAAACGAGTCGGATGTTCGTACGTATTTGCTCGATGTGGAAGAGTGTGCAAGTGAATTACTTGACACCATACATGAAAAGTACAAAAGATTTGACAAAACAGGCCTTCGTGCCGCTCTCATTGATTATTTAACCTAAAAACAGCAGTCAGAAATCAGAAATCAGAAATCAGAAAACAGAATACAGAATGATAAAAACCAATTACTTATTAAGTTATGGAAATGACCATTCTGCTTCTACATAATGTTATGCTTTAGTATAACTTGCGATTTTATCTGAAGGAATTATGATAAATTACTGAGTTCTGATCTTCCTCTTCTTCCTCATCTTCTATCAGATCTTCGAGACGATTTTTTCTCCATTTTTCAGGAGGGACACCAGCCCGGGAGGTAAAGGTATTTGTAAAAATGTCTGTGCCGGTAAAACCTGTTTCTTTTGAAATGTTTTCAATGGACATTTCGGTATCAACGAGTAAAGTTTTTGCTTTTTTGATACGTGAGAAAACGATATGCTTTTGACAGGATGTGTTGAGCTCATGGTTAAAGATTTTCTCAAGTGCCGAAACACTGCAGCCATAGTGCCCGGCAACATCTTCAGGAGAGAGGTCGGGGTGTTTTATATGACGTTCAACAATTGCAATAATTTCCCTTAATTTCGGGGACAGTCCTTTCTTGACAAGTTTTTCATAGTAAGTATCTTTTCGCTTTTTGTAAAGAATAAGCGCTACCATTCCCAGGATGAGAAGCGTTACAAAGAGGAGTGTTATAACAAGGAGTAGTTTCAGAGGGAGAAAGAGCGGCCGGAGTATAATAGTTCCCCATTCAGCAGGATTATGCCTGCCTGCAGGCTCAGCGCCGGACCAGGTGTACACTGAGGGTATCCTCTGCGTAGGATCGTTTTTATCGATAACCGCAATATCAAACCCGATATGCTTTTGAGGAAACTCTAATGCCGACAACACGCAAAAGGGAATGCGCATTTCAACGATGTAACCGAACTCTGTTAACCGGCTTCGCCACTCCATCTCTTCATTAATGCGGATTTTAAGGCTGTCAATCTGGGTGGTGGCGCTGTCGTCAATATCAACCGCCCAGCAGAAGCTTCTGCTTTTTGGGCCAAAAGAGATAATACGATGATTACTATCAAAAAACTGTGTACGGCTTTGTGTCGGATCAAAACAGACTTCGATTCTATCTTCAAAGGTAACTAGGGGATCATAAATTTCCACCGCAAGAAAGAAATCTGCTGCGGTCCATGCGCATCTGAAACCACCGCCGGATGGGAAGGGTTTCCGCCGGAATTTTTTCCATTCATCAAGCCTGCCGTCGATACTGAATTTTTTATCAGGTGGAGCTTGTTTGCATGCGTGCCGTTTGCGCGATTGTTTCGTGTTACGGTCTATTATCCAGTGATGCGGCTGGGGGGCTGCAATAATGGTGTCGCCGTTGACATGATACAGGGTATAGCCAAACTGTAAATGAAGCTGGTCCTGATCCGGCAGATCAGCCATGTGCCATTCAACACTAAACGGAGGCTTTGAAAGCCGGGCGAGCGTGTCTGTTATCGAGGGATAATAAGAGACAAATAAATCAACCCGTGATACCGGGCAAACCGGTTGCAGCGTGTACTCGACTGACTCCTGATTTAATATGGATCTATGCTTTGGGCTTATTATCCGGGCACTGTCACTGCTGATTAGAGTATGGGCCTGTTTTTGAAATGTCACGGTGGTATAGGATCCCTGTGCCGCAGGGTTCAATAGTGTTAATGTCGGCATATTTGTTTGGGATCCTTGATGGACAGTGGTGGCGTCGTCGCTTAGAGTATGCCGGTAAAGAAACAGTAAGGCAAGGATTAGAAAGAATTTAAAATTGTGTGGTACATATTTCATAGCGAATGGTACTATTGAATAATGTGAAGAGCGTTATTGAACAGTTACTCCACGCCATATATATTATTCTATAAAAATATACTATCGGTTGAAGTGCAATTACATTTCGGAAGAAGAAACTAATGGGGTAAGGAACCATATGAAATCATCAAAAACATTACTTTTTGCATTAGCAGGTATCTGGACGACCTTGTTGATTATTGAGCGGATTGTTAACGGGGTTAGTTCTATTAAGGCGCGGAAATCTGCTTTGCCGGTTAAAGTGGTATTTCATATTGCACGGCTGTTTCGTTCAGCGTTGTTTTTCTGCCTGGTTGTCGTGAATGTATTCATGGCTATCGCTCTTATTGAAGACAAGAAATGAAAAGAGCTGCAAGTTGGATACTACCGATCATTAAGGATAAATGGTTTTTGCTCTACCTTGGTATATCCTTCCTCTATTGTACACTGTTCATCTTCAACACCTATCCACCCTTTCAAGATTATCCTAATCATTTACTTGAGGCTAAGGTTATTGCCAATCCGGAAAAATTTGCTCCTTACTATGAGCTGGATTTGAAGCCTGTGCCGAATATTACCAATCAAATCTCACTGGCACTTTTATCGATGATCATGGATGTTAATCTTGCAGGACGTATTTATAATATGCTTTATATCATACTTTTTGGTATTGGGGCATACCTGTTCTCCCGCATATTCCTGAATAAAAATTTTCTCGCAGGACTAGTGTTTTTTCTTTTTTGCTGTAATTTTTTTTTCTGGCGAGGGTATATGAATTACATCATGGGTGTTGCTCTATGCCTGAGTTTACTATCAGTCTCTCATGCATGGGCTCTAAAAAAAGGGGCATCATCTATACTGTTCGATGTGATCTGTGTACTAATACTTTATTTTACCCATGCTTTGGTTGCCGGAGTATTTATCCTTTTTAAACTTATCCATGTCGTGCTGAATGAAAAGAAACGAGTACGATATTTACTCCTTTTTTTATTACCAGTTAGTATACTCGCGATTATGTACATCGTATCGTCCTCATCCCAGGATTTTTCGTGGAATTATGGAATCGGTTTGTGGAAGATCGTTTCTTTAAAAAGACTTGTTGCATTACCGTATGTTTCAACACTTGATACTATGAGTATATTTGCCCTTCTCAATATCTATAATCTCTGCATGTACCTTGGGTTTATTGTTACCCTTATTCTTTTTATCATGCATCTAAAAAGAATAAATGCGCTTAATTCAAGTAATGGTGTTTTAAAATATCTCCTTCTTGTGTTAGCATGTATCTATCTTGTTTTACCAAATAGTGTCGGGGATATTCTCGTCGATAATCGATTCAGTTTTTTTATCATACTATTTACAACTGCATGTGTATTTGATCATATCTTGAAGAGGTATCGGTTCTTAATAAAAGGGTACGGTGTCGTTATAACGCTCCTTCTTGGTCTCAATTTGTATCTTGCATTTGCACAGTTTCACGTTTCACAGCAATATTTCCATGAGCTAATATCATCATTCTCTTCGTTAGCCCTGTCAAAAGAAGAGGAACTCTATGTGCCGCGTAAGAAGGGGATAGATGCCCTGTCGAAAAGAAGCGCTCTTTTTCATTTTCTTGAAAAGATTAAATTGCACACGGATGTTACTCAAGTGACCTATAGTGATGAGCATGCTGACAGTTTTTTTTATTTTAACGGCGGATATCCAAGAAAATTGTTTACCAGTAGTATTATAAAAAAAAGAATGGGGAATCCTATATTGGATGAGCAATGAATGCATTCTGTGTAATTTTCTCTTTCCATTATTTAACAGCTCCATATATTTTCCACTATTGAAAGGTTGTGTTATACCAGATTCTCTCTAGGTGAAGAGTCTATACCAGGAGGACATTACGGATACGATATATCTAGATAACAATGCCACAACCCAGGTGGCGCCGGAAGTGCTTGAAGTTATGCTGCCTTTTTTTAATGATAAGTATGGTAACCCTTCAAGTATTCATCGTTTTGGCGGAACAATTAAAAAGTATGTCGATACTGCCCGTGAGCAGGTTGCAGCATTCCTGAATGTAAAACCTTCAGAGATCTTCTTTACCAGCGGTGGATCGGAGAGTGATAACATGGCAATCCAGGGATTCTGCAGAAATCATGCAGGCAAAGCTCAGCTAATTACGTCTGTGGTTGAGCATCCGGCTGTGCGCAACTGTTGCCGGTCACTAGCGGAAGATAGTGGAATACCACTCCATGAAGTGGGGGTTAATGAGGCAGGCCTTCTGGATATTGATACATTCAAAAGTATCTCGATAAATGAACATACATTGGTGACGATGATGTGGGCGAATAATGAAACCGGTGTCCTGTTCCCAATTCCTGAAATTGCCGGGATAGTCAAAGAGCGTGGTGGTACTGTGCATACTGATGCAGTTCAAGCGGTGGGAAAAACTCCAATAGACCTGCAGAAAGTACCGGTCGATATGGTGGCCCTGTCCGGTCACAAACTTCATGCCCCGAAAGGTGTTGGAGTGATATATATCCGTGAAGGTACTCACATTTCACCGCTCATTTACGGAGGACATCAGGAGCATGGCATTCGGGCGGGAACGGAGAATGTCCCCTATATCGTCGGGCTGGGAAAAGCATGTCAGCTTGCAGCTGACCGGCTGGAGGAAGAGGGCTCCCGGGTCAAAGCACTTCGGGACCGCCTTGAACATAAGCTTCTGGAAACATGTAAGGCGGCAAAACTCAATGGTGATCCTGAGAACCGGCTGCCAAACACCACCAATGTCAGTTTTGAATTTATCGAAGGAGAGTCAATACTATTGCTCCTCGACGAAAAAAATATTGCAGCCTCGTCAGGTTCAGCATGCACCACCGGTTCGCTTGAGCCATCTCACGTCATGAAAGCCATGGGTATCCCATACACTCTCGCACACAGCTCCATCCGATTCAGTTTGAGCTATTACACTACAGAAGAAGAGATAGATACCGTGATTGAGGTTATGCCCGGTATTGTGGACTATCTTCGCCGGATTTCACCATTTGTTAAAGAGTAACGAGAACGAGAAAGGACCTTCCGGTTCATGCAGGATATCAGAGAAGAAATTGCACAACTGAAAAAAGATAGAAATGCAGTAATACTTTCACACACCTATCAGCCGGGAGCCATACAGGATATTGCCGACTTTGTCGGCGATTCTTATGGGCTCAGTGTTCAGGCTACGAAGGTTGAAGAAGCCGATGTTATTATATTTGCCGGGGTAACATTCATGGCTGAAACTGCTGCGATTCTCAGCCCCACGAAAAAGGTCATTATGCCCGTTCCGGATGCCGGCTGTCCCATGGCTGAAATGATTACCCCCGGAGAACTGAGAGAGTTTAAAGATAAGTATCCGGATTATCTGGTCATGTGCTATGTAAACTCAACCGCTGAAATTAAAGCGATGTCGGATATCTGCTGTACCAGTTCAAATGCATTAAAGATAGCACAACAGATACCTCCGGACAGGGGAATTATCTTTGTTCCCGACAAGCATCTCGGATCATGGGTTCAGGAACAGACCGGTCATACTATAGCTCTCTGGGATGGTTTCTGCCCTACCCATGTCCGTATCACTCCGGACATGGTACAGGAAGCGAAAGAAAAGCACCCACAGGCGCAGGTGCTCATGCATCCCGAGGCACCCAAAGTATCCCGCACACTGGCAGATGCGATTCTGTCGACGGGTGGCATGTGCACGTATGTAAAGGAACATCAGGAAAAAGAATATATCATCGCCACGGAGATTGGCATTATCCACACGTTACAAACTCAGAACCCTGAAAAATTTTTTTATCCGATAAGCGATTCGGTGATCTGCCCGAACATGAAGAAAGGGTCACTTGAGTCAGTCTATAAAGCACTTGAGGGGAGTGGCGGTATTCATATTACCGTGCCGGAACATGTTGCACAGAGGGCTATTGGAGCCCTTGAGAAGATGCTGGAGATGAGTGAGTAATATACCTCCCTGCTATCAGGAAGAATTTTTTTTCGATATACTTCTGAATATCATTTTGAAATTCACCACACCGGTACTATTCAGGAGCAGCCCGACGACAATGAGCGGTGGTGTCAAGCTCGTCGTTAGAATCAGCAGATTTTTAATAAATGTTGATTGTATTGAACTGAAATAGGGGACGGTAAAAGTTTTTATATATACGCACATATAAAAACCGACAAATGAAATAATTAGTATAAGAATCAGCGACTTGAAAAACCTGAAAAGGTGATCAATTTTATATACACTTTTCCAAACAAAGATTAATGTAAAGAATGTTATCCATAAGCTTGTTGTTGTTGCAAGAGCAATACCACCGGCACCAATCTTTCTGCCGAATATACTATAGAGCGGTAAACATAAAATGACAGAGGATGTCGAGACAATAAGAGGAAGAATGGTATTCTTCATAGAGTAATATGCTCTGACAATTATCAGACTTGCAGACATAACAAATGTGCCGGGCAGGTAATAGGTAAGTATTTTTGCCGTTCTTAAAGTGTCTGTTGCGGTAAATTTCCCCCGTTGATATAAAAGAGCGATGATGTTTTCCGAAAGCAACATCATAAGCAGGGATATTGGAATTGCCACAGAGGCGACTTTTGTTAAAATGCCTATGATGAAGGAGTTCATTTCCGCAAATTTCTTTTCAACGGCAAGTTGAGAAATAAAGGGGTATATCCCAGCCGCGAACGCCTGTCCGAATAGTCCAACAAGAAACATCATTGCCCGGTAAGAATAGTCAAGGCTTGCAATGGCGCCGGTTCCATCGGTAGAGCTTGAGCCAAATATCCGGAATAAAAATTCATTTGAAAAGGTAATTGCTAATCCGAGAATAAATGGAATTGTAACAAGAACCCATTTGATAAAATTTTTATCAAGAGGTTGAAAGCGGGGTTTGAATTTCATGCCAACGCGTAGAGCTCCAGGTATTTGCACCACAACATTGCCGAGAAATGCACCGGCAAGTACTCCCCAGGAGAATCCGTCTATAGTGATATACGGAAACAATAGTATGCCGCCTGAAATAATACCGACATTATAAAGTAGCGGGGCAAGAGCAGGAAGCAAAAACCGTTTTTTTGCATATTGCACACCATTTAACAAAGCACCCCAGAAGAAGAACATTTGAGCCGGAATAATAATTCTAGTCAATTTCACCGTTAATGCAAATTTGACAGGATCTTTGGTAATGTTGTCACCCGCGAAGATGTCGATTAAATTTTTTGTAAAAACCAGGGAACATGCGATGAAAATAATGAAGATTATAGTACCGACAGTAAAAACATTTGAGAAAAATTTCCAGGCATCATCTTCGTTTTTATTGGTAACTATATCTTGAAAAAAGGGAATGAATGTTATTGAAAGCGCGCTTCCCGCAAGAATATGGTTAAGAAGATCCGGAAGGAGGAAAGAAAAGCTGTATGCATCCATTAAATCTTCAGCACCCACTACATTAGCGAGCACAATCATTCTTCCAAAACCGAGTAATCTGCTGAGAATATTGGATCCCATCATTATGAGTACTGCTATAGAAGCAGCTTTACCAATTGATGAAGAACCGGGAGAGGTATCGTGTATCATAGTACTTACAATATAAAACAATTGCTCAAACTGAGGAATAAAATAAAAAGGCCCATGAATTCTCATGAGCCTTAGATGGTATATTTACAACCAGAAAAGTATGCTCTTATTTCTTTTTCTTCTTTGCTGCTTTCTTTACCGCTTTCTTTACTGCTTTTTTTACTGTTTTCTTTACTGTTTTCTTAGCAGGCTTTTTCTTTGCGATTTTTTTTACGGGTTTTTTCTTTGCAACTTTTTTTACAATTTTTTTAACTTTCTTAACAACTTTTTTAACTTTTTTAGCGGCCTTTTTCATGCCTTTTTTGGATTCGTTGATAATACGGTAAGTCTGTGAAATAGAAAGCTTGAATTTCTTTGCAAGAGCAGTACCTGAAACGCCGGATCCATATGCTTTAACAATCTTCTCGTTGCGTTCAGCATTTTTTGCGATGACGGATTCTATACCATACTTTTTACGCAGTTGATGGACAGCCTGGCGGGTAATTTTAAATTGCTCGCCAATTTTTGCGTCCGTTTTAAGTTTATTCTGCAATCTAACAAGTTGGGCTTTAGTAATTCTTGCCATAAAAGACTACTCCTTAGGTTAAGTAAAAGGTGGCTGGAAACTTCCTCTATTTTAAAATAATATAACACTAATCTAAAGTGACGCGCAACCTTTTTATCTCTTATGCGTAAACGAAGGGATAAAAAAGTCATGGTAGCATATTTTTCAGAGAATGTAATGATGATACCGTGAGGTTTACAGAATAAAATATATTTAATCGCAAAACAATGTCAATATGTCCAGCAGAAAAACATTGTAACAAAAAAGGTGAAATAGTTGCTGTTATAAGTGCCGGTGTATAAATTATCTTTCTGGCAGTACTATATCTGAAGTTAAACGGCAGGTTTGATAATGGCGGTTAAAGGTAAAAATATTGTTGATGACATGATTGCCTTTATACGTAGTTGCCCCGATGGTGTGCCTTCTTATACGCTTGCAGAGACCTTCCTGAAATTTAAAAATCCGGACGATCGAATGGCACATATTGCCGTTTCAGGTGTTTTGACAAGAGATCACCGATGCATCTGTGACAGCAGGGGATTGTGGTTCATTAGGAAAGAGTATGACACCACAGAAAACATGCCACTGGAAAAGACACCCTGGGCCGTAGTCTACCTTCTCAGCACATCCTCGCACGAAGATCATATTCTTCATGCAAGTGTCTGGACACCATTTGAAACACCGCACTCTCTTTTTTCAGAATGGTTTGTTGACCCGCAGGCGCTATCCTATGAAGAACAGGAATTGTTGGTAAGCGATCATGATGCGCCGTTTAAAAAGCGTGATGAAGCACTAACGCATTTAATAGAAGTGCTGGGTAACCGCACGGTTCTCTTTCTCTCCTCCCGTCAGCAACGAATCCTGCATAGTATATGCATTTCAATGGGTGAAAGCATTCCTGATGACACAATGCTGATAAGTCAATTGTTTCAGATACAGGGCATGACAATACCAAAACCCCTGAACCTGTATACGAGCTATACACACCTCTTTAACCGGGAGCCGGCATTAAGTTCTGCATATCACTATGGGGAGGCATTTTGTGAGTGTGTCATGGAGTTTTTATCCACGATAAAAGAAAAAGGTATTTCTTCGCGAAATGACCTTGATGCATACGAAATAGAAAAAACACTTAAAGCGGTATGGGATGAGGCAAAGTTTTCTATTGAAGGGGTCGCGGCAATGTCAAGTGGCGCGGGAGTATATGGTTTTAAAAATCGAACGGGAGAATATATTTATATTGGTAAAGCAAAGAACATCAGACGGCGGATTCTCAGTTATTTCCGTAACACAGAGGAGTCGCCTGAAAAATTGTTACAATTGCGTCAACAGGCACACGACCTGACGGTGTACCATTGCGGATCAGAACTGGAATGCCTTCTCTTTGAGCATCGGCTAATAAAAAAATATAGACCGATGCTAAACAGTAAGATCGCTATTAATGAGCGCAAAGGAACGTTTACGCCATTGCAGGATTGTATAATTCTTTTACCTCACGCCGAAGAAGATAAAGGTATGTCTGTCTGGTTCAGAAAGGACCAGAAAATTCTCATTAAGCCGTTTTATAAAGATTTTAGAGACGAGGGAGACTTGCAGGAACATCTAGGGATATTTTTCCTGCAGCAGCGGCTATCTGCACAAACGTCTGATTTCCCGGAACAGGAGATTGTCTTCAGATGGGTTCAAAAGCACCGGGATATAGTATCGATTGTGCCGGTATATCGAATGGGCTCTGCAGAGGAAATAGGTGAGGCGATGAAAAGCTGTTGGATGTGCAGTTGATTTCAGGAAACAAGTAGTAAGGCTTTTATCGTTTTGCGGGAGCCGTTTGTTGGGTATAGGGTTCCATGAATACATGCCGTAAACATCAGCAATGCTACCATTTTCTTTTATCTGAAAAGTATATTATCAGTATAGATTATAGAATAAGATTGTCTTATACAAAGGATAAGTACATGAATTTTGCCTATGATCATGATAGATATGTTAATAAAAACAAATCAATAGCAGGCGCTTACGATGTTGACAAGCACGATCGTGATATGGAACGGATGGGGTTTTCCCGGGAGAAGCGACAGGAGGACGCCTCATGTTTTAATTGTAAATCGAAAAACAAGTGTGCAGAATTCAGGTCGAAGCGTGGCGGTGGATCGCGTGGTGCGGTCTCCTTTGACGGGAGCGAGCGGTTTATTTGTGACCGGTATGTTCCCGCACCGGCTTCGAACAAATCCATGTCTGATAAACAGATTAAGTCAATGCTAAAAAATTTCAAGAAAGGCCGATACTAAGGAATTTATATGGAAACAACACCCCTTCAATTGTACAAAAAAGCATACGATCTTCACTACCGGGAGAATGATGTAGAACAAGCGCAGAGGCTGTATACGGAGCTCGTACAGGGTTACTCAGATTCCGATGCTTCTGTCTATGCCTCGATACAGTTATCCAAAATCCAGGCGGGGAAGCCATCAAGGGTACAGACCGATTTTATACCCGATGCAGTTCCCCGGCGGCGTACTTCCACCGGATGGCCGGTGATTGTCCTGCTGATTCTGAATCTACTACTTTCAACTGCAATAATTGTAGGATTTATTCTGCATGTTCAAGTAATTAACAACAGGAATGAAAGCATTTCGAAACTCATGCAGAGCACCGGAAAACTCTATGTTGGCAGAGATGAAGAAGCACTGGAGAGTCTTAATGAGTTGAAAATAGCACTGCGGGAAGATATTACTCCCTATGTTATTTCTGCGGATATTTATTGTAAAAAGAATGACTATATGAAAGCACGTAAAGAGTATGAAGCCTTTGAACGGTTGTATCCGGGGAATGTACTTGTAAGAATGGGTGTTAAAAGGGTAAATAAGGAAGAAGATCGGTATATTAAGGAAACTAAGAGAATGCAGGCAGTACAAGATTCCCTTGCAAAAGTGGCATCTGAAAAGATTGAAGAGAAAGAACCCGAACCAGAACCTGTGCGACGTATTATGCGTACGGATGATATAACGTACTTCTAACCCAGAAGAGCTGGATAAGAACCTTCACGAATGAATGATCTACGATAAAGAGATTCTTTGAAATTTACATAGTGCCCTTTAGGGTATTTCTTAGTATCTCTTATGCCCTTTAAGGTAAAAAACGTAGATAATTCATTCAAAGGTTCTAATGGCAAAGGTTACCCATGCTTAAAAATGTAAAAGCTATCGAACGTTATGTTTTACAAGGATTAGTGTTAGACGTAAAAGGGCAATGGCGACCTGTTGATGAAGTCGTTGCCGAGGAGATTGAGTATCTCCGCCATCTTGAAAAAGGTGAGATTTTAGAGAATGGCCGGTGGGTTATACTTGATGATATTCTTAAAAAAGAATCCTCCCTTCAAACGGCTGATGCAACCGATTTACCTAAACCGGAAAAAGTTAAAGAAGATGAGCAGCGTGAGATTGAGGGGGATGAGTTAATCGAAGATGCCGGAGCGGTTTTACCACCTGAAGAGGAACCTGTCGTTGATACTCAAATTACTGATGAAAAAGCAGAGATAGACACACAGGAAAAAGCTATAGAGAAGCCGGATTTATTGGATACTGTTGCTGTAAAGATAATTTCAGGTTCCGAAGAAATAGAGAGTGATACTGTTGAGACTGTACCCGAAGAAATTGAGCGGGCGGAAAGTGATGATTCAGAAACCAGGCGATTTGAGCTGGATACTGCCCAAATAGAGATGACAAAAACACAGGTGTTGGGGAAGGAATCAATAGGGGTGTCAGAGCCGGAAACCGTTGATGCCGATGATGAATTACTGAGCACGGATGAATTTGAGTCAGTGATTTCAGAAATGGAGAATTCGGAAGGTGAAGAATCTGAGGAAGAGTTTAATGAGGTGGTCGATACTGAACCCTCTCCTTCATCGCCCCCGCCGCCCCCACCGCTTCCACCTGAAACACCTCGACAATCGCCCTCTGAACCGGTAGAATCTTTTTCTTCGGAGACACCGGATGAATGGGGTATGGCCCGTTCAAGAAATGTCAAGATTTTAATTGGGTCGATTGCAGGTGGCGTTATAGTAATACTTATTATTGTACTAAAATTTTTCTTGTTATAGTATCTGATTTTTCAGGAATGAACCAATAAGGGGTATCTGCGTATCCTTATTGAAAAACCGGTCAATTCGTTCTCTTCCTTTTAATCCCATATTTTTAATACTGTCAGGATTGGTAATAAAAAAACTGAGTGCGTCCACGAATCGTTCAGTACTGCGGGGAGGGACCAGCAACCCGGTTTCATTATGGGTAACTATTTCAGGAACACCGCCGCTGTGAAACGCGACAACAGGCAAACCACACCCCTGCGCTTCTGCTATAACCCTTCCAAATGGTTCATTATCAGAGGCATTACAGAAAATGTCATGAGCCATAAACACGGATTCGGGATTGTCGGAATGAGGAAGAAGATGGCAACAGGAAGAGAGGTTATAGTCAACAATCTTTTGTGATACAGTTCTCCGGTAATCATCAGACCAGTAAAGAGTATCACCTACCAGAGAAAGGGATAACTCTTTTTGAGGATATTGTTTTATAAGGGAATTGAAAATATCTATCAGTATATGGCACCCTTTCCATGGAACGATACGCCCCAGGTAAAGAAGTTTTATCCTGCCGCCGGTACAATACTCTTTTGATGATGGGGTACAGTAAACACCGTTGTATATCACGGAAGTTTTTGACTGAAGGGAATGCGGGAGGTGGTGCTTGACCGCGTGAGAAATCGAAATAATACAGCCTTTTTTCTTTGGGAAAAGCACGGTATACAAACCCAAGGCAGCCGAATTGTGCTTAAAAATCTCACGCACGTGAAAACAGCAGCTCCCCTGAAATCCCATGAGCCTCAGAAGAAAAAGCGCGACGTGTGATTTGGGAACGTTTGCATGAATCAGATCCGGTGTAATGTGATCGACCACCTTTTTTAAGCGAATAACAAACATGAAAAAAGCACCGATATCCTTCCAGGAGAAGAGAAGGGTCTTAAGAAGGTTCCATCGACGGATGTTGTCTAGTGGCGCATTGCAGGGAACAACATGGCAGGTGACTGATAGTTGTTTTACTTTTTCAATTAATGGCCCGGACTCACTGGTTGCAATATGGCAATCACAGGTATCATGTATTCCGGAGAGAATATCAATAAGGGAATGCTCCGCACCACCCATGCGGCGTGCCCAGTGATTCAGAAAAAGGATAACAGGTTTCTTTTTACCAGACATAGTGTGCCTGTAACCGTTTATGTGCTTTGTTAACAAGGGCTTCGGTAAAAGAGGGATTTTCTGCTATCTGTTGAATAGCATCGACAAGGGCATCCACATTGTCAGGTTCAATTAACAGTCCGCATGAACCATGATCAAGGACCTCAGGAATGCCCCCGGTTGTGCTTGCAATAATAGGAACGTAGTGTGCCATTGCTTCCAGGAGAACAATGCCGAACCCCTCTGTTCCTTCAGGAATTTCTCTGGACGGCAGAATGAAAATATCTGCACGCTCGAATTCTTTTTTAAGCTCTTCATCTGAAAAATTCTGCTTTATTGAAACATAGTCATCCACCTGTAACGAGGAGCATAATGATTTCAGCGTGGTTTGTTCGGGACCGTTACCAACAATAGTAAAAGAGTAGTTTTTCTGTGGTACCAATCGAGCTGCCGCACGGATGAGATTTGCGTGTCCTTTATGTTTTACCAGGCGGCCGACACTGAGAACTGTACAGGCATCCGTATGGCGGGCTTTTTTTATTACCTCCTGAGTGTCCGGTATCAGGCGTGGCGGAACTGTTTCAACAGGGCACGTTACTGATACTGTCCGCAGTATCTTTTCGGAATAGGTCCCCAGAGTGTAAAGCTTCTCTGCTTTTAACAGGATTTGTTTGAGAATCCTATTTTTAATAGAGGGCTTATGCAACCCTACAAGTTCGGTGCCGTAAGTATAGATAGAGTAGGGTTGTCGAATAATGCCGGAAAAAAGCCAGGGTATGAATGCTGCATAAATGTTGCCGCAGGCAACAGAAAGCACTCCCCGATATCGTTTACATAATCGAAGATAGGGAACTATTAACAGCAGGAGAGAAAGTTTTCTGTTGATGGTGTCAAGGAGAGAGAAGTAATAGCGGACGTTTGCAGTTATCCCGGGATAACCGTGAGTGTGGTGCCGAATCCCTCCAACGAGGACATGGTCCTGTTTGCTATAACAAAACCTGACTATGCCATAGAGATATTTTTGTATACCGCCAATTGCCGGTGGAAAATCGAGGGTTATCAGAAGTTTCATATACTATCCACCCCGGGCTGATCAATTTCACTCACTGCCATGTGGGATTCCGATGATTTGCACTCGGCAGCCAGTTGTATAAGCACGCCGTTCCAGAACCAGAAATAGATATCTCCCGGAAAGTAGTGAATATGGGTCCCGGTAACACTGACAATAGCAAAAATAATATTCATTATAGCGATTCCCTTGGCAAGTGCAATACTGTCAGAGTTCTGTGAATGATCTATAATATACAGCCCCTTTAAAACGAAAATAATAAGTATGGCAATAATAAAGATAAGGCCGGGATAGCCAAATTGGGCAAGGTAGGAAAAATAGAGGGAATCCGCTTTTAATGTCCCAAGACCGCGTCCCAGAAACATATGAATAGGTTCCTTGGAGTATATCAGCAGGTCTCTCCAGAGTGAGAGCCGGGAAAGAAAGGAGTGCTCCTCAAAGGGATTGTAGAGTGCAGAGGTCCTGCTTGCAACAAGAAGATCAAATTGCTCCTGGTTGGAGAATGGGCTTGAGAGTGCGGTAACACCGGATTCAATGGTGTATCCTGACTGGAAAGTTTCAGTAAAGTATTGGTAGCCGACAACTACAGCAAGAGTAATTATAAAAACTATTAAACGGCGGTTGTTGCCTTTTATCCTGAAGAAGACCGGCCATATTAAAAAGGTGGCAATGACACCGATCCAGCTCGATCGCACAGAGGTTATTAATGCGGCATAGAGAAGGGCCGGGATAAGAAAAATAAGAAAGAGGGGAATTTTATTCTTAGACCAGGCAAAGCACATGAGAATACCGATTATTGCCAGTTGCACATAGTCCGCAAGGACAACCGGCGCTTGAAAGATTGAGAATGGCCTGGCAATGCCTTTAATAAACAGGGTAGTAAATTCGATAGAAGAAAACCATATCGTCTCAGCCTTGGAAAAACCATTGTAAAGCTGATGAAATCCATAGAGCGATGCGGCGATACCGATAATAATAGTTATATGCCAGAATCGTTTCAGATGTGGAGTTGCATTATAGAAGACAGTGCCGACAAAGAAGAAGAGAACGGGAGGGCCGTAGTTCTTGAATTGTGCAAGAGCCTCTGAAACAGGAAGATAATTAAAGAAAAAGATGCGAATGATCAGGTAACAGAAGTATATGAATATTACTGTGGGTAAACGGGTTGTTGCATGTTCCTGACTTTTCCGGTCTTTAAATTCAAAGAAAAGGCCAAGAAGAATAAAAGCAAGAAAGAGGTCTCCAATAATAATGAGCGGGTCAACCTCAGGCCGTTCATACATCAGGTAATAGAGACGGCGGATGTAAGGGATAAAGGGAGAGATTATAAACACTGCATACAGACCGATAAGCGGCCTGCGCAAAACCGGATAGAACAGCAAAACTGCAATAATTATTACCAGTTCCAGCCGTCCGGGAATATGGATAAGCTTAAACGCAATGAAATGCCCTATCAGTGCGGCAAAGATGAGAATTGCCAAGTGTTTAAGGTGTTCTTTCATTTGAAAAAATATACCTTAGTCTGTGTGTTGCCAGGTCGTTACTTAGTTTCTGTTAAATTCGGCTCGTTTTAAATGTCATTCCGGCATTCTTTTGGCCGGAAACTACAAAAACTACAATAGAAACAATCCCGATGTTTTTAATCGGGATTGAACAACCTTAATGTTCAGAATGAAATGACAATCCAGCTTTTTAGGTGTTTATGAGCATGGATTCCCGCTAAAAGCATGCGGGAATGACGGTTATTTTTCAATTGTTAACAGAACCTGCTTTAATAAAGAGAGATAGAGCCGTTCATATTTTTCCGCAATAATGGCTATGTCAAACATTTTTTCAACCACGGTTCTGCCGTTCGTTTCAAATGATTTTCTTACGTTGCTGTCTGAAAGGACACGGTCAATGCCCTGCAACAGATCTGAATCATTCAGCCGCAGGCCATTATAGTTATTTCTTATAATTTCCCTGATTCCCGGATTGTCCACAGCAACAACCGCAGTACCGCAAGCCATGGCTTCGATAGCCGGAACACCAAATCCTTCGTAGGAACTCGGCATACAATACAGCCACGATTCCTGATACGCCGCGATAAGTTCCTTTTCAGAGATGTTCCCGGTAAAGGTGACATTGGTGCCGGTACAACACTGTGGACCGACAACGGTGAGCGAGCAGTCAGGATATTTTTTAATTATATCATTAGTGAACAGCTGTAATAAATAGTCACCCCGTTTCCGGCTGTTTAGATCACCGAGAAAAAGAATTGAAGGATTACGGGTTTTCTGTGTGCCGGGTGAAAATGTATCTAAAGGGACCCCGCAGGGAATGATATTCCGTACTAATGGCAAAGCCCGGGCTGTTGCCTTTGAAATACCTGCTTTTGCACCTTTACGCATGCAGGAAACCCATTCAAAGCAGTAAAAAAGGCTTTGATATACCTTGCGGGACAGTGTCTGTGCATGGCGTGCTTCCGAGAGGGCTGACCCGTAGAATGTTCGCACGCGGTTGTGCCCGCCGCGTGCAAGATAATCATCGCCATGGTAATGGAGAATATCAAAATCACCTTCTCCAATCCGGCTGAAAGAGATCGCCGGATCAAATTTTTTCAGTACCTTTCCCCGATGGTTATACGAGAGTTTAACAAAATCATACCGGGCATCATCGGGCCGCGGACTGAACGAGAAGCAGGTACAGGTATGCCCCCGGTCAACCAGTGCGTTTGCAAGACGGTGCACCTGGCAGGATACGCCATTCGGCCTGTCTGACGGTAATTCTTTATTGAAAAATGCGATTTTGATACCCATACCTCCTGATCAGGGATTATATAAGAAATACATAACGGAAGCGGATACTGCCATACAACAATGCGCCGAAAAGAACGAATGGCGATATAAGAAACGAGATGAATTCGCGTATCCATTGTATCGGGTTGTTAACAAACGGCAAACCTGCACGCCTCGTAGTAACAGCAACGATTATACAGAAATCGATCACGGCAAATAGAAGTAATGTGTTGCTCAATGAAATGGTGCTGCCGATCAGCAGCAAATGAGCTATTAAGACCATGAGAATATTGGGTGGATAGGGCATGCCGATCTGCTTTCGATATAACTGTTTGTGTTTCCGGAAAAGAAGCGGGTCAAAGCGGCGGTTGATACAGTTTTTAAGCAGGTCCCATTTTTCGTTTTTTCGAAATCGATGTGCAACATGTATATCAGACGAGTAACCGATAGTATGCCCGGCTTCAATGAGCGAATAAGCCAGATCAACATCCTCCCGCTGTACGGTAAAACGCTCATCGAACATATTTACAGCAAGGAGTGTCTCACGGCGATAAAAAATATTGTTTGTTCTGTATCCCCTCTTTTCCAACCGTTTGAATTCTTTATACGCACCAGCTTGTATATCCTCTGCTGCTATTTCCGTCAAACCTTCCACACCGATCATATCGGGATGATTATCCAGGTATGCAACAGCATGTACTATCCATTTTTCCGCAGGCCGGCAATCATCATCAATGAAGGCACAGATAGTACCACGGGCAGCGGTAATGCCCACATTTCGCTTCCTGGAGATACTTTTATCAGGAACGTGGAGCCACCGAACATGGGGATAGGTGTTTTCCAGGTGGTCCACAGGGTAATCGGCAACGATAATGATTTCAACAGGAACAGATTCCCATACCGTATCATTACATGAAGATACGAGATCCTCAATGTACGGTTCCCGATGAGAAGGTACAACGATTGATACTACCGGTATTACTGTTTCCTGCACAATAAATTCTCCAGGCGTTCGATCTGCCGGCGCCAACTGTTTTGCTGAGCCGTTTGTATAGCGTGTAATCGAATGTTTTGATTCGATTCCATTGACAATTTCTGTGCTATTTTACCCGCGTCATAATTGCAGCTCGAACCGGTTATTAGATACCCGTTCTCGCCGTCAGTGATTATTTCTCTGTTCGATGGTATCGCTGAAGCGAATACTATAATACCATAGGAGAGCGCTTCAAGGATTGCAAAAGAATGGCCGCCTTCGTAACGCGATGACGCGAGCATGAAGGGGCAGGTTGTATACCAGGTGTGCATCTCTTCAAAAGGTACCGACGATACATTGGTCACACCTGCTAAGTCGGACCCGGTACAGCGAGACAGCGTTTCAAAGTCAACACCAGTGCCGACACAGGTAAGCCTTGCATCCGGAAACTCATTTCTAATCAGGGAGAATGTTCGCAAAGAATGCGCAAGGCCTTTTTTCCAGGTAACATTTCCGATACAGAGAAAATGAGGTGAATCAGGAGGGATCGTAAGCCAGTAACCCTCTGTTTGGGGAGTAACCCCATTGGGAACATAGATGAGTTTATGTTTGACTGAGGGGTATTTATTGCCGATGTATACTATTTCATGTTCAGTACCGCTCATACAGTAGGTCGTGAGCTTAAGCATCACACGTAAAAGTGGAAAACGGAAACAGAGGGATTTCCACGTTGTCGGCGCAGTAATAATACGGCGGGGCAGTTTTCTTTCAATGGTATACACATATTCTTCCCATCCATGGTTATGGAGTATAATGCCGGTTTTCAGTTTAAACAGTTTTATAATGATTGCACAGAACACCGCATCAGTTGACCGGGCAATTATCCAGTCAGGGGGATGAAAGATACTGAGTATATACCGGATGCAGAGTTTCACTGCAAAAATGAGATAGCTGTCTGACAATAATGCACCTCGTGTAATAATTGTGGTAACATGCCCATTGCTTTTCAGCCCGGCTGCCAGTTCTTTCATGGACCGGCCGACTCCGCCGTAGGAATTCTGTGGTATATCTGCCGCAAACCATATATTCATTGGCACTGTTCCTTTCTTTGATTCCGGTCGGGAACCGATGGCTCGTACAGGGTGCGCCAGTCTGTAAGGAAATCACGATATAACGATATACAGTGTAACAGTGAAGAAAACCCATCCTCCGCTTCAGCCTGGAGGTGCAGGGTTATACATATCGGGTAATGCATACGCTTAACCTGATTAATGATTGGCGAGCGAACAAGTGTTGCAGCATGTCCATAAAAAGGATGACATGAGGGAAAGTATACTGCATTGGAATTCAGCACTACCGGACCGAAACAGTGACCGGTAAAACGCATCGTTTCAGGACCGCCGCAGATGATCGGAAAGGTATTTCCCAGATATACAATCTGCTCCCACGATATAGCATTAAATGGCGGGATAAAGGCGATTGGTGTATGCTCTTCCGAAAGGGCAGAACCGGTGACAGAAGTAATCAGACGGTCAAGTTCCGGAAATGAGAGCTGAAGAATCTCGCTGGTATAGGGGCCAAAGGTGCCTTTATGGCTGAAACCGTGCAGGCCTATGGAGCCGCCGGCCTTGACAATTGTATCACACAACGGCGCGTTTTCCTTTTTACCTAAATCATCACCGGTAACTGCGGCGAGGAATGGCGCTCTGGTTTTACTTATGCCGTCACAGAACTGTTCGATACACTCCGGATTATCCAGGAACATGTCGTCAATGCGAAGAAATACCCGGGGGAATTCAGTGATGCCTAACCGGGAAAACTTGTTTAACAGGGTGATGGCATTGTATACGGGTTTTTTATGTATATGAAAGAGAAGAGATCTGAGAAGCCGCGGTCTGAAGAAAAAGTGCTTATACGGCACGGGGGTTGGTATACGCCAATACCGGGCTGTTTTCTGCCAGTTAACAGCAGCGTGTTGTTGTGAAGGATTACTAAATGCAGCGCGAATCAGGTATCCTGGTGTATAGAGCCATGCGGCAAACTGTTCCATGAGTGTTGCGAAAAGTAACGCACCGGTCTGGACAGGATGATGCAGAAGAAGCGGTATGGTTCGGCGTTTACAGGTGGTAATGAAGTGCTTGAACAGAATAGCGGCAAGAGTGCCCCAGAACGTACCTGCATTACGGAACGTGTGATACCGGTCCCGGTGTTTCATATAAAAATGATACTCGGCATCAAGGAGCATGTGCATCCGTGTGAAGGAGTGCAGGCAATACGATACAAGGTTGATATTTCTTGGCTGGTGGTACACGATACACTTCTCGTTAAATCGAACAGTGCCCCATTTCTGAATACGCAGGGCGAGTTCTTGATCTTCAGCGAATGGCCAGGTAAAGGTTTCATCAAAACCGTCACAGCGCATCAATGCCTCACGCCGATAGGTAATATTGGAAGTAAGGTAGAGTCCTCCGGAACAATTTTCCACCTCGCTGTCCCACACACCGTTTCCCCGGCTTCTCGTTGCTCCTTCAATACCCGCATCCCCGGGATGTGTATGGAGAATGCTTTCCGTAAGTACCGTATACCAGTTTTTATCAACACAGACATCATCATCAAGAAAGGCGACCCATTCACCGCTTGTCGCAAAGAGCCCGGTGTTTCGTGCATGTGAGGGGCCGTGATGGTCGGAGCAGAACTGATATTTTACATCATATTCCCTGCAGAGTAAAACGTTTTTCTCTTTCTGGTCCACGGTTGAGCAGTCATCAACAACACAGGTTTCTACACTGGCCAAATCAACAATATGCTCTTTCAATGCATGAAGGTTCTGTTTCAATGAGGTGCTGCGATTGTAGGTTGGGATAACTATAGAAAGTAACATAGAAGGGTTCTTCCAGAGTGTTTAACCGGAAACACTCCGCACGTGAATGGTTTGTCCTTTTTTGAATATTTTTTAATTTCTCTTCCATTATACAATATATTTATATAGGACGCCAGTTTCAGCTGTGTATAAATCTAACGCGGGGTAAACCCGCAAGTAAGTTCCTTATCAGATTCCTTTCTAAAAAACAAGAAAGCAATCTGTAAGGTACTAAAAAGCGGCGCAGTAACCTGCTGGGGTGTGAACCACTTCGCCTGTGTTAGATTAGTAGATTCACCGGGTGACTTTATTTATATTACATCTTAGTCATTACCATACAATTTGTTCATTTCCGTCAGATAGGGGGTTTGTTATGTACGACGCTCGTATACGTTTCATGGCAGTTATTTCAATTCTTGCCATCTGTATCAGTACTTATGCCCAGTATGGCCAATACTCCCAACGATCACTCCTCGAGAAAAGGGTTTATTATGTTGCCAACGGGAAGATTGGCAGTGCAAAGTACTGGTCACTACCGGTCGGAAAATTCGATTGTACCATAAAGAGATATTTCCCCGGAGAAGACTCGGTGAGTATTGAAGCAGCCATTAATTTTGCGCTGCTCTCCAGCGGGTATGTTGAAGGGTCAGGTTATGGCACCAGGGGGAAGGCCTCGGCTGAGGCCCAGTTTGTTATCCAGGATGGAGAAGGTTTGAAAGAACTCGACCTTTCGGATATCGACTATGTTTATATGAACGGAGGGAAGGTTAAGCCGAAAAAAAGTGCCGTGTGCCCTTTGATTCTTAAATGCGAAGGGAATCAGTTTACGATCAGGCGCATGAAGATCATGATCTGGCTTTATGATAAAAAATTTAAAGAGTTGAAACACTCAAAAGATATAGATATGATCACGGCTTTTTCTTTTACAAAAGAAGGAGCCTACCGTGCGCTGAAAGCACAGCGATCCGGACAATAGAATAAATTTTAAAGTTACTCAATGCAATTACGCGGACGAATAGTAGAAGAGCGGAAGAATTATTATCACGTTGATACTGAGAAAGGAATTATCCGCTCTTTACTGAAAGGCGTCCTGAAAAAGGAACGTAAACGTCTCTTTGTCGGTGATTTTGTAACTATTGAGATCTATAATACAGACATCCCTGAAGGGATTATCCGCGAGTTACACCCCCGTAAAAACATCCTGCAGAAACCCTCGGTTGCCAATATTGATCAGGTTATCCTTATCCTTACCCTGAAAGACCCTCCCTTAGACCTTGCCTTTGTTGACCGGTTTCTCTTTTCCATGGGAGTATTAGCTTTTCCTGTGCATATCGTGTTTAATAAAAGCGACCTGCTTACTGACGATGATACTCAATCGCTTTCTGCATTTGTTGCCTATTATAAACAATTGGAATACTCCTGCCTGCAAACCTCTGCATTGACAGGTGACAATATTGACCGTCTTGTGGAACAGTGCCGGGAGAGCCTGTCAATCTTCGCCGGCCCGTCCGGTACCGGTAAGAGCACTATTCTTGCCGCCATTTTTCCCGATCATCAGTTTCGTATCGGCGATCTTTCAAAGAGTACCCATCGGGGTGTGCATACCACGACACACATAACCCTTCTGAAATTGACCGATAGCGGTTATATTGCCGACACCCCGGGTTTTTCGTATATGCAGCTGCCGCAGATTGACGAAGAAGAAGTGGTGGCATACTTTCCGGAAATCGCCGCAGAGCAGGGTGCGTGCAAATTCAACAATTGCATTCACGAGAATGAACCGCAATGCTCTGTGAAACAGAAAGTTGAGAGCAAAGAAATATTACCATCCCGGTATGAAAATTATCTGAAGATTTATCATGCGATGCATGAGAAACGGCGGGAGTACAGGGAATCATCGTAATGACAGCGTTTTGAGTAAACGGTAACATTAAGGGTGAGTTGAAAAATGGTTTTTCATTTTTTCAATTCCACCCGTTTGTTATAGTTTTATTTTACCTGCGAGACTTAACAATTACAATGACTTTTCCATCTCTGTCAATAACAAACTCCTTAATACCAGTTTCTCTTATCCGTCTTTTATATATCCATCTTTCAAATAAAAGATAGTCTTTATAGAAATGTTCTACATTTGAAAGTGCCCCTAACCCAGATGAACTGGAATTTTAATTAGGTTCTGTTAAATATAGCTCGTTTTGAAAGTCATTCCGGCATGCTTTTGGCCGGAATCCATCTTTTTAGGTGTTTAAGGGCATGGATTCCCGCTAAAAGCATGCGGGAATGACGGTCATTTGTCAATATTTAACACATAGTGCCAGCTTTTCTGGTAGAAACTAATTAGATACTTTTTTTTGCTGAAATATTGTTCTTATCAAAATACAACGAAGACAGGTTAGCTGCTGTTTAATTAAAAATCGTACCTGACCTTCAAATAAACCATATCATTATTATCATACTGCCCAAACCTGCCTTCACTTCCAATAAAAAAATTGGCGCCCAGCAACAGTTCAAATCCATCGGTTAATTTATAAGTGACTTTAGGACGAATCAGGGCGTCAAAATTATTCAAGCCGACGTATGAAAAGAGCTCAAGTCGCAACGTTTCCCGCAGGAAGTCTCTAAATGCCATAGCTGTGATCGTGTTTTCAAATTGATCATTTTTTATCTCTTCATCGTAATCCAGAATTGCCTGCTGAATGAATTGTGCACTCAAGTGAACATCCCACAACGTAAAATCCAATCCCGCAAGGTAATGGAGATAGTTTTTCTCTACTGTGCCGTCTGTGAGTGTTGGGGCTTCAGAATTGAAATATTTGCCGTAGTAAAATGCACCTTCACCACGCAACACAACCGGGCCAAGAGTAGAGCTGAAGCTTCCCCCGCCTACTCCCAGCCGATGATGCTCGGGGGTAACGGTAAGCCCTGTTAGCTTTTGAGTTTGAGGATTAATCTTTTTTGTGATGTGCATAGTCGGGTCATCGTCCCACATATAACCGCCCATGATCTCGAAATCGACGGCAGAGGTCATTGCTGAAAATTTGGCAAAAATTTCGCTGTTTTTCACCTTCATACCAACATCTTTCCGGCGGTAATCAAAAATTGGCTCTACCGGAAAATCCATTTCAGGATACCAGATGGAATTTTTCTCCGGCATCTGTGTCGGGGTAAAAACCGGGGCCCAGACAATTTCAAATGTGTTGTTTCCAGGATAATAATTGAACTTAACAGAGGTAATCCCCATACGAATTTCATCAAAATCACGCAGCAGGAATTCCCTTAAATCTTTCGGAGAAATAATGTCGGTAATAAACACTCCATCAGCTTTTCCCCAGATAATCTGCTGTTTTCCAATACGAAGATCAACATTGTTAAAGTAGATATCCATATAGGCTTCACGCAGACCGATATCCAGTTCCCAGTTTGGATACTGGTAAATATAGGGATTTGCTTTGAATGCCACCTTCTCCCTGCTGTGCTCAATATTCAGATTAAAGCTGTTTTGAATAATATATTGGTTGTCTCCTGTTAACAAAGCACCTGCATAGGTACGACCATACCCTGACCAATTCACTAATTGGGCTTCTGCTCTAATTATAGAAAGGGACAGAATAAGTATGAGCCAGGAGTTCCTGACAGATATTTTTCTCATTTCAAGCCTCTTATCATCATCCGTTCCGTAAACTTATTTACAGGAATACCGGTATCCAGTTTAAGATCAGCAAGTTCCATTTTTGTAGTATGTTTTTTCTGAACATTGTGCATTTCACTTGTGATTATTATCCAATACTCTTTAATCTTCTCATATTTTTTTACACTCAACCTCTTCAGGAGCTCGCCATCCTCGTCATAAAACTCCTTTTTCTGACCGATCCATTTATCTTTGATCACCCAGGTCACGGTACGTGAATACATATATTCTTCCTCATTTGGGATACTTTCAATAACATAACAATCTTCGCCGTTGAATTTTTCCTCGCGCAGTAGTTTATGAGTATCATTTATGGGATGGCGGTCTCCAAGGTCATCATAAGTAAAATCTGAACCCATAAAGTAGTCACTTTTGCTGTCGCTGGAGATGCGTTTTATTTTCTTCAGAGCCGGCAGGAAGATCCACTGGTCATCATCTTTACCGGCTTTGTCGTAGCTCCAATTCATAAATGATGTATTGCGCACATCGGCAGGTGAGATAAAAAACATGATTTTCTTCTCCATGTTACCCAGATCTTTCACAAACTGCCTGATCACCCGAACACGCTGATCACCGCGTGAATTGATTAGCGTCATGGTCAGCTTACCTGTCTGGTCTTTACCGGTAGGACGATTGTAGACATTTTCGACAATCTGCAAACCCGTTAACTTCGCTTGAGAAAAAATTACGGTTGGCAGAGCGATTAACATTGCCATAAAAAGGGTTAGATACTTTTTTATAGTCATCTCTGACCTCCTTAATTTAAAAGTTTTATAATAACACACTTATTCTTTATCCGTGAAAATCCGCGTTCTATTCTTTTTTGAAATAAATATTCGACAGAAACAACAGCAGGTACATAATCGTTACTGTTCCCAGAAAACTGGTGAACATGTTTAAAGAGACCAACGCTCCCAATGCCCTGTTTGGCGGAAATACCGAAAAGAGCAACACTAAAAAGCCCGCAATAACAACAATCGCATTAAAGACAATTGCCCTGCCGGAATGCTTCATAGTTTGTTGGCCGGTCAAAGTTTTATCACCCGTTTCAGCCGCGTATATTTTATATCTCTCCAGAAAATGAACCGCATAATCAATCCCAATACCGATGGCAATACTGGAGAGCAGTGCTGTAGTTGTGGATAATGGAATATTCAACAGCCCCATAACACCGAAACTGATAATTGACGTAATGATAATAGGAACAGAACCAATGAGTCCCGCCATAACATTTTTAAACATTAAGGAGAGGAGAATGATAACAATTGCCAGCGACATCAGCAGGCTGGCAATTTGCCCCTTTAAAATCAGGTCGGTAAATACAAGCCCTTTATACCCCGACCCTGCATATTTGAGTTCAACACCATTCTTTTTAAGTTCGGGAATATGTTTTTCAATCACTTCAATGACGCTGTTTATCGCTTTTGAATTATCACTTTTCAGTTGAAATGTCAGATTTGCTTTTTTATAATCATAATCCACAACCTTCCAGAGATTTTCAGGATCACCGGACATCTCATAAAGCAGCAGATACTGAGCAACAAGTTCCCGGGACTCGGGAATTACATTATACTCTTCATTATCTGCGTGCATCACTTTGTTCATCCGCTTGAGATAGTCGGTCAAGGTAAAGGAGTTACCCACAACTTTCAGAGTTCCCTCAACATCATCCTGCATTTTGTCAACGGCTTTGAGAACAGCCGGTTTTTTAAAGGCTCCTTTATCTTTAGAATCCAGAATAATATTCAGAGTAGATGTACCGCCGAAGTTTTCATTGATAAATTTATCGGTAAGCACAATGTCGCTGTTTTTCTCAAACTTTTCCAGAAAGGAAGAATTAATCCACACTTTTCCAATACCGGTAACTGATAAGAGAATAATTACAGCAGTTAAAATAATCGTTACATACTTGTATTTTACAATTTGCGCCGAAAATTTTGTGGCAAAACTCCCTTTCTTATTACCACTCTTTTCACTCTGTTTTTTCCATTTAGGCAGGCCAAATGCCATTATTCCTGCAGGAATCAATACCAATGAAAATACCATTGCAGCCATAACGCCAAATGCGGTAAACATGCCGAAATATTTAATGGGATAAACCTGTGAAGTGAGCAGTGAAATAAAACCCACAGCCGTGGTAACAGAGGTCATAACCACCGGTTTCCACATACCGTGAATCATATCCAGCATGGCCTCGTTTTTAGTGGCATCAGGATTTTCGTTCATAAAGAGGTGGAGATGGCTGAAAAGATGAATCCCATCCGCCACACCAATAGCGATAAGCATTACCGGGATCATGGTTGAGACAGCATAAATTGGAATGCCTAAAGCTGCCAGCAATCCAAATGTCCAGACGGTGCTGAGCAAAACAACCAGCAGTGTAAGAATCGTACTTCTGAAACTCCGTAAAACAGCCAGTAAAACAATAATAATAACCAAAACAACTATGGGGACCATTCGTTTCATATCAGCAGGACCCAGGAGCGCCATAGTTCCTTCCACTATTGGACGACCAGCCACGTAAATTTTCTCAGGACCTTCAAAAGAGTTGCCCAGTTCCAATATTTTCTTGTAAAATTCCTGTGAAAAGACGTCATCTTCAATCTCTGCTATAATGACTGTGACCTTTTCGTCGGATGATACCAGCCGTCCGAAAATCATTTCGTTATTGCGCACATTTAAACGGAGCTGTTTCAATTTTTCGTCAGTTTTTGGGACGCGCTTAAAAAAGGCTCTCACATCCATACCATCTTCGGTTCCAATGATATTATCAGCCGTGTAAAGAGAAGTAACATCATCCTTGTTTATCTCCTTCATCTTTTGCAATGCTTTAGTCAGATCCTTTACTTTCTGAATCGTTTGCGGATTGTAAACTCCATTCTGATTTTCAATTGCGATTATAATCCCGTCTTTGATATTGAACCATTCTTCTGCCTTGTTGCTGTATACAAAAGCAGGGTGTTGCTGGGGCATATATTTATCGAGATCGGTCTCCATACGGGAATTTGATTTCATTATCCTGAAAAATCCTGCCGAACTGATCAGAATCAATATCAGAATAAGCCAGGGAAATTTAAGTAATTTGTTCAATAATCTTTCCATACTACTGATATCCTTTCAAATAAAATTTATGCCACCATAGTTAATATTAACTAAGCTTTTT